>DASSZV010000094.1:0-2024 GCA_035702765.1 Solirubrobacteraceae bacterium
CGACGCCCATGAGGACGGCGTGCGCTGGGCGGGCTCCTTCGAGGTCGATCAGGTCGGGGACTGGGAGTTCGAGATCCAGGCCTGGGTTGACCGCGTCGCCACCTGGCAGCAGGAGATCTCGCGCAAACGCGCCGCCGGTCAGGCCGACCTCTCTGGCGAGCTCTCCGAGGGCGCGGCGCTGCTGGGGATCGAGATCGACCCCGACGAGCCCGACTTCGACACGTTGCTGGACCCCGAGGCCGGGGGCGCGAACCGGCACGAGCGCTACGGGGTGGCCACCCTCGGGCCGCTGCCGGTGCGCGTCGACCGCCTGCGCGCCCGCTACGGCAACTGGTATGAGCTCTTCCCGCGCTCCTGGGGGGGCCTGGCCGGGGTGCGTGAGCGCCTGGACGAGTTCGCCGCCCTGGGCGTCGACGTGCTCTACCTCCCGCCGATCCACCCCATCGGCCTCACCAACCGCAAGGGCCGCGACAACGCGCTCACCGCCGGCCCCGGTGACCCGGGCTCACCCTGGGCGATCGGTGATGCCAGCGGCGGCCATGAGGCGGTCCACCCCGAGCTGGGCACGCGTGAGGACCTCATCGCCCTGTGCGCGGCGGCGGCCCAGCACGGGATCGACATCGCCCTGGACTTCGCCATCCAGTGCTCCGCTGACCACCCGTGGCTGAGCGAGCATCCCGAGTGGTTCCACCGCCGTCCCGACGGCAGCCTGAAGTTCGCCGAGAACCCGCCCAAGAAGTACCAGGACATCTACAACGTCAACTGGGACACGCCCCAGTGGCGCGAGCTCTGGGAGGCGCTGTTGGAGATCGTCCTGGGCTGGGTGGACTGCGGGGTGACGGTCTTTCGCGTGGACAACCCCCACACCAAGCCGGCGGTGTTCTGGGAGTGGCTCATCGCCCGGGTCCATGAGCGCAACCAGGACGTCATCTTCCTCGCCGAGGCCTTCACCCGCCGGCGGGTCATGCAGCACCTGGCCAAGGTCGGCTTCTCCCAGTCCTACACCTACTTCACCTGGAAGAACGCCAAGTGGGAGCTGCAGCAGTACCTCTCCGAGCTCGTCTTCTCGGATGAGCGCGAGTACTTCCGCCCGAACTTCTTCGCCAACACCCCGGACATCCTGCACGAGTACCTCCAGCACGGCGGTCGGCCCGCCTTCGAGGCCCGGCTGGTGCTCGCCGCGACGCTCTCCCCGTCCTATGGGATCTACTCCGGCTATGAGAACTGCGAGAACGTCGCCGTGCGCGCGGGCTCGGAGGAGTACCTGCACTCGGAGAAGTACGAGACCAAGCAGCGTCGGCTCGAGGGCCCGCTGCTGGGGCTCATCGCCACGCTCAACCACACCCGCGCGGCCCATCCCGCCCTGCAGGAGTTCACCAACCTCACCTGGCTGGAGACCGAGAATGACCAGCTCATCGCCTATGCCAAGCGCACCGGCGCCGACACCGTCATCTGCGTGGTGAACACCAATCCCTTCTGGGCCCAGGAGGGCGTGCTCATCATCCCCGCCGACCTGGGCACCGCGCCGGTGCTTGACGTGCACGACGTCATCTCCGACACACGCTTCACTTGGCGGATGGGACGCAACTATGTCCGCCTGGAGCCCGGCAGCTCCCACGTGGCGGTGCTGTAGGGATGACCGACATCATCGACCCGGCGACGGCCGCGGAGACGGCCAGCGACGCCGCCACCGCGCCCGGCTTCGCCCAGACGAGCCAGTGGTTCGAGGGCGAGCCGCTGTGGTTCAAGCGCGCCGTCTTCTACGAGATCCACATCCGCGGCTTCTTCGACGCCAACGGTGACGGCTCCGGGGACTTCCGCGGGCTCACCGAGAAACTCGACTACCTCCAGTGGCTCGGGGTGGACTGCATCTGGCTGCTGCCCTTCTACGAGTCCCCGCTGCGTGACGGCGGCTATGACATCGCCGACTTCTACAAGGTCCACCCCGACTACGGCACGGTCGAAGACGTCAAGCAGCTCATCGACGCCGCCCACGCGCGCCAGATCCGCGTGATCGCCGACCT
>DASSZV010000088.1:0-40391 GCA_035702765.1 Solirubrobacteraceae bacterium
ACCACGCCGATGACGCCCCCACGGGGTCCGGTCATGCCGACGTCGGTGATGTAGGAGGTCCCGGGCGACGATGAGGACGCGGCTGCGACCCATGCTCACCGCGGTGCCGAGGACTTGGCGCAGCTCGTCGGCGTCGATCGGCTTGGAGACGATCCACTCCCCCGCCAGTTCGGCCATGTCGCTGAACACGGACACGAAGACGACCGGCACGGCCGCGAGCTCTGGTTCCGCGCGGATGCGTCTCAGCAGCTCGACCCCATCCATCTCCGGCATGCGCACGTCCATGGTGATCGCGTCGAAGCGCTGGTCGGCGAGCCGCGCGAGGGCCTCAGCCCCGCTTGCCGCGATGACGGTCGAGACATCAAAGGGCCGCAACTGATCCGCGATCAGGCCGGCGAGCTCGCGCTCGTCGTCGACGATCAGCACCAGGCGGCCGCGGAGGGCCTCCAGCGCGGGGATGAGACCCGGGGTGTCGGCGCCGGCGGCGGGGATGGCGACCCGGAACGTCGTGCCGCGACCCACCTCGGAGGCGACATCGATGCGACCCTCATGCAGATCGACGAGCGACTTGACGATCGACAGGCCCAGACCGGTGCCGGGGGCGTCGTGATCCTCGTCCCCTCGGTAGAAGCGGTCATAGATGTGCTCGAGCTGGCCGGCGTCCATGCCCGGACCGGTGTCGGCGACGCTGATGCGCACCTGCCCCGCGCGGGCATCGCAGGCGATCCGCAGCGCGCCGCCCTCGCCGGTGTAGAGGTGTGCGTTGGTGAGCAAATTCTGCACGATCTGGCGCAGACGCCCGGGGTCGGCGAGGACGAGCGGCAAGGTCGGGGGGACCTCCACGATGAGGCTCTGGGCCTTCTCGGCCAGACGCGGCCCCATCAACTCGGCGAGCTCGCGCACGATCTCGCCGACGTCTACGGCACGGCGGTGCATCTGCACCTGTTCGGCCTCCAGGCTGGCCACGTCGAGTAGGTCGTTGACGAGGTCGACGAGCCGGTCGGCGGAGCGCAGGATGATCGAGACGAACTGCTGCTGGCGGGCGGACATCTGGCCGGGCGACTGGGCGAGCAGCTCGACAAAGCCCTTGATCGAGGTGAGCGGACTACGCAGCTCATGGGAGGCGGTGGCGATGAAGTCGGATTTCGCCCGATCGAGCCGTGCTCGCTCGGTCATGTCGCGGATGGTGAGGACGCTGCCACCGCCGGCCGGCTCGCCGGCCAAGTGCGCGGCGGACACGACGAGGGTGCGGTCGCCGGTCTCGATGGTGTGCTCGGCGTCGACGAGCCGTTCCAGCGGAGGGAGCGCGTCACTGACGTCGACGAGGCGGCGACCGACCATCAGCGCGGGCAGCAGCTGACGGGCGCGCGGATTCACCGCGAGGATCGTGCCCGAGGCGGGCTCGGCGACGACGAGGCCGTCCCCGAGGCTGGCGATGACCGTGGCCAGCCGGGTGCGCTCCTGCTCCAGCCTGGTGGTGGCCGCCTCCAGGTCCTGTCCCATCTGGTTGAAGGCCTCCGAGAGCTGACGCAGCTCCCGGGGACCGGAGGAGCGCACCCGGCGCCCCAGTTCGCCGGCGGCCATGGCGCGGGTCGCCTCGACAAGGTCGTCCAGCGGTCGGCGCATGGCACGGATGAGCAGGGCGAGCAGGGCGAGGGCACCCATCAAGGCAATCGCCCCGGCAATGACGACGAGCGCGAGGGCGCGGCGGGAACCCGAGCGCGCACGAGCCTGAGCGGCCCGCTGGCGGCCACTCTGGCGGTTCTGCACCCGGGCCGCGGCCGCGAGGGCCGCGGCGGCGCCGGGCGCGTTGATCTCCGCACGCACGAGCGCGAGGCTGCGACCATCGCCGCGGGCGAGCGCGAGCGCGTGGCGCTCGGCGCCCCGGTAGGCCAGGGCGGTCTCCCGCTGGGCTCGGGTGGGCCGCCCATGGATCTGCGCGGCGACGGTCTCAAGCACGACGGACGCGGTGGCCAGGTTGGCCGCCGCGCTGGCCAACTGTGAGCTGGTGACCAGCGTGTCCTCGTAACTCTGACGAGCGCGGTAGAGGTCGGCGACGCCCAGCGCGGCAATCGCCGCAAGCGTCACGGTGAGTCCGATCAGGGCGAGGCGCAGGGACCGGCCGAGCGACAAGCGCTGCATGGGCGCAAGTGTGCCTCAGTCGCCGATCCCCGGGGCTACCATGACTGCGACGATGGATCTCACGCGGTCCTGGGCCAGGCAGGTGTTCGGAGCCTCCGGTGTCGCTCTGCTCCTTCCCGCTGCGCTCATGGGTGTCGTCGTCGCCGTCGGGCTCGCCGGCGGCTTCGCCGGACTCGACTCGGTGCGCGAGCTCGTGGCGGGCCCGACGCTCAGCTCGCCGTCCACCTCCGCGAGCCTGTCCGGCCAGAGCGCCGACCTGGCCTCCGGCCTGAGGGCCGGCGGCGATGGCCGGCCGGCCAGCGCCGCCGCGTCCCTGCTGCCGCCGGTCCTGCCCGGCGTCCCCGGCGTGGGATCCGGCGGGCCGGCAACAGAAACCTCAGCGGGCGGACGGTCGGGCTCGCACCACCTCGCCGGCGGCGGCCGTGCGTCGGGCACCGCTCCGACGGGCCGCCATCATCGCCACCCCGGCGGGGGCGCCCCGGCCCGGGGCAGCGGTACGCCCGCACCGGCGCCCGGGTCGAGCCCGGGCCCGCGTCCGCTGCCGCCGACGCCCTCGGGCGTGACGGGCGCCCTGGCGGCCGCGGTCCGCGGCACGGCGACCACGGTGAGCCGGGCGAGCTCCGTGGTGGCCGGCGGCGTGGCCAGGCTGCCCGGCCCGGTGGGTCGGACCGCAGCGGGAACCGTGACGAGTGTCGGCGCGACCGCGGCAACGCTGCTCGACTCGGTGGCCAACGGGCTCACCCGTCCCGGGGCCCACAGCGGTGGCTCCAGCGCCCCGCTGGCGGTGGGATCGCTGCCCGGTCCCTGACGGCACCGGGCAGCGCCGCGGTGATCCGGTCTAGTCGAGTTTCACGGCGACGTACTTGGTCTCGACGTATTCGTTGATGCCTTCCGGACCGCCCTCGCGGCCGAAACCGGACATCTTCACGCCGCCGAAGGGTGCGGCGGGGTTCGACACCAGGCCCTGATTGAGTCCGACCATCCCCGTGTCGAGACGCTCGGCGACGCGCAGGGCTCGGCTCACGTCGGAGGTGAACAGGTAGGCCACGAGCCCATACTCGGTGTCGTTGGCCGCAGCGATCGCCTCATTTTCGGTGCGGAAGGTGGCGACCGGGGCGACGGGTCCGAAGATCTCCTCCCGCAGCAGCCGGCTGTCCCGGGGCACATCGGTGAGGACGGTGGCGTCGAAGAAGTACCCGCGGCCCTCGCGCACGTTGCCCCCGGTGAGTGGTGTCGCCCCGCGGCCGACTGCGTCCTGGACGAGCTCGTCGACCTTGTCCCGCTGGGCCGCGTCGATGAGCGGCCCCAGCTCGACCCCGTCGTCGGTGCCGCGACCGATCTTCATGGCGCCCAGTCGCTCGGCGAGCTTCTCCGCGAACTGGCGGGCCACCGGCTCGGCCACGTGGAAGCGGTTGGCCGCCGTGCAGGCCTCACCGCCGTTGCGCATCTTGGCGATGATGGCCCCCTCGACCGCGGCGTCAAGATCGGCGTCCTCGAAGACGATGAATGGCGCGTTGCCGCCCAGCTCCATCGAGAGACGCAGCAGCCCACCTGAGGCCTGCTTCATCAGCGACTGTCCGACCTCGGTCGAGCCCGTGAACGAGAGCTTGCGCAGACGCGGATCGTCGATCAGTGGGCCCATCACGGAGCCCGCGGAGGAGGAGGTGACGATGTTGAGCACCCCGTCGGGGAGGCCGGCGTCGGCGAGGATGCCGCCCAGGGCGAGGATCGACAGCGGCGTCTGCTTCGCCGGTTTGATGACCATCGTGCACCCAGCGGCGATGGCCGGTCCGATCTTGCGCGTGCCCATGGCCATGGGGAAGTTCCACGGCGTGATGAGCAGGCAGGGACCCACGGGCTGGCGCATCGTGATGAGGCGGCTGCCGCCACTGGGATTGACTGCGTAGCGACCGTCGATGCGGACCGCCTCCTCCGAAAACCAGCGCAGGAACTCCGCCGCGTAGGTGATCTCGGCCCGCGACTCGGCCACCGGCTTGCCCATCTCCAGGGTCATGAGCAGCGCGAGCTCGTCCGCCCGGGCCATGATCGTGTCGAAAGCGTGCCGCAGGATGTCGCTGCGCTCCCGCGGGGGCGTGCGGGCCCACTCGGCCTGCGCCGCCGCAGCGGCATCCAGGGCGCGGCGGGCGTCCGCGGGGGAGGCGTCGGCGACCTCGGCGATGGTCGTGCCGGTGGCCGGGTCCTCGACCTCGACGATGCCATTCTCGCCGTCGACCCACCGGCCGCCGATGAACAGCTGACGCGGGGTGTCGTCGATGACCTTCTGCTCGTTGTCGGGAAGCGTGGTAGCGGACATCGACTCACCCTACCGCGCGGCTGCGGCCGGGGCGGGAGCCTGCTCGAGGGCCACTGCGAGAACCTCGTCGACGGTCATGGCGAAGTGGAAGCTCATCGCCTCGCGCACCTCGGCGGGGACCTCGTCCATGTCACCCCGGTTGCGTTCGGGCAGCACGACCTCGGTGAGCCCGGCCGCGTGCGCCGCCAGCACCTTCTGCTTCACCCCACCGATCGGCAGCACCCGCCCCTGGAGGGTCACCTCGCCGGTCATGCCGACCGTGTGGCGCACCGGACGCCCCGTGAGCAGGGAGGTGAAGGCCGTCACCATCGTCACGCCCGCGGACGGTCCGTCCTTGGGGATCGCGCCCGCCGGAACGTGGACATGGAAGGACTTGCCCTCGAAGGCCGCCGCGTCGATGCCCAGGTCACCCGCGTGGCCGCGGACGTAGGAGAGGGCGATCTGAGCCGACTCCTTCATCACGTCGCCGAGCTGACCGGTGAGCGTCAGCCCCCCCGCGTTCCCGGAGGAGGTCATCGACGTCGCCTCCACGAAGAGGACGTCGCCGCCCGCTCCGGTGACGGCCAGGCCGGTGGCCACGCCGGGCACCGCGGTACGGACGGCTGACTCCTGGAAGAAGCGCTGGCGCCCGAGGGCATCGCGGACGCTCTCGAGGTCGAGCCGCACGGGGGCCTCGGCCCGTCCGCTGGCGATGCGCGTCGCCGTCTTGCGCAGGACCGTGCCGATCTCACGCTCGAGGTTGCGCACGCCGGCCTCACGGGTGTACTCGGTGACGATGCTCTCCAGCATCGCGTCGGAAACCTCGACCTCCTCAGCCCGCAGGCCGTTGCGGTCAAGCTGGCGCGGCCACAGATACCCGCGGGCGATGGCAACCTTTTCGGAGGTCGTGTACCCATCGAAGCGGATCACCTCCATGCGGTCCAGCAGCGGCCCGGGAATCGTGTCGGCCATGTTCGCTGTGGCGATGAACAGCACGTTGGAGAGGTCGAGCTCGACGTCGAGGTAGTGGTCGCGGAAAGTCGAATTCTGCGCCGGGTCGAGTACCTCGAGCAACGCGGAGGCGGGGTCGCCGCGCCAGTCGTTGCCGACCTTGTCGACTTCGTCGAGCATGATCACCGGGTTCATCGTGCCCGCGTCCCGGAGCGCTCGCACCAGGCGGCCTGGCAGCGCCCCGATGTAGGTCCGGCGGTGGCCGCGGATCTCCGCCTCGTCGCGGACACCGCCGAGCGACATGCGCACGAACTCACGCCCGGTCGCGTGGGCGATCGACTCGCCGATGGAGGTCTTGCCGGTCCCGGGAGGACCGATCAGGGTGAGGATCGCCCCGGAGCGCTTGTCCTCTTCGATCCCCCGGTCGACCCGCAGCTTCTTCACCGCGATGTATTCGACGATCCGATCCTTGACGTCCTCGAGGCCAGCGTGCTCGCGGTCGAGGATCTCCCGCGCGTAGGCCGGGTCGAGGCGCTCGTCGGAGCGCTTGGCCCACGGCACGGCAATGAGCCAGTCCAGGTAGGTCCGGATGACGCTGGACTCCGCCGACTGCTCACCGACTCGCTCCAGGCGCCCGAGCTCCTTCTCAGCCTGCTCGCGCACCTCCTCAGGCATGTCCGCCTCGGCGATCTTCGTTCGGTATTCCTCCACGACGGAGGCGTCGTCCTCTCCGAGCTCCTTGCGGATGGAGTCCATCTGCTTGCGCAGGAAGTACTCACGCTGCTGCTTCTCCGCGCCCGACTCGACGTCATCGCGGATGCGCTTGCGGACCTGCAACTCGGCCAGCCGCTCGCGCTGAAAGCCGAGGGCGAGCTGGAGCCGGGCCTCGATGTCCGTCGTCTGGAGCAGCTGGACGCGCTGCTCGTAGTTGAGGTCGGGCGAGTATCCGCTGGTGTCGGCGAGCGCGCCGGGCTCGGTGATCGAGCGCAGGAACTGGGCGATGCGGCCGTCGTCGCCGCGCAGCTCGAGGATCTCCTCGACCACGGCACGGTATTCGCGCTCGAGCTCCCGGACCTCTCGCGAGGTCGTCCCCGTGGGGTCCGGGGCCTCCTCGACCTCGACATAGAGACGGCCGTCGGGCATCGTCGACGCCGCCCCGGCGATCCCCCGATGCTGGCCCTCGAGGACCGAGGCACGCGCTCCGCCAGGGAGACGGACACGGTCGGACACGGTCGCCACGGTGCCGACGCCCGCGTACTCCTTGTCGTGCCGGGGGACGAGGAAGACGGTGTCCTCGTCGGCGGTGTCGACCGCGAGTGTGACCGACATGCCCGGGAACACGACCGCGTCGTCAAAGGGAACAAGAAGAAGTCTGGTCATCGCTGCGCCACTTTCGTCGAGGAGCTAATGAAACGTAAGCGCAGGATACCAGGCGCCCGCCTGTCGCCCTGCGCAGATCTCAGTGATGTGCACTGAGATTATCAGCCAATGTGCGCGCTAGGCGCTGGAGGGGGTGCGCGACACCCGGCGGTCTGGGAACATGGACGCATGTCCGACACTCCCGAGCCGCCCCACGACGTCCTCGCCGCCGAGGAGTTCGCCCTGCCTGCGCCGGACCCTGGGCTGGCGGAGTCCAGCGCTCACGACGTGCTCGCCGCCGAGGAGTTCGTCGTGCCCGCCCCCGACCCCCGGCTCGCCATCGGCGCCCGGCCGCTCGTGCCCCCGCCCGACCCCTACGATCCGGCTGGCCAGGAGCCCGCCCACGACGTGCTCGCCGCGGAGGAGTTCGCGGTTCCCGGGACCGTGAGCCTTCACGCCGCAGAGCCGCTCGCCGCCGCCACGCCCGCTGCGCCGGCGGCCCGCCGGCTGATCCCCTGGGTCCTGGCCGGGGTCGGCGTCGTCGTGCTGACGCGCCGGCGCCGGCGCGGCTGATCCCCCCAGCCCGCCTCAGTTTTCCGGGGCGGCACGGGCGCTGGGCGCCGGGGCGAAGACGATGGCGCCATCGATCCGACGCCCCTGCCAGCCGATGCTGTCCAACAGTCGCGGCCAGCCTGTGTAGCGGGCGTAGAGCGGGGCCATGACGACGTGGGTCACCGCGTGCGTGGCGATGAAGCGTCGGGTCTCGGCCGCGCTGCGCGCGTCGAAGACGGCGTACTCCAGGGCAGCGTGCAGGGGCGAGGACCCGTAGGGATCCGGCGCCTCGGGAGGCACCACGTAGCCGGAGGCCATGCGGAAGCCGAGGTGGGCCTGCGCCTGCCAGAGCATGCTGTTGCCGTCGATGCCGACGGGCAGCACGAGGATGGTTCCGTGCGCCGGCCCGAGCACGTGACGGTAGGCATCGGTGGTGAACAGCGACGGGACCTTCGGGTCGGAGTGCCAGAAGGGGTATCGCGTGTCCGGCCAGAGCGACACGATTGTCAGCGCTGCGAGCCCCCAGGGGATCCAGGCGCGGCGGCTCCGCAGACGCGCGAGCCCGACGGCGACGATCAGCGAGCCGGCCAGGGTCGAGTACATCACCAGCCGGTCCGGCAGGGCGACGCCGAGCAGTGGCAGGTGTGCCGCGATGTCCCAGGGGAGGGGGATGAGCCGGTGGCCGTTCACCTGCAGGCGCGGTCCCAGGGCGCACACGAGCGTGATCACGAACATCGTCGCGGCCAGCCGCACACCCCAGCTGCGGCGGGCCAGGGCCAGTGACACGGCGAGCAGCACGAGCAGCGGCACACCGAGGTAGACGGCGCCTTCAACGTAGCCGGCGCTGAAGTGTGCCGTCGTCGGCAGGAACTGGATTCCCCCGACGCGGGTGAGCTGGTTGGGGATGACAACGCCGAGCAGGTCGACGGAGTCGGTGGTGCTCCGTGTGAGGATCGGCGAGACACCTCCGGGGAGCAGCGCGTAGTAGAGGTAGGGCGAACAGACGATGAGGGAGCCAGCGAGTCCGGCCGCGGTGGCCCGAGTGAGGCGGCCCAGCCCGGGGCGGACCGCCGCGGGGGCGGACCGCCAGGCGAGGGCGATGGCCGTGAGTGCGAAGAGGACCATCGTGGCGAAGATCTCGAGTGAGATGAGGATCTGCAGGGCGAGCACGACCCCGATGTCCACGGCGGCCCGACCGGGCCGGATGCGACCCATCACCGCGCGCACCCCCAACTCGACGGCCACAGGCACGAGGAACACCAACGTGAGGTCCAGGTGCCCGGTCTCGTGACCGAGCATGTAGGTCGAGAAGCCGAACAGCCAGCCGCCGACCAACGCGGGCAGCGGTCGCTCACAGAGCGTGAGACAGAGGTGAAAGGCCGTCGTGGCGGCGAGCGCCGGAGCGAGTGTCGCCGCGACGTTGAAGGAGAACAGCGGTGAGGTGAGGGCGGTGAGCGGCCAGAGGGCGAGCGCGACGGCCGGCATCAGGGTGCCGTGGGCGATGTCGATGCCGGCCGGGGCGTAGATGATCCGCGGATAGAACGGGTTGAGCAGGTGGGTGAGCGCGTGGGGCCACCACGCGAAGCCCCAGGTCTCGATCCCCTCGTCCGTGGTGGTGGGGATGCAGATGCATCCGCTCGACATCCGACCCAGGGTGGGTCGGGCGAAGAGCAGCACGGAGGCGAGTAGGTAGAGGCTGAAGGCGCCGGGTGTCCTCAGGCGTCGCACCACCCGAAGGGATACCAGCGAGCGGATTCTCCGGCGCCACGCGGTGACCGGTTCGCCCTGCTCGGCGTGGTGACCGGCTGCTCAGCGGGCGCGTGGTGACCGGGCTGCTCAGCGGGCGCGTGGTGACCGGGCTGTCCAGCGGGCGCGTGGTGACCGGGGGCCGGGCGACGGCCCAGTGCCTGCGGGCGCGTCAGCGCGCCTGGCGCCGCCGCGGTTGGGGCAGGTCGGTGATCGTGCCGGCCTGCATCTCGGCCGCGAAGGCGACGGTCTCCGACAGCGTGGGGTGGGGGTGGATGGTGAGCCCGATGTCCTCGGCGGTCGCGCCCATCTCGATCGCCTGCACGGTCTCGGCGATCAGGTCCCCGGCGCCGACGCCGACCATCCCCGCGCCGAGCAGGCGGCCCGAGTCGGGGGCGAAGAGCAGTTTGGTGACCCCCTCGGGGCGGCCCAGGCCCAGCGCACGGCCCGAGGCCGACCACGGGAAGCTCTGCTTCTCGTAGGCGATCCCCTGCGCCCGCGCGACGGTCTCGGTCAACCCCATCCACGCGACCTCGGGGTCGGTGTAGGCCACCGAGGGGATCGCGCGGGCGTCGAAGACGGGCAGGCGGTCCGGGTCGGCGTCGGCGAGGATACCCGCGATCACCTCCGCGGCGACCTTGCCCTCATGGGTCGCCTTGTGGGCGAGCATCGGCTGGCCGACGACGTCGCCGATGGCGAAGATGTTCGGCACGTTCGTGCGCAGCTGGGCGTCGACGGGGATGAAACCGCGTGCGTCGACGTGCACCCCGCTGGAGCCCAGCTCGATCCGGTCTCCGTTGGGCCGACGCCCGACGGCCACGAGCACCTGATCAAAGATCGCCGCCCTGGGGGCCGTGTCGGCCGAGACGGCGGCGAACTCCACCTTGAGTCCGTTCTTCTGCGCTTTCACGGCGCTCACCTGGACCCCCGTGTGGACCGCGCCGTAGCGCTCGGCGATGCGCGTGGCCAGCGGAGTGACGAGGTCGGGGTCGGCGCCGGGGATGAGCTGGTCGGCCATCTCCACGACGGTCACCGTCGCACCGAGCGCGTCATAGACGGTGGCCATCTCCAGGCCGATGATCCCGCCGCCGATGACGAGCATGCGCCGCGGGATGTCGCGCGGCGACAGCGCCCCGGTGGAGTCGATGATCCGCTCGTCCTCGGGCAGGAACGGGAGGGAGACGACCCGCGAGCCCACGGCGAGGATCGCCGCGTCGAAGCTCACCTCGCGGTCGGCGACGGCGAGCCGGTGGGGGTCGAGCAGGCGGGCTTCCCCGGTGATCACCGCGACCTTCCGGGCCCGGGCCATCTGGGCCAGGCCCCCGGTGAGCCGCTCCACCACACCGGACTTCCACTCCATCAGCGCGTCGAGCTCGACGGCGGGAGCGCCGAAGCGCACGCCGTGGACGGCCATCGCGTCGGCGTCGGTGATCACCTTGGCGGCATGGAGCAACGCCTTGGAGGGGATGCAACCGACGTTGAGACAGACACCCCCGAGGGTCGCGTGGCGGTCGATGAGGATCGTGCGCAGGCCGAGGTCGGCGGCGCGGAACGCGGCGCTGTAGCCCCCGGGACCGGAGCCGATGACGACGACCTGGGCGTCGCGCCCCGCCTCGGAGCTGAAGCGCCCGCCGGCGGCGGACGTCACCGACCCCGCCGGTGTCCCGCGACCCTGGGTCGCCTCGGTCGGCTCGGTGACGCGCTCACCCCTGGTGGGGGCGCCGTCGCCGGAGCCCGCCGGGGCGCCATTGCCGTCGCCGGAGCCCGCCGGGGCGGAGTCCGCGGTCTCATCGCCAACCTCGCCACCCCCGGCGACGGGCTCGAGCTCGAGTAGCACGGCTCCCTCTGAGACCCGGCCCTCGAGCGCCACGGCGATCCGCGTGACCGTCCCGGCCACGGGTGAGGGGACGTCCATGGTTGCCTTGTCGGACTCCAGCGTGACGAGCGGATCCTCAGGCGCGACGGTGTCGCCCACGGCGACGAGGATCTCGATGACGGGGACGTCGGCGAAGTCACCGATATCCGGGACGCGGACCTCCATCAGAGCAGCACGCGACGCAGGTCCGAGAGCACCGTCCCGAGGTGGACGATGAAGCGCGCCGCCGCCGCGCCGTCGATGACGCGATGGTCGTAGGAGAGGCTGAGCGGCACCGTCAGCCGAGGGCCGAAGGCCGCGCCGTCCCACACCGGCTTTGTCACCGCCCGGGAGACGCCGAGGATGGCCACGTCAGGCGCGTTGATGATCGGCGTGAAGTAACCCCCGCCGATACCCCCCAACGAGGAGATGGTGAAGGTCGACCCGGTGATGTCAGCCGGCCCGAGCTTCCCTTCCCGAGCGCGACCCGACAGCGTGCTCAGCTCCGTGGCGATCTCACTCAGGCGCTTGGCATCCGCGTCACGGATGACCGGGACGACGAGTCCGTTCGGGGTGTCGGCGGCGAACCCGATGTTGTAGTAGCCCTTGCGCACGAGCTCGTCGCCGTCGAGGCTGGCGTTGAAGTCGGGGAATGCCTTCAGCGTCGCGACGACGGCGGCGACGAGGAAGCTCAGCATCGTGTACTTCACGTCGCGCTGCTCGGCGTTGAGCGTCTGGCGCCAGGCCTCCAGCTCGGTGATGTCGGCCTCGTCGTGCTGGGTGACGTGGGGGATCATCACCCAGTTGCGCGCCATGTTCGGCGCCGAGATCCTCTGGATGCGGCTGCGGGGCACCCGCTCGACGGGCCCGTACTTGCCGAAGTCGACCGTTGGCCAGGGCGCCAGCCCGGGCAGGCCCACGGCGCCGGACCCCGTCGCAGCGGCGCTCGCCGCGTCCGCGGGCGCATGCTGGGCGTCGCGTACGTCCTCGGCGGTGATGCGGCCCAGCCGGCCGCTGCCGGCCAGGGCGCGGATGTCCACCCCGAGCTCGCGGGCCAGGCGCCGCGCCGAGGGCGAGGCATACAGCGGGGCGGCGTCGGCACTCGTCTGGCTCCCCGCCACGCTGTTGGTGCCGCCCCCATGGGCGGCACTCGCGGGCGCGGCCGTCTCGTGCCCCGTCCGCTCCGGTGGGGCATCCTCGTGCTGGGAATGCTCCGGTGCGGCGTCCTGCAGCTCGGCCTGCAGGTTCGCGCCCGCGGCGGCCTGGGCGTGGCCGCCGGCACGCCCGGGCGCAGTCTCGGCGCTGGCCACCGCACCGGCCTCCGCCGGCGGCGCGTCCCCAGCCTCCGAGGCGTCGGCGGGCTCGAGCTCGAGCAGCAGGGCACCCTGGGAGACCCGGTCCTCGAGCGAGACGTGGAGCGCGCGCACCGTGCCCGCCACCGGCGAGGGCACGTCCATCGTGGCCTTGTCGGACTCGAGCGTGACGAGCGGATCCTCAGCCGCCACCGTGTCGCCCTCGGCGACGAGGATCTCGATGACGGGCACGTCGGCGAAGTCGCCGATGTCGGGGACCGTGATGGGGGTGAGGGTCGGGCTCATACGCTCGTGGGGATCGGGGCCTCGGGGTCGATGTCGTAGCGGGTGATCGCCTCGGCGACCTGGGCCGCGTCGATGACGCCGTCATCGGCGAGCGCCTTGAGCGCGGCGAGCACCACGTGGTGGCGGTCCACCTCGAAGAAGCGACGCAGTGCGCGGCGGAAGTCGCTGCGCCCGAAGCCGTCGGTCCCCAGGGTGCGGTAGCGCCGCCCCTCGGGGATCCAGGCCCGGATGAGATCGGGGTATTGGCGGATGTAGTCGGTCGCGGCGACGATCGGCCCGCGCGTGGGGGCGAGCGCGCCGGTGACGAACGGGGTGCGCGGCACCTCGGTGGGGTGAAGGGTGTTCCAGCGCTCGGTCTCGACGCCGTCGCGGCGCAGCTCGGTGAAAGAGGTGACCGACCAGACATCCGCGAGCACCCCGAAGTCCTCGGCCAGCAGCCGGGCGGCCGCCTCGACCTCGCGCAGGATGGTGCCCGAGCCGAGCAGCTGCACGCGGGGCTTGCGTGAGCGCGCCGAGCCGGCGTCCCGGAGCCGGTAGATGCCGGCGAGGATCCCCTCGGCGCTGCCCTCGGGCATCGCCGGGTGGGGGTAGTTCTCGTTCATCAGCGTGACGTAGTAGAAGACGTCCTCCTGGCGGGCGACCATCGCCTCCAGGCCGGCCTGGATGATCGTCGCCACCTCATAGCCGTAGGTCGGGTCATAAGCGCGCACATTCGGCACGACGGAGAAGAGCACATGGGAGTGGCCGTCCTCGTGCTGGAGACCCTCGCCGTTGAGCGTCGTGCGACCCGCGGTGCCGCCGAGCATGAAGCCGCGGGTACGTGAGTCCCCCGCCGCCCAGACGAGATCCCCGACCCGCTGGTAGCCGAACATCGAGTAGTAGATGTAGAAGGGCACGAGCTGCTCGCCGTGAGCCGAGTAGGACGTGCCGGCGGCGATGAAGCTCGACATCGAGCCCGCTTCGGTAATGCCCTCCTCAAGGATCTGGCCCTGCTTGTCCTCCTTGTAGAAGGACAGCTGCTCGGCATCCTGGGGGCTGTAGTGCTGGCCGGTGGGGGCGTAGATGCCGAACTGGCGGAACATCCCCTCCATCCCGAAGGTGCGTGACTCGTCGGGGACGATCGGCACGATGCGTCGGCCGATCCGCTTGTCCCGCAGCAGCGTCGAGAGCACCCGGACGAAGGCCATGGTCGTCGAGATCTCGCGTTCGCCGGTGCCGTCGAGCTGGGAACGGAAGGCCGCGAGTTCGGGCACGGGCAACGACTCGGGCGCGCGGGTGCGCCGCGCCGGCAGTGAGCCCCCCAGGGACGCGCGGCGCTCGCGCAGGTAGCGCATCACGTCGGAGTCTTCGGGCGGCTTGTAGTACTCGGCGGCGCGGACCTGGGCGTCGGTGAGCGGCAGCTCGAAGCGGTCCCGGAACGCGAGCAGCGCGTCCTCGGTCATCTTCTTGGCCTGGTGGGTGGTCATCTGACCCTCACCGGAGGCGCCCATGCCGTAGCCCTTGATCGTCTTGGCGAGGATCACCGTCGGGCGGCCGCTCTCGCGCACCGCCCGGTGATAGGCGGAGTAGACCTTCTGCTGGTCCAGGCCGCCACGGTTGAGCAGCCAGATGTCGTCGTCGGACATGTCCCGAACGCGGTCGAGCAGGACGGGGTCCTTGCCGAAGAAGCGCTCGCGCACGTAGGCGCCGTCACGGGACTTGTAGGTCTGGTACTCGCCGTCGACGCTCTCCTCCATCACGTGGACGAGCCGGCCGTCGCTGTCGGCGGCCAGGAGCGGATCCCAGCGTGAGCCCCAGATGACCTTGATGACGTTCCAGCCGGCGCCCCGGAAGTCCGACTCGAGCTCCTGGATGATCTTGCCGTTGCCCCGCACCGGGCCGTCGAGGCGCTGGAGGTTGGCATTGACGACCCAGATGAGGTTGTCGAGGCCCTCGCGCCCGGCGAGGCCGATGGCGCCCATCGACTCGGGCTCGTCCATCTCCCCGTCTCCGAGGAAGGCCCACACCTTGCGGCCGTCGGTGTCGGCGATTCCGCGGGCGGCGAGGTACTTCATCAGCCGCGCCTGGTAAATCGAGGTGATCGCCCCGAGCCCGAGTGACACCGTGGGGAACTGCCAGAACTCCGGCATCAGCCACGGGTGGGGGTAGGAAGACAGCCCCTTGTGACCGACCTCCTGGCGGAAGTTGTCCAGCTGGGCCTCGGTGAGGCGCCCCTCGAGGAAGGCGCGCGCGTAGTTGCCGGGGGAGGAGTGGCCCTGGAAGAAGATCAGGTCGCCGCCATGATCCTCGGAGGCGGCATGCCAGAAGTGGTTGAAGCCGACTTCATAAAGCGTGGCCAGCGAGGCGAAGGAGGCGATGTGCCCGCCCAGCTCGGAGGAGACCTTGTTCGCGCGGATGACCATCGCCATGGCGTTCCAGCGCACGATCGAGCGCAGCCGCCGCTCGACGTCGGCGTCGCCCGGCAGGGGCACGTCCTCGCTCGCCGGGATCGTGTTCACGTACGGCGTGTTCAGACGTCCGATCGGCCCGCTGCCCTTGTGCTGGG
This sequence comes from Solirubrobacteraceae bacterium, assembly GCA_035702765.1. Taxonomy (GTDB): domain Bacteria; phylum Actinomycetota; class Thermoleophilia; order Solirubrobacterales; family Solirubrobacteraceae; genus Palsa-465. The sequence continues at coordinate 15,042 of DASSZV010000088.1, forward strand.
CGCGGTCGACGGCCGCGGCGAGCAGGTGACGGGCCCGACCCACGCCGTCGTGGGCGACGACGGCGTCGATCGCCTCGATCCACTCGGCGGTCTCGGTCGCGTCGATGTCCGCGACGACCTCAGCGAGCTCGACGCCGCCTGAGCCCTCTCCATCCGCCGCCTGGGGACCATTCGCCATGAGCTCGCAATATAACCTCGCGACCATGGCCCTCACCCCTGTTGACGGGCCGCCCGGACCTCCCTGGCAGCGGGAGCTCTCCGGCGCGGTCGACGCCTTCGTCGTGACCTCGGACCGGCTCGCCGACAACCCCCTGGGCGACCCCGCCGTGCGCCCCCTCTACGTCTACCGCGCCCCCGGGGTTGCCGCGCCCGTACGGGACTCCACGCCCCTGCGGGACTCCACGCCCCTGCGGGACTCCGCGCCCCGGTCGGCGGCGGCAGTCCCGGTCGTGTTCGTGCTGCAGGCGTTTCTCAACCAGGCCGACCGCTGGTTCAACCGGGAGACCTTCGAGCCGACCGTCTTCGAGCGCCTCGACGCCCTCTTCCGGGGCGGGGAGGCGCCTCCGGCGGTTGTGGTCTTCGCCGACGCGTGGACCTCGCTCGGCGGCGCGCAGTTCATCAACTCCCCCGGGGTGGGGGCCTACAGCGACTACCTCTGTGACGAGGTGGTGCCGTTCGTGGAGGCGCGCTACGCGGTCCGTCGCGACGCCACCGGGCGCGGGGTGGCCGGGCACTCCTCCGGTGGCCACGGCGCGCTGGTCAACGCGATGCTGCGCCCGGACGTCTTCGGCGCGGTGAGCTCCCGGGCCGGTGACGCACTCTTCGAGGTGAGCATGGCCCCGGACTTCCCGCGCGCCGCCAAGCTGCTGCGCGACCACTTCGACGGCTCGATCGACGTCTTCCTCGAGGCCTTCCGGACGCGTGAGCGCTTCGACTACGGTCGCTTCGGGCTGCTGCTCACCGTCTACGCCGCCGCCGCCGCCTACTCCGCCGAGCCTGACGGGCGGGTGCGGCTGCCCTTCGACCCGCGGACCGGGCGCATCATCCCCGAGGTCTTCACGCGCTGGCTCGCCTGGGACCCCGTCCAGATGGCCGCCGGGCATGCCGAGGCGCTGCACGGTCTGGTCCGCATCCACCTTGAGGCCGGCCGCCGGGACGAGGTGAACCTCGACCTCGGCGCCCAGGCGCTCGCCGACGAACTCACCCGCCTGGGCGTGGCCCACACCTTCGAGCTCTTCGACGGCGGCCACGGCGGCGGAGCCCACCGTCTGCCCGGAGCGATCCGGGAACTGGTGCTCGCCCTGGACGCCGTGAGAGAATCCCCCGGATGAGCGTGAGCGCTGACAACGACCTTGCCTTCGCCGGGCCCGCGGCTCTGGCCGCCCGGGTCCGCGCGGGCGAACTGAGCCCGCGAGAGCTGGTGGAGTTCTTCCTCGCCCGGATCGAGTCGCTCGACCCGCGGATCAACGCCTTCCGCGAAGTGCGGGCCGAAGCGGCGCTGGCGGCGGCTGACCGGCTCGCCGCCAGCGAGGAGGGCCGCTCCGGTGCGCTCGCCGGCGTCCCCATCGCCATCAAGGACGACATGGCCCTGGCCGGCAGCGCGGCCACCTACGGCTCACGCTCGCCTGCTCCCGTCGCGGGCGCGGACGCCGAGGCCGTCGCCCACCTGCGCACGGCCGGCGCCATCCCGCTGGGCGTCACCAACGTGCCTGAGCTGATGATCTTCCCCTGGACGGCGACGGCGGCCAACGGGGTGACGCGCAACCCCTGGGATCTCTCGCGGTCGCCCGGTGGCTCTTCGGGCGGATCGGCGGCCGCGGTGGCCGCCGGGCTGGTGCCGGCCGCCACCGGTTCGGACGGGGCCGGGTCGATCCGTATCCCCGCCGCCTGCTGCGGGCTCGTGGGGATGAAGCCCAGTCGCGGCCGCGTCTCGACCCTGCCGCTGCACGACCCGTGGCTGGGGCTGTCGACCTACGGCGGTCTGGCCCGGACGGTTCTGGACAGCGCGCTGATCCTCGAGGTGATGCAGGGGGGAGAGGGGACCTCGCTGCCGCGCGAGTCCTTCACCGACGCCGCGCGGGCCGGAGCCGAGGGAGCCGGCCCGGTGGCCCGGCCGCTCCGTGTGGGCGTCTCGCGGCGGCTGCCGCCCGGGATCATGGCCCGCCTGTCCGCTGACCAGCGCCTGGCTCTCGACCGTACCGAGCGGCTGCTGCGCGAGCTCGGCCACCACGTCGTCGAGCGTGATCCCGCCTACGGCTTGGCCGCGCTCGACCTCACCCAGATGTATCTGCGTGGGATCTCCGAGGACTTCATCCGCCTGGCCGACCCCGGCCGGGCCGAGACGAGCACGCGCCAGATGGCCCGGGCCGGCGGCTGGCTGGTCTCGCAGTCCCGCCGCGCCGCTCTGCTCGCCCGCCGTCCCAAGGTGAGCGCGCGGATCCTCGCCCTGTGGGAGGGTGTCGACGTCCTGATCACCCCCGGGCTGGCCCGCACCGCCCTGCCCGCCGAGGGCGCCTACGGGCGCCCGGCGCCCGTCGCCTTCAACATGGCGGCGCGCTTCACGCCGTGGACCGCGCTGTTCAACCTCACCGGCCAGCCGGCCGTCACGCTGCCCGCGGGGTTCGGGTCAGACGGCCTGCCGCTGTCGGTCCAGCTCGTCGGCGGCATGGGCGCCGAGAGCCTGCTCTACGCCCTGGCCGCCCAGATCGAGGCAGCCCAGCCCTGGGCGAGCTCCCGCCCGGTGCTCTAGCCGCGGGCGCCGGTCTCACCGCCGGTGCCTTGAGCGCGCCCAGCCACGCCCGCCCGGCTACGCCGCAAAGCGACCCTCGCCGTTCACCCGCTCGCGCAGTTCGCTGAGCGAGCGTCGCAGCAGTCGGGAGACGTGCATTTGGGAGATTCCCACGCGGCGGGCGATCTCGCGCTGGGGGAGATCCTCGCCGAAGCGCAGCGCGAGGATGTGGCGCTCGAGCAGGGGTAGGTGGCGGATCGCCGCCGCGATCGCCGTGCGGTCGGGCAGGGCCTCGAGCTCGGGATCCTCGGCACCGACGACCTCGGACAGCGTCGAGGTGCTCTCGGACACCGGGCGCCCAGTGGCCGGCGCGTCGAGCGAGGCGGCGTTGCGGGCCCCGGACGCCGCGAGCGCCTCGCGCACCTCCGTCTCGTCGCAGCCCATGTGCCGGGCGACCGTCCCGGCGTCCGTGGGCTCGCCACGCGCTGACAGCGCGCGCTGGATGCCGGCCGCCGTGGTCGCCCGCTCCTGGGTCCGGCGGTCGACGTGCAGCGCCCACCCGGTGTCACGGAAATAGCGCTTGAGCTCACCGAGGATCGTCGGGACGGCGAAGGAGGAGAAGGCCGTGCCCCGGTCCGGATCGAAGCGCTCCACGGCGTGGATGAGACCGACCGACGCGACCTGGATGAGATCGTCTCGGTTGGCCGTGCCCTGTACGTAGCGTTGGGCGAGGTGTCGTGCCAGCGGGAGGTGGCGCTCGATGAGCTCGGCACGAGCGGCTGGGTCGTGACGGTGCGCCCAGGCCGCGAAGAGATCCTCCGTGCGAGCCGCGCCGGTGTCCCGTCCTGATCGTCGTCCGTCCATCTGAACGCTCCCCTGCTGGAGTGGTTCCGATGGTCCCGCCGTCCGTGGGACGGCCCCCGTGCGACCTGGCCCGAGATTGCGGGCCAGGTCCCCAGATTAACTCATGGGTCCCCTCACGGGGAACGGTTCAGCCGCTGCGGCGGGAGCTGCGGTTCTGACCCGAGCTCGGGCGCCCGGAGCCCGCGGAGCGTGATCCGCCCCCGCGACGGGCGCGGGGAGTCGGGGTTTCGGCGCTGGTGCCGCGCGGGCCCGCGCCGCTGCGGGGGCCCGCCCCCTCACGGGGAGCCGACCCGTTGCGCGGAGAGGTGCCGGCCCGCGGGGGGGCGGTGCGCGACGTTCCCGCCGAGCGGGGGGCGGAGCCTGGGCGCGGGGCAGATCCGCCGCGTCCGCCGCCGGAGCGGGCACCGCCCGTGGACCGGCCGCCGTCCTGGTGGCTGGGCGCCGCACCACGGACCGCCTGACCGGCGCCGGCGAGGCCGTGCTCGATGCCCAGGTCCCCGGCCATGCGCGCCACCTCGTGGCGCTGCTCGGGGGAGAGCAGGGTGATGCCGATGCCCTGGGCGCCGGCCCGCGCGGTGCGGCCTACCCGGTGGACGTAGGTGTCGGAGTCCTCGGGCGGGTCGAAATTGATGACGTGCGTGATGCCCGAGACGTCGATCCCGCGCGCCGCCACGTCCGTGGCGACGAGCACGTCGACCTCCCAGTTCTCGAACTGGGCGAGGGCGCGCTCGCGCTGGCGCTGGCTCTTGTCGCCGTGCATGGCGACCGACTTGACACTGTGATCGGCGAGCCGCTTCACCAGCCGGTCGGCACCCCGCTTGGTGCGGACGAAGACCAGCGAGAGCTCACGGTCAGAGGCACTCAGCTGCTCGACGAGCGCGGCCACCCGGTGCTCGTGGGCGATCTCCACGAAGCGGTGCTCGATGGCCGCGTTGGCCTGGCGGCGCTGAGGTCCGTGCTCGTGCTCCACCGGCGCCTGGGTGTAGTTGCGCGCCGCCTGGCCTGCCGGACCGTCAAGCGTGGCGGAGAAGAACAGGGTCTGGCGGTCGCGGCGCGTGCAGCGGGCGACGATGCGGTCGACGGCCGGCTTGAAGCCCATGTCGAGCATCCGGTCGGCCTCGTCGAGCACGAGCACCTGGACGTTGCGCAGGTCGAAGGCGCCGCGCTCGAGCTGGTCCTCGAGCCGCCCGGGGGTGGCCACGATGATGTGGGCACCGGCGGCGTCCTTGCCCTGCTTGACCAGGCCGACGCCGCCGTACACCGCAGTGATCCGCAGCGCGCGAGCGTGGGCGATCGGCCGCAGCTCGTCGACGATCTGGGTGGCCAGCTCGCGGGTGGGGGCGAGCACGAGCGCGGCCGGCCGGGGGCCGTCGGAGGCGATCCGGTCGATGAGCGGGATCCCGAAGGCGAGGGTCTTGCCGGACCCGGTAGGGGAACGCGCCAGCACATCACGGCCCGCCAGCACGTCGGCGATCACCTTCTGCTGAATGGCGAACGGGGCGTCGATGCCCTGCTCGGAAAGGGCGTTGACCACGGCTCGGCTCGCGCCGAGCTCGGCAAAGGAGAGCTCCTTCGTCACTGTGACTCCTTCATGGGGCCGGCGGACAGCCGGCTCCGTTGCGGTGGGAGGCGGGTGCTCACCAACCGCGAAAGTCGCGTGGATCGGGGTGCAATGCCTCACGGCCAGCGAACGCCGACCGTGGCGCAGACCGTAGCAGCGGCGCCCTGGGCTCCGGTGCCGCCCGTCTCGGGACCGGCCCGCGACGCTTTAGATTTACCGGGGTCACGGCCCTGTAGCTCAGCGGTCAGAGCACCCGGCTCATAACCGGCGAGACGCAGGTTCGAATCCTGCCAGGGCTATCGCATCGCGGCAGCGGGCACGGCCGCCGGGGAGCCGACCTCCGCCGGTCTCGGGGCGTATCATCTTGGCCATGCATTCCCTGGTGCTGGCCGACTTCCTCGGACTCGGCCATTCTCTGTCCGCCTTTGGCTACAGCCTGGCCCTCATCCTCACGTGGTTCGTCGCCGTGCCGGCACTGGCCACCTTCCTCATCGCCTTCTCGGTGATCTCCGTGCTCGCGGAGCGGCGCGAGAATCAGGCGCGCATCCGCGCCTACGACCGCGCTCACCCTTCCGCATAGGGACCCGCTGAGGAAGGATCTCCGGCGGGCAGCGTCGAATGAGACGCTGCCCATGAAGCCAGCATCCTCCTTCACCGCCGCGCCTGAGGCGCCCCACGGCCACCAGGCCCTGTCTGCGTACATCACGGCCCGGTTCGACGAGTTCAGCCGCTCGCAGAAGGATGTCGCCCAGTACATCGTCGACCACCTCGACGAGGCGGCTTTCCAGACCGCGGAGGAGCTGGCGCGTCGCGCCAACACCTCCTCGAGCACGGTGGTGCGCTTCTCCCAGGCTCTCGGCTTTGAGGGCTTCCCCGAGCTCCAGCAGGCCGCGCGCGACGAATACCGGCGCCAGCGCGCCGCCGGTCTGGACATCGAGGGCGTCGCGATCACCCGGGCCTCCACGCCGCTCTTCAGCCTCGACCACACCGAGTTCGAGTCAGCGCTCGCCGCCGATCACGTCAACGTCGAGGACACCGCCCACAAGCTGTCGCGCTCGGACGTGGAGGCGGCGATCGACGCGATCGTCTCCGCGGAGAAGGTCCTCATCGCCGGGACCGACCAGATGGCCTTCTTCGCCTCCTACTTCCGGCACCTGCTGATGCTGCTCGACCTGCGGGCCGAGGTCGTGGCCAGCGCGTCCCAGGAGGCGCTGGGCCGCATCTCGCGGATCGACGAGGGCACGCTCGTCATCGGTCTCTCCGCGGGACGGCCCCACCCGCTGGTCACCCGCACGATGAAGCTCGCCCGCCACCGCAAGGCCACGACGATCGCGATCACCGACGCGACGCTGTCTGAGGTCGCCAAGCTCGCCCGGATCCGGCTCTACTACAGCTCCAACACGCCCGCCTTCGTGCGCAGTCACACCGCGCTGCTGTCGATCATCCAGGGGCTGGCCTTTGGCGTCTACAGCCGCGACGCCCAGCAGTACGACGTGCGCATCAAGGCCTTCCGGCTGAAGTAGCCGGCCTCAGTCCCGCTCGGCGACGTAGAGGGACTGCAGGGACCGGCCGATGCGCCCGCGGGCGTCGTGAAGGACGGCCTGGGCGATGCCCCCGCCGTCCGGATCGACCGACATCGCCGCGGTGAGGGCGATCCACTCCCCGACCGGGGGCCGCTCGATCGACAGCGTGAGATCCGGGTTGATGAAGACGTAGCGGTTCCAGTCAAGCTCGGTGGCGATGCCGTTGGGAAAGTCCGCTGCCGCCGCCATCCGCTGGAGCGGGGAGGGGGACTCCCCGGCGACCACGGGGACGCGCAGCCGGAACCATGCCGTGGCGGGGCCCGGCGTGAAGAAGCTCCCGCGCACGAAGCGGATCTCCATGGCGTCACCGGGGAACAGCGTGTCGGCGGAGGCGAATCCGCTGGGCTCGACGCCGTCGGGGGAACCGGGCACCTCCAGCGGTCCGGCCACCAGCTCCGAGCCGGCGGGATCGGCGCTCGCCGAACCACCCGCCGTGGTGGCCGGCCGGCGCACACGCAGGGCGCGGGCGCGCAGGACCTCGACTCCCTCGGGAGTGTGGATGCTCCCCTCGAGCAGCTGGACCCGCCGGCCCGGACGCACCGTGGTGGCGTCGACCGACAACGCGCCCAGGGGCACGGGACGCAGCAGCTCGTAGGTGACCCGCACGATGGCCAGACCCGGGTCGGGGTCGAGGGCCTCGAAGGCCCGCATCATCAGTGCTGCGGGAGCGCCCCCGTGCTGGTGGCGGGGATCCCAGGGGCCGCGGGCGTACTCCGTCGCGAACACCCCCCGGTCGCGAAGTTCGTACACGGAGGTCATGCCGGCGCAGACTATCCTCAATAGCGCTATGAGCACCAACGGACACGAGCCCCGGCAGGAGGCGACCTTCACGGTCAAGTCCGGCCTTGCAGAGATGTTGAAGGGCGGTGTGATCATGGATGTGGTCACGCCGGAAGAAGCCAGGATCGCCGAGGCGGCCGGTGCCTGCGCCGTCATGGCGCTGGAGCGTGTTCCCGCCGACATCCGCCGGGACGGCGGCGTCGCGCGCATGTCGGATCCGGAGATGATCCAGGGCATCCAGGAGGCCGTGAGCATCCCCGTGATGGCCAAGGCCCGGATCGGCCACTTCGCCGAGGCGCAGGTGCTCGAGGCCCTCGAGGTCGACTACATCGACGAGTCCGAGGTCCTCACGCCCGCCGACACGGTCAACCACATCGACAAGTGGAACTTCAAGGTGCCGTTCGTCTGCGGCGCCACCAACCTCGGTGAGGCCCTGCGACGCATCGCCGAGGGCGCCGCGATGATCCGCTCCAAGGGTGAGGCGGGCACCGGTGACATCGTCAACGCGGTCACGCACATGCGGACGATCCAGACCGAGATCCGCCGCCTCACCGTCATGGACGACCGCGAGCTCTTCGCGGCCGCCAAGGAGCTCGGCGCGCCGCTGCCCCTCGTCCAGCGGGTCGCCCGCGACGGCAAGCTGCCCGTGGTGCTCTTCTGCGCCGGCGGCATCGCTACGCCGGCCGACGCGAGTCTGATGATGCAGTTGGGCGCCGAGGGCGTGTTCGTCGGGTCGGGCATCTTCAAGTCCGGTGACCCCGAGCGCCGCGGCCGGGCGATCGTCGAGGCGACGACGCACTACGACGACCCCGCCCGGGTCGCGGCCGCCTCCACCGGTCTCGGCGCCGCGATGGAGTCGATCGAGACCTCCAAGCTCTCCGTCGACCACCAGCTCGCCACGCGCGGCTGGTGAATTCAGCTTCGCCCCGGGATCGGCTCCGCGTCGGCGTGCTCGCCCTCCAGGGCGGGTTCGCCGCGCACGAGCGGATCCTGGCAGGGCTCGGTGCACTCCCCTGTGCGGTGCGCACTCCGAACGATCTCGAGGGACTCGACGCCTTGGTCATGCCCGGCGGTGAGTCGACGGTGATGACCTTGGGTGTGCAGCGGGAGGGCTTGGCCCAGCCGCTCACCGACTTCGCCGCCCACCGGCCGGTTCTGGCCACCTGCGCCGGGATGATCATGCTCGACCGGGACCATCTCGGCGTCCTCGACGTGCGGGCCGAGCGCAATGCCTTCGGACGCCAGCTGCGCTCCTTCGAGATCGATCTGGACTTCCCCGACGGACCTGTGCACGCCGTCTTCATCCGCGCGCCCTGGATCGCCGAGCACGGGGACGGCGTGAAGATCCTCGCCAGCCTCGATGATCACCCGGTGGCCATTCGCTCCGGAGCGATCACGGCTCTGGCCTTCCACCCCGAGCTCTCCGGCGAGTCCCGCTTTCACACCTGGCTCCTGGATCAGGCCACGGGCTCGCGGAACTCCTCCTCGTAGAAGGACCAGTCGAACTCCGGCGGCGGGACCGGGTGGCGGGGCGGCTCCTGGCCGCCGCCACCGCCGCCGTCCTCGGGAGGAGGCGGTGAGCCGCCGCGCGAAAGCCACAGAGCCAGCCCGCACAGCGCGAGACCGGCGCCGAAGACGATCCCGGCCAGGTCGGTGCGATGCCACAGCAGCGCCGCGCCCCCCACGAGGTAGAGCAGGGTGACCGCGAGGACCAAGCGCACGAGCTCACCGGGGCGGGTCTGGCTGCGCGGTGGGCGCGCGACGACCGAGGCCACCAGCACGATGGCCACCAGCACCGTGGGAATGAGCTTGGTCGCGGTCATCGACCCCTCCTCACGATAACCCGCTGGGCAACCCCCCCCGGGGGGGGCTCCGCGCTCAGCGCGCTCAGAGTCGCGGCCGGAGCAAATGTGGGAGAGGGTCCCGTCGAGCCCCGTCGCCATCGCCGACGCTCGATGGTGCCGGGAGGACACTCCGGGCCGCCGTCGTACCTTGGAGGAGATGCGTCCCGTCTTTCTCACCGCGCTCGTCGCGCTTGCCGCCGCCGGCCTCTCGGCCTGCGGATCGACGAACTCCAGCAGCGTCATCCCGGCGCACACCGCGACCGCCCGGACGACCACGTCGGTCCCCGCGCTGACGACGGGCACGGCGACGACGACCGCGGCGTCCACGGCGACGGGCACGGCGACGGTGACGACCCAGACGATCACCGCCCCGGGCGACGGTGGCTCCGGCCTCACCGGCACGGACGCCTCAGCCGCCGCGGCCTGCGTCGCCGCCGACGTCCGGGCGGCGGCCGCCCCACCGAATGGGGCCACGGGAACGATCGTGCTCGGCTTCACCCTCACCAACACCAGCACGAGCACCTGCCGCACCTACGGTTTTCCCGGCATCGGACTGATCAGCGCCGACGGCAGCGTCGTGGACCCCCACGCCCAGCGGACGACCCAGGATGCGCTGGGCACCAGCCCGCTGCGTCACTTCACCATCGGACCGGGGGGACAGGCGAGCTTCCGCGTGGCCGTCCACGACTTCAACGCCCAGGGCTCCGAGACGGGCTGTCACCGCTACCCGGCGGTGCAGATCATCCTGCCCGACGACACCGCCACCCTGCGCGTGACGCTGCCCAACGGCGCGGTGACCGTCTGCGGAACGCCGCAGGTGACGCCGCTGCAGCCGGGCACACTGGGCACGGGGCAGTAGCCGGTCTGGCGCGTCCTCGGCCCGCGACGGCCGCCGTCGGGGTGGCCCCACAGGCCACCCCTCACCGACGTCACCGACCGCGCGTCAGCCGCGGATGAGGCCAAGCACCTCGTCGCGGCGGGTCTCCATGTCCTGCGTGGAGACGAGCGACTCCAGGCACAGCCGCAGCAGTGGCTCCGTGTTCGACGAGCGCACGTTGAAGTGCCAGTCCGGATAGTCGATCGAGATCCCGTCGATGGTCCGCTGCTCGGCGTCGGCGTAACGGGCGGTGATCTCGGCGATCTTCGCCACCGGGTCCGCCACCTCGGAGTTGATCTCCCCGGAGATGAAGTAGCGCGCGCGCAGGTCGCCGACCATCTCGGCGAGCGTCCGTTCGGACTGGGAGAGCAACTCGAGCATGAGCAGCGCGGGCAGGGTCCCGGAGTCGGCGCAGTAGAAGTCGCGGAAGTAGTAGTGGCCCGACACCTCACCACCGAAGATCCCGCCCTCCTCACGCATGCGGCGCTTGAAGAACGCGTGTCCGACCCGGTTGACCAGCGCCGTGCCGCCGGCCGCCGCGACTGTGTCGGGAACCGCGCGGCTGGCGCGGATGTCGTAGAGGATCGTCTCGCCGGGGTTCTTGGCCAACAGGGCCTGGGCGAGCAGTGCGGTGAGGAAGTCACCGTCGACGAACGCCCCGTCGGAGTCGATGAAGAAGCAGCGGTCCGCGTCCCCGTCCCAGGCGATGCCCAGGTCCGCGCCCTGGCGGCGGACCTCGTCGATGATGAACTGACGGTTCTCGGGCAGCAGCGGGTTGGGCTCGTGGTCGGGAAACTCCCCGTTCGGGGTCCAGTAGCACTCGACGAGGTCGAGGCCAAGGCGGGAGAGCAAGGGCCCGACCATCGGACCGGCCATGCCGTTGCCACCATCGACGACGACCTTGAGCGGTGCCACCGCGGAGGCATCGATGAAGCCCAGGGCCGCCTCCTGGAACTCGGCGTAGATGTCAACATCCTCGCTCGTGCCCGGCTCACCGGAGGCGGGAGCGAGGCCATCGCCCAGGACCAAGGCGGCGATCTCGCCGATGCCGGTCTCGCCCGAGAGGGCCAGGGCGCCGCGACCGACGAGCTTGGCGCCCGTGTAGGCCTTCGGGTTGTGACTGGCCGTGCACATGACCCCGCCGTCGAGATCGCGCGAGCCGACGAGGAAGTAGAGCATCTCGGTCCCCACCTGGCCGGCGTCGAACACCGTCGCGCCCTCGGCGACCATGCCGGCGCGATAGGCCGCGGCCATCTCCGGCGCGGTGAGGCGCATGTCGCGGCCCAGGCCGAGCCGCAGCTCGCGCGTGGACTTGGACTCGTTGGCGGCGATCACCCTGGCAAAGGCGCGCCCGATCTGCTCGGCGTCGGCGGGGGAGAGGTCCCGGCCGTGGATCCCACGGATGTCGTAGGCCTTGAAAACACTGGCGTCCATGTGAGGCGCGACTGTACCTGGCCCCCGGCGGGCTCGCGGCAGCCCGCCGGGGGGGCCGTGTTTGCGTGGGGACTATCCTGCTCAGGCATGTCAGGGCACTCCAAGTGGGCTTCGATCAAGCACAAGAAGGCGATCGTCGATCAGCGCCGCGGCCAGCACTTCACCAAGCTCGCCCGCGCGGTCACCGTCGCCGCCCGTGAGGGCGGGGGTGATCCTGACGGCAACGCCGCCCTGGCCCTGGCCATCCAGAAGGCCCGCGCGGCCTCGATGCCCAAGGACAACATCGAGCGGGCGATCCTCAAGGGAACCGGCGAGGGCTCCGACGCCGATTCCTTCGACACCGTCATGTACGAGGGCTACGGACCCGGCGGCGTCGCGCTGCTCATCGAGGCGCTCACCGACAACCGTAACCGCACGGCCGCCGACGTCCGTCATCTCGTCGGCAAGAACGGCGGGTCCCTGGGTGAGCCCGGATCGGTCGCCTACCTATTCGACAAGCGCGGGGTGATCGTCGTCGACGCCTCCAAGCATGACGAGGACGACCTGATGGTCGCCATCGACGCCGGGGCGCTTGACATCGAGTCCGACGAGGACGTCTTCGAGGTGATCACCGAGCCGGCCGACTTCCACCCGGTGCTCAAGGCGCTCGCCGAGGCCGGGATCGAGAACGAGAACGCCGAACTCGCCTACCGGCCCAAGACCCGCGTGCCCGTGGGGGAGGAGGAGGCGTCCAAACTTATGAAACTCATCGACGCGCTCGAAGACAACGACGACGTCGGTGCGGTGCACGCGAATTTCGACGTCGACGCCGAGGTTCTCGAGCGAATCGCCGGATGAGCGGGCCGCGCCGGGCGGCCGCCGGAGGGATCCGCCGCGCACCCACCGGGGTCCTTGGCTTCAGGACGACCGCTACGCTCCGGCGCCCATGACCAAGACGAACCCTGCTCTGAAGGCCGGCGCGACCGCGCTGGTCGCCCTCGCCCTCGGCGCCGGCGTCGCGGCGTGCGGCAGCTCCAAGGCCGCCGGAATTGCGCTCGCCCCCGGCGCCGGTCAGACCGCGGACTCGGTGACCGCGACGACGCCCTCGAGCACCGCGACGACGTCGACGTCGACGTCGACGATCCCCAACACGACACCCACCTCCGGGCCGCTGTCCAAGGAGCCGACGATCGCGCGACCGAGCGGTCCCGCGCCGAAGACTCTCGTGACCAAGGACCTCATCGTCGGCAACGGGGCAACGGCGAAGGCCGGTGACCAGCTTGCGGTCAACTACGTCGGCGAGCTGTACACGACCGGCAAGATCTTCGACGCCTCCTGGCGCGACACCCCGGGCAAGGCCTTCGAGTTCCAGCTCGGCCGCGGAGCGGTGATCAAGGGCTGGGACCAGGGGCTCGTCGGCATGAAGGTCGGCGGACGGCGTGAGCTCATCATCCCGCCGAACCTCGCCTACGGCGCGAGCGGGACCAACGGCATCCCGGGCAACTCGACGCTCATCTTCGTCGTCGACCTGATCGGCGTCGGCAAGGGCTGATCAGCCCGGACGGGCTCTCCGGGCCCGGTGCAGTGGCACCTGCCCGGAGACGCCCTTGAACCGGAACCGGCCGGCCGAGGACCAGTCGAATTCCTCAGGCGCCGCGTCGCGCACCTCCTGGGTGCAGAGCACGCTGCCGGGGCGGGCCGCCCCGGTGACCCGGGAGGCGAGGTTCACCGGGTGGCCGAACAGGTCGCCGTTACGGAAGGTCGCCTCCCCGAGGGTGATGCCCGCCCGGAGTGTCGGCAGCTCGGCCGCCTCGGCGTCCTCGATGAGCCCCAGCGCGGCGTCGACGAGCGCGGCCGGATCCGACGAGACGAGCATTGCGGCATCTCCGATGGTCTTGATCAGCCTTACCTGCTCGGAGGCTCGGTCACCGGCCAGGGCAGCCAGGCGGCTGGCCACCGAGCCGAGCTCGGCGAGTTCGAGCTCGCCGCCCAGACGTGTGAAGCCGACCATGTCGGCGAAGCAGATGGCCAGGCGCGTGGCCCGGGGCATGCGCCCGCTCTGGAGCTCCCGGACACCGAGGATCGCGCGGTGCAGGCTCTCACGCAGGTGCGCGTTGAACACTCCGGCGAGCACGGGCACGGTCGCCGGGATCAGCCGCTCGGCCTCGGTATCGAAGCGCCGGGCGGCCTCGAGCTCACTGTCGCCGGGGTGCAGGAAGGTGTCCGCGAAGGCGGCGCCGACCGATCCGGCGACGCGGGCCATCGCCTCACCGAGCACGCGTGTGAGCTCCGACAGGGTCTCGATGTCGAGTCCGGCGTCGAGGAACAGCTGGATCGAGCGGGCCTGAATGACGTCGAACTCAGAGAACACTCGGTCCTCCGCCTGGGCCTGGGGGAGCCCGAGCAGCCGCCGCAGCTCGAGCATGAGCGCAGCCGGCAGACCCGTGCCCGCCTCGATCTCGGCGGCGCTGTGCTGACCGCCGAGGCGGCGTTCGAGCGGGAGGAGCGCGAGCCGCTGCTCGGCGATCGCCGCGCGCAGCTCCTCCTCGGTCGCCCCCTCGGCGCTCAGCCAGCGCAGCAGCTCCAGACGTGCGTCGCGGTCGACGCCCGTGAGTCCCTCGGTCCATTCCCCGGTTCTGAAGTCGGCCATCAGCGCTGAATCCTCCTCGATTCCCAACAAGCGCGGCGCCACGTGTCCGCTACAGTCAGGCGCCGCCGAGCGGGCGCTGTCGTGCTCTGCCCGCGTCCGTCACCCCAGCCGAGGTCTCGCCGCATGCTCTCCATCCTGATGCCCGTCTACAACGAGGAAGCACGCGTTGAGCAGGCCATCCAGGAGGTGCTCGCCACCGACCTGGGCGTTGACTTCGAGGTGATCGTCGTCAACGACGGCTCCTCGGACCGGACCCGGGAGATCCTCCACTCACGCGAGTGGGGCCCACGGGTGCGCCTGTACGAACACGCCATCAACCAGGGCAAGGGCGCGGCGATCCAGACCGCCCTGGCCAAGGCCGAGGGTGAGTTCTCGGCGATCATGGACGCCGACCTGGAGTACGACCCCGCCGACCTGGCGCTGCTGCTGCCCCCGCTGCAGGACGGCTACGCCAACGCCTGCTTCGGCGTGCGGGCCTTCGACGGGTACTCGAGCCACTCGTTCCTGTTCGTGCTCGGTAACCGCGGCGTGACCCTCGCCTGCAACATCATCTTCAACGTGTACGTGCGCGACATCATGACCATGCACAAGATGATCCGCACCGACCTGTTCCGCAGCCTGCCCCTGCGCGAGCCCGGCTTCGCCATCGAACCCGAGATCACCGCGCGGCTGGTCCAGCGCAAGGAGCGCATCTACGAGGTCCCCGTGCACTACCGCGCGAGGTCGACCGAGGAGGGCAAGAAGCTCACCGCCTACGACGGCGTACGCGTCCTGCGGACGCTCGTCCGCTGCAAATTCACCCCGAACGCCTGAGCCCCGCACGTGGCCACTCTCGCCCGCACCCCGAATCCCCGCGGTGGCCGTCTCGCCGACATGCCGCTGGTCAGCTGGGGAGCGGAGCACCCCTTCGCCGCGAGCTGGCTCGCCGCGGTCCTGCTGGGCATCCTCTCGGGGATCGTCTGGCCGACGATCCCCTCCTATGACCCGTTCTCCTGGGTCGTGTGGGGACATGCGGTCACCGCGCCGACGATCCCCTTCTACGTCGGCAGCGGCCCGTCCTGGAAGCCACTGCCCTTCTTCTTCACGACGATCTACGGGATCTTCGGCTCGCCGGCCCCCTGGTTGTGGGTGGTCACCGCGCGGATCGGGGGCATCGCCGGCCTCATCGGGGCCGGCCGGCTCTGCTTCATCCTCTGCCGCCGGGCCGGGCTGCCCGCCTGGGCGCCATGGATCGCCTCGCTCGCCGCCATCGCCGGGATCGTCCTGTCCTGGAACGAGAGCCTGTGGACGTACTACTTCTTCCGCGGCACCTCGGAGACCTTCCTCATCGGGATCTGGCTCTGGGCGGTCGAGCGTTTTTTCTCCGGCCGCCACCTGCAGGCGTTCCTGCTCGTCGCGGTGGAAGGGCTCATGCGCCCGGAGGCCTGGCCCTTTCTGCTCGTCTACGGCGTCTACCTCGCCTGGCGGGAGCCGCGTTTGCGCGTCTGGATCGTCGTCGGGATCGTCGCCCAGCCGGCGGGGTGGTTCGGACCGCCGTGGATCTCCACGGGTCAGCCGTTCCTCGCCGCCACCCACGCCTCCCTGTACAACGGCCAGCTCGGCGCCAACCCGATCCTCACCGTCATCCAGCGCGGAGAGTCGCTTCAGTCGCTGCCCTCGCTCGTGCTGGCGATCCTCGCCGCGGGGATCGGGCTCGTGCTCGGTCGCGCGTTCCTGCGCGACCTGGCCACCCGCTGGCGTCGGCCCACGGACCTGCTCGCCCGCGTGGCTGCCGAGGGCTCAGAGGTCCCGCTCGTGCTGTCACTCGCGCTGTTCGCCGTCGGCTGGTGGATCGTCGTGATCGTCGAGACGGCCGATCACTACCCGGGCCTGCAGCGCTTCTACCTGCCCGCGGCGGCGATGATCTGCGTCCTCTCCGGATACGGGCTCGTCCGCGTCGCCGCCTGGATCGGCGCCCTGGCCGGCCGGGTCGGCGGGGGACGCCCCGCCACGCTTGTCGTGGGCCTGCTCGCCGCCGTGGCCATGTCCATCGGCTCCTGGCACTGGCTGAGCCCGCGCTGGACCTGGGCCAAGGCCGAGGAGCCGCTGGCGGCGCTGGCCACCCACCGCATCGGTGAGCTGGGCGTCTCGATCCGGGCCGTCGGGGGGATCCGCCGGATCCTGCCGTGCGCCTCGAGCGTCATCACGATCAACCACTCGCTGCAGACCGCGATGGCCTGGGAGCTGGGCACCGACCTGGGCAAGGTCCAGACCGTCCTGGTCAAGCCCGGCCTGGCCTGGGTCGGTCCGCGGGACTCCATCGACGGCGGCGTGCCGCCGATCGCGTTCTCCTTCAGTGCCCGCCAGGTCGCCAAGGTCGGCGCCTGGTCGATCCAGCAGGTCTACCCACGCGGCGGCCGGCCGGGTCCCTGCGTCGGGTCCTAGGCGGGAGGGCGCGGCTTCGCGGCAACCGGACTGCTGCGGTCGGCCTGCGGTCTCGCCGGCCTCCGGTTTCGCCGGCCTCCGGTTTCGCCGGCCTGTGGGGCCGGCGGCGGGAAGTCGGTGTCGCCTGAGAAGGCGTCCGGGCCACGCTGTTGAATACCCGAACGTATGATCGTCCTGGGAATCGACCCCGGCAGCGCAAACACCGGCTACGGGGTCGTCGCGGCTGAGGGCTCCCGTCTGCGCCGTCTCGACCACGGCGTCATCACGACGGCCGCCGGCACCCCCTTGGAGCAGCGCCTCGCCGACATCCACGCCGGGGTCGGGGAGCTCATCCTGCGCTGGTCAGTCGACGCGGTGGGAGTCGAGGAGCTCTACTTCGGCGCCAACGCACGCTCGGCCTTCGCCGTCGGCCAGGCCCGCGGGGTTGTCCTGCTCGCCGCCGGCCAGGCCGGGGTGGCGGTCCGCTCCTACACCCCCCAGCAGGTGAAGCAGGCCGTGTGTGGCAGCGGCCGGGCCGAGAAGGACCAGATCGGTCGGATGGTCGCGCGACTGCTGGGTCTCGGTGCCCTGCCGCGGCCCGATCACGCATCCGATGCGCTCGCGGTGGCCATCGCCGACCTCAACCAGGCTCCGTTGATGGCCCGGGTCGCGGCGGTGAGGGCGTGATCGCGCTGTTGAGCGGACTGGTGGCGGTGCGCCGCGCCGACCACGTGGTCATCGACTGCGGCGGAGTGGGCTACCGCTGCGCAGTGTCCTCCGAGACGCTGCGCCAGGTCCCCGCGGTCGGTGGGACGGTGACCCTGCACACCCACCTGATCATGCGCGAGGACGGCATCTCGCTCTACGGCTTCGCCGCCGAGGAGGAGCGGGAGCTCTTCCTCATGCTGCTCGGCGTGCAGTCGGTCGGCCCCAAGGTGGCCATGGAGGTGCTCTCGGGCGGACCGACGCGCGAGCTCATCCGCGCGCTGGCGGCCGGGGACGTCGGGCGCTTTCAGGCGGTGAAGGGCATCGGCAAGCGCACCGCGGAGCGGATCATCGTCGAGTTGCGGGAGAAGGTCGTGCCCTTCGTCCTCGACGGCGCGGGTGAGGCGATCACCGTGACCCGCGGGGATGACCCGCGCTCCCTGGCCCGGGAGGGGCTCGCCTCACTCGGGCTCTCGCTCGAGGAGGCCGAGGGCCTGCTCGCCGACGTCGAGGGCGAGAGCCCCGAGGAGCTCATCGCCGCCGCGCTGAAGGCGGCCCGGCGATGATCCTCTCCTCCGAGTCCCTGCCCGAGGACGAGCTCGAGCGCTCGCTGCGCCCGCGTCGGCTCGATGACTTCATCGGCCAGGACGGCCTCAAGGACCAGTTGACTGTGTCGATCCAGGCGGCGCGGCTCCGTGAGGAGCCCCTCGACCACGTGCTGCTGGCCGGTCCCCCGGGTCTCGGGAAAACCTCTCTGGCCCAGATCGTCGCGCTGGAGCTGGACGTGCCCTTCATCGCCACCGCCGGACCGACCCTCGAGAAGAAGGCCGACGTCGCGGCCTTCCTGTCCGCGCTCGAGCCGCGCTCGGTGTTCTTCGTCGACGAGATCCACCGCCTGCCCCGGGCCCTGGAGGAAACGTTCTATCCGGCCATGGAGGACCGCCAGCTGCCCATCACCATCGGCCAAGGCGCGGGCGCCCGGGTAATGACCATCGACCTGCCCCCCTTCACCCTGATTGGCGCGACGACCCGCACGGGCCTGCTCTCCACACCCCTGCGTGACCGCTTCGGCATCCAGCACCGCCTCGATCACTATGCGCCGCGGGATCTCGCCCGGATCGTCCGCCGCTCCGCTCACCTGCTCGGCGTCGTCATCGAGGATGCGGGCGCGATCGCCATCGCCGCACGCAGCCGCGGGACCCCGCGGGTGGCCAACCGCCTGCTCAAGCGCGTGCGCGACTACGCCGAGGTGCGCGGCTCCGGTGTGGTGACGGCGCAAATCGCCGGCCTGGCCCTCGACCAACTCGAGGTCGACGACCTCGGCCTGGACCGCCTCGACCGGGAGATCCTCCACACCATCTGCGCGAAGTTCGCCGGCGGTCCGGTCGGTCTCTCGACGCTCGCCGCCGCGGTGGGGGAGGAATCCGACACGATCGAGGACGTGTACGAGCCCTACCTGCTCCAGAACGCCCTGCTCGAGCGGACTCCGCGCGGGCGGGTGGCCACCCCGGCCGCCTTCCGCCACCTGGGCCTCACCCCACCGGCTCAGCAGACGCTGCTCTGAGCGGGGCGGCCAGGGCCGCATCGCCGCCGCCGGCCCCTTCGGCTGTTCTTCGGCTGCGGTGGCTATGCTCGCGCTCAGTGGCGCACGAGCACTACTTCATCTGCCCCCATTGCGGGGCCCGCTCGATGGGGACCGACCGCAACAACGGCTTCCGGCGTGAGGCCCGCGGCTGTGAGAAGTGTGGGTTCGCCTACCTGTTCGAGCTCCTCGACGATTACTACCCCGCGCCCAACGCCGCCTTCTTCGCCTGCGACCGCGAGGGGCGCATCGTCGAGTGTGGCCGCGGCTCCTTCGAGCTGACCGGGCTGCACACCGAGGCGGCCATCGGCCAGACCATCCAGGTCGCGCTGGGGCTCAGCTTCGAGGACGGGACCGACCATGTCGCCACCGCGCTGGAGTGGGAGGTGCGCGTCACCGGCAAGGCCGCGACGCTGCAGGTCGGACCTGAGCCGAGTCGTGCGCTCGCCGACATCTTCCCCGCCTACGATGACGAGGAGGGCGGAGTGCTCGTCGTGCTCACGCCCGCCAACGGCCGCTGATCCGGCCCGCGTCTCGTCCCCACCCGACCGACTAAGCTCAGCCACCGCTCATGTCCAGCCGCCAGCGCAACGGCCTCATCCTGCTCATCGTGGCCGGCCTGATCGCCGCCTCCGCGGTGGTCATCGCGATCCGGCCGACGGTCCTCGGACTCGACCTCAAGGGCGGGATTGAGCTCGTCTACCGGGCCACGGGGACGCCCCAGAATCCGAAGGTGACCCCGGCCACCCTGTCCGAGGCTGTCCAGGCGATGGACAAGCGGGTGAACCAGCTCGGCGTCTCCCAGCCCTCGATCCAGACCCAGGGCAGCGACAACATCGACGTCCAGCTGCCGAACGTCTCCAACGTCCAGCAGGCCGAGCGTCAGGTCGGGAACACGACCCGGCTGGCCTTCTATGACTGGGAGGCCAACGTCCTCGTGCCGCCCACCGGCGGGGCCAAGCCCCAGTTCGCCGCCCAGGGCCTGGCCACGCAGGACTCCGGGTCGCTCACCATCAGCCAGGGCGGCGGACTCGCGCCGGGGCAGAGCTCCACCACCGCGGGCGCCATCGGTCTCTACCAGGCGGCCAAGCTCGCCTCCCAGCAGCCCGCCCGGATCTCCGCTCAGGGCAACTCGCGCAAGGGCCCTGAGTATTTCCTCTTCGGCAAGCCGGGCTCCTCCGCCTGCGCGGCGTTCGCCGCCGCTCACGGCACCAAGCCCGTGCCTGGGGTGCACTGCCTCATCACCGGTGGCACCGAGGGCCCCGTGCAGGCCATCGGCGAGAGCGTCCACTCGGCGGTCTACTCGGGCCTCACCCCCGCGGAGATCAAGGGGACCCAGCTGCTCACCGTTCCCCAAGGCTGGGTCGTCGTCCAGGGTGCCCCGGCCTCATTCGCTCACCCGCTCTCCACCTGGGATCCCACCGCCGGCTACTACGTCCTGCGCGACGACGCGGCGCTGTTCGGCTCGGAGATCACCAACCCCCAGGAGTCGACGGACCAAAGCGGCGCGCCCGCGGTGTCCTTCGGCTTCTCCGGTCGTGGCGCCAACGCCTTCCAGAGTGTCACCGCGGAGATCGCCAAACGGGGGTCGCTGGCGAGCATCGGCTCACAGCCCATCAACGAGCACTTCGCCACCGTGCTCGGCACCCAGATCCTTTCGGTGCCCCAGATCGACTGGAAGCAATACCCGGACGGGATCAACGGGGCCCAGGGCGCGCAGATCTCCGGCGGCTTCACGGTGAGCTCCGCCGATGAGCTCGCGTCTTATCTGCGCCTGGGCTCGCTGCCGGTGAACCTCACGCAGATCTCCAACACGACGGTGTCGGCCTCCCTCGGGGCCCAAGCGCTGCACCAGGGCCTCATCGCCGGAATCGTCGGCTTGGGCATCGTCGTGCTCTTCCTGCTCGCCTACTACCGGCTGCTCGGCGTTATCGCCGTGGCTGGCCTGGTCGCCTACGGGATCTACTTCTTCGCGCTCATCAAGCTCATCCCGGTGACCCTCACGCTCGCCGGCATGGCCGGCCTGGTGCTCACCATCGGTGTGGCCGCGGACGCGAACATCGTCATCTTCGAGCGGGTCAAGGAGGAGATCCGCGCCGGACGCTCGATCCGCAACGGGATCATCGAGGGCTACAAGAAGGGCCTCTCGGCGATCATCGACGCGAACGTGGTGACGATCATGACCGCGTTCATCCTCTTCGTCCTGGCTACCCAGGACGTGAAGGGCTTTGCCTTCACCCTGGGGATCGGCACCTTCGTGTCGCTGTTCACGGCCGTGATGGCCACCCAGGCGATCCTGCTCACCCTGGGCAACTCCAAGACGCTCGCTCGGCCCTCGGCCCTCGGTGCCGGACGCAAGCATCACGTCTGGCGCGTCGACTTCATGGGCGCGAGCCGCTACTTCTTCACTCTGTCGGGGGTCATCCTGCTCGTCGGCGCCTTCGCCATCGGCGGCCGCGGGCTCAACCTCGGCATCGACTTCACCTCCGGCACCCAGATCTCGGTCGGACTCAACCATCCCGCCTCAGTGGGCCAGGTCCGCTCGCTGATGAGCTCGATCGGCGAGGGCGACGCCCGCGTCCAGGCGGTCACGGGCGACAAGGCTCTGGGCCCCTATGGCTTCCAGATCGCCTCCAAGTACCTCAGCCAGACGACGTTCGACCAGCTGCGCTCGGACCTGTCGAGCAGGTTCGGCATCCGCACCAACACGGTGGGCAACCAGGACCTCAACCGCAACTCGGTCGGGCCGACTTTCGGCGCGACGGTCGAGCACTCGGCGGTCATCGCGATCATCGTCTCGCTGCTGCTCATCACGGTGTACGTGACGCTGCGCTTTGACTGGAAGTTCGCCGTGCCGGTGCTCATCGCCCTGGCTCACGACCTGCTCATCTCCGTGGGCGTCTACGCCCTCACCGGCCGCGTGGTCACCACCGACACCGTCGCCGCGTTGCTCACCATCCTCGGCTACTCGATGTACGACACGATCATCGTCTTCGACCGGGTGCGCGAGAACACGCGACGCATGCCCAACGCGGCCTTCTCCCAGATCGTCAACCGCTCCATGTCCGAGGTGCTCACCCGGTCTCTGGCCACGACGGCCTGCACGCTGCTCCCGGTGGTCGCGCTGCTGATCTTCGGCGGAACCACGCTGAAGGACTTCGCCTTCGCCCTGCTCGTCGGCGTCGCCTCCGGCGCCTACTCCTCGATCTTCATCGCCTCTCCGGTGCTCACCCACTGGAAGGAGCGCGAGCATGGCTTCCGCCTGCGCCGGGAGCGCATCATCGCCGAGCACGGGTTCGTCCCCGCCTACGCCGCCGGCGCGGGTTCCGACGTCGATCCCGAGCGCGCGGCCGCGGGTGCCGGAGCGGGCAAGCGCCGCCGCGCCGCGACCCGGCTCTCTGAGCCCTCGCCCGAGGGCGTGTCGGCGGCCGAGTTCGAGCAGATGAAGCGTGAACTGGGACTCGAGGAGGAGGCAGCCGCCGCAGCCGGTGCCGGGCGGGGCTCGGGTTCCACTCGGGGTGCCGCCGCGGGCCGTGGGTCCTCGGGCACCGGCCCGACCGCTGGCCGTGGGTCTTCGGCGGCGCGCTCACAGAACGCACGGAGTGAGCCGGCCCGTTCTGAGACGGCGCGCTCTGCGCCGGGACGGTCCCAGCCCGCCGCGCCGGGACCGGCCGGCCGCCCCGGCCCGGCTCAGCCCGCCGGGCCCGCCGAGGAGTCCGCTGACTTCCAGCACGCCTCCGACGCGACGAGTGACGACGTGGTCATGCCCGACCAGCCGCGTCCCCGCGGCGGCGCCCGCCAGCCCCGCAACAAGAAGC
Source organism: Solirubrobacteraceae bacterium (assembly GCA_035702765.1). Lineage (GTDB taxonomy): Bacteria > Actinomycetota > Thermoleophilia > Solirubrobacterales > Solirubrobacteraceae > Palsa-465. The sequence continues at coordinate 37,850 of DASSZV010000088.1, forward strand.
ACGGGCGGCGCTGATGGGCGTCCTCGCGTGGGCGATGGTCGGCCTGGCCATCTGGCACTTCACCATCTGGATGCCCGACCGCCATTGGGGAGGCATCGTCGGCGCGCTCATCGGCGCGATCGTCGGGGCCGTGCTCATCGGCCTGGCCATCCACGGCTTCTCCATCCCCGGACGTCACAACACCCACCTCATCACGACGGTGGAGGGGATCCCGGGCGCACTGATCGGGATCGCCGTGGTGTACGTCGTCGGTGACCGGCGCGAGCGCGCGCGCGCCGCCGAGGCCTGAGCCGGCGCCGCCGTATCCAGGCCCCGCACCCGGTGCCGGTTCTGGCCCACATCGCGCCTGTCCGCTGGGCGGAGCGCCGGCGGGGCCAGCGTCCGCGGGGGCCGTCCGCAGGGTCAGCGTCCGCGGGGCCAGCGCCCGCGGGGCCAGCATCCGCGGGGCCAGCATCCGCGCGGCCACAGCTCGGCCGAAGTCGCCCACTGCTCGCGACTGGACGCTTTTTCGACGATTCGATCGTCTTGACCCTGCTTTGACGGTGCGACGTCCGCCAGGGGCGCTGATCGGTCAAAGCCGCCGTCTCGGCCGCGCTTTGACCGTTTCGCCCCCCTCTGGCGCCGGTCGCACGGGTGTGGGGGCCCAGCGTCGCCGCGCCGTCACCCAGGGACGGGTCCACCCGCACACGTCGGCAGCGGGCGGGTGAAGCCCGGGATTCCGCCGGGCCAGACCGTAGCCTCGGAGAACGTGGCGATTCTCGATGCACCCGTCCCAGACGAGCTGGCCCCCCAGCCGGCCTTCCGGCTGGCGCCGGTGGATCCGGGGACGGTGATCAGGCTCGAACGTGCGCTCGGGGTCTCCCATGTCATGGCCCAGATCCTCGTTCGTCGTGGTCTCGCTGACCCGGAGGCGGCCGCGGCGTTCCTCAGTCCGACGGAGCGTTTCGCGCCGGATCAGTTCACCGGGATCGACGGGGCCGTCGCGCTCGTTCACGAGCACATCCGCCGCGGAAGCCGGATCGTCGTCCACGGCGACTACGACGTCGACGGGGTGTGTGCCACCGCCGTCCTCGTCCGCGCGCTGCGGGCGCTCGGCGCCGACACCGGCTTCTTCCTGCCCAGCCGCGCCGAGGACGGCTACGGTCTGGCCGCCGCCACCGTGGAACGGCTCGCCGGTCGCGGAACCGGCCTGCTCATCACCGTCGACTGCGGGATCACCGCCGTCGAGGAGGTCGCCCACGCCCGCCAGAGCGGTATGGATGTGATCGTCACCGACCATCACCAGCCCCGGGCCGACGGCCGACTGCCCGCGGCCCCGATCGTCCATCCGGCGGTGTGCGATTACCCCTTCACCGGTCTCTGCGGCACCGCGGTGGCTCACAAGCTCGCCGAGGCGCTTGACGCCCCGACCGTCGAGGAGGATCTCGAGCTCGTCGCCCTCGCCACCGTTGCCGACCTGGTGCCGCTCACGGGTGAGAACCGTCGCCTGGTCCGGGAGGGCCTCACGCGGATGGCCGGTACCGCGCGCCCCGGTCTGATCGAACTGATGGCGGTATCGCGGACCGATCCCTCGGGTCTCGACTCGAGCTGTCTGGGTTTCCGCCTCGCTCCGCGGATCAACGCGGCCGGGCGCCTGCGTCGGGCCGACGCTGCGCTGGAGCTGCTGCTCACCGAGGACCGTGCCCGAGCCAAGGAGATCGCCCACGAGCTTGACGCGGTGAACCTGGACCGCCGCGCGCTCGAGGAGCGGATCCGCTGGGAGGCCGAACAGATGGCCACCGAGATGGGGGAGCGGCCCATGTACGTGCTCGCCGCCCGAGGCTGGCACCAGGGCGTGGTGGGGATCGTCGCCTCCCGGATCGTGGAGCGCTTCGGGCGCCCCGCCGTGCTGATCAGCCTCGACCCCCACGACCCGATGGCGCCGGGACACGGCTCAGGGCGCTCCATCCCCGGCTTTGACCTGCTGGCCGCGCTGCAGAGCGCGGCCGGAGAAATGCTCACCTTCGGCGGCCACCGGGCCGCCGCCGGTCTCACCGTCGCCGTGGACCGGATCGATGCCCTGCGGACCCAGCTCGAGGCCCACGCCGCCGCAGTGCTCACCCCGGACCTGCTCGTCCCCAGTGAACGGGTCGACGCAGTGGCCTCCGGTGCCGAGCTGACCCTCGAGCTGGCCGAGGAGCTGGCCCGGCTGGAGCCCTGCGGGATCGGCAATCCCGCCCCCAGCTTGTTCGTCCCCGCGGCGCGGTTCTCGGAGCTGCGAAGCATGAGCGAGGGCAGGCACGCGCGCTTCACCGTCACCTCCGGCGGGGCTCGGGCTGCGGCGGTCGCCTTCGGCTGTGAGGGCAGGCTGCCGGCGGGCGGGGACGGAGAGGTCGTCGACGCGAGCTTCCGGCTGGAGCGCAACGCGTGGCAGGGCCGGGTCGAGCCGCGCCTCGTGCTGCGCCACGCCGCCGTGCTCAGCCCCGAGCCCATCCATCAACTCGACCCGGTCGCGCCCTGGGAGTACCTCGACGTCGCCCTGGCTGAGCTCGAGCGGGATCTC
>DASSZV010000033.1:0-3000 GCA_035702765.1 Solirubrobacteraceae bacterium
CGCGGTGAGCACGCCACGGGGACGAAGAAGGGCGGGAACCTCGGTTACGGGGTGCGGTTCGCCCGCGCCGCGTTCAGGACCTGGCGACGTGACCGCCACGCCGCGCGGAACCGGCTCTCGCCGGTGAACACCCAGCGGTCGTAGACGACGAATTTCGCCACGAACAGCACCGCCTGCACGAACACGTAGGACCCTGTGACCAGCAGCGAGCGCAGACCAGCCCCCGAGCTCACGTGATGCTGGACGTAGTGCTGCATCCATGCGGTGCCCACGGACGAGGCGGCCAGGGCGATCAGCGACACGAGCGTGTAGCCGACGACCTCGCGGATCACGTCCATCTCACCCGAGCGTTCCCAGGCCCAGCGGCGGTTGAGGATCCAGTTGGGAACGGCGCCGGCGACAAAGGCGGCGATCGAGTCCACCAGCGTGTTGTTCGACCCCAGGAGCAGCAGCATCTCGAAGACGACGGTGCTGGTGGCCAGGGCGAGCGCCGAGCCGATCGAGTACTTGGCGATCTTCCCGAAGAACCTGGACGCCATCAGGCGCTCGTAGAGGGTCTCGGAGCTCACCGGGGCGTGGGGACTCGGAGTCATCGCCATCAGCTTATCCGGGCATGAGGTCCCAGACCACCTCGGACCCTCTGGCGCTGACCGAGGATGTGCTGGTCGAGGGCGACAATCTCGCGGCTCTGACGGCCCTTCCCGAGGGGACCTTCGACCTCATCTACCTGGATCCGCCCTTCAACACCGGCCGGACCCAGACGCGCCAGACGCTCGCGGTGCGCCCCGCCGGCCCCGATGACGTGACGGGGTCCCGGGTCGGCTTTGGCGGGCGGCGCTACAGCTCGACGCTGCTGGGCAGCCTCGCCTACGAGGACGCCTTCGGCGACTACCTCGCCTTCCTCGAGCCGCGCCTGCGGCGCTGTCGTGAGCTTCTGGCGCCCGACGGCACGCTGTACTTCCACATCGACTACCGCGAGGCGCACTACTGCAAGCTCCTGCTCGACGAGGTCTTCGGCCGTGAGGCGTTCCTCAATGAGCTCATCTGGGCCTACGACTACGGGGCCAAGCCGCGCCGACGCTGGCCGGCCAAGCACGACACGATCCTCGTGTACGTCCGCACCCCCGGGGGCCACATCTTCAACGCCGACGACGTGGAGCGTGAGCCGTACATGGCGCCCGGTCTCGTCTCGGAGGAGAAGCGCGCGCGCGGCAAGCGCCCGACCGACGTGTGGTTCCACACCATCGTCCCGACCAACGGGCGCGAGAAGACCGGCTACCCGACCCAGAAGCCCGAGGGGGTGCTGCGCCGGATCGTCGCCGCGTCGTCACGACCCGGCGGATGGTGTCTGGATCCCTTCGCCGGTTCCGGCACCCTCGGTGCGGTGTGTCGCCAGCTGGGTCGCCACTTCGTACTCGTCGACGCGAACCCGGTGGCCATCGAGGTCATGCAGAGGCGCCTGGCCAACCCGAAGTGACAGGGCTCACAATGGTTCTTGTGACACGGTTTCTGTGTGCTATCGCTGTAGTCACAAGAAATCTTTCGATGTTCGGAGCGATCTCCATGACCGTGAATGCCCGGCTCCTTCAGAGCCTCAACGAGGCTCATCAGGCCGACCTGCGTCGGCCCACCGACGGCGACCATCCGCGGGTGGCCCGGCGCCACCACGCCTGGCGGTCGAGCCGCGCACGGCGGCGTCGCGCCGACGCCTAGACTCGCGCGTGCGTGAGCCCCGAACCCCGTGAGCTGAGCGCCGAACCCCGTGAGCTGAGCGACGCCCAGGCCCTGCGAGCCCTGGCCCATCCGGTTCGCCTGGCGCTGCTGGATGCCCTCCGCGCGCGGGACGAGCTCACCGCCTCCGCAGCCGCCGAGCTCCTGGGCGAGAGCCCGGGGAACATGTCCTGGCACCTGGGCATCCTCGCGCGCTACGGCTTCGTCGAGGAGACGAGGACCGGGACGGGGCGCAGGCGGCCCTGGCGTCTCGTCGACCGCACGCTGCGCTTCAGCTCGGCCGCCCCGGATGCCGAGACGGCCGCGGCCGGGGGCGCCCTGGAGGGCGCGTTGATCACGCGGGCCTTCGACGGGCTCGAGGCCTGGCGCCGGCGACGGGCCGAGGCGCCCGAGTGGGCGGAGCCGAGCTTTCTCAGTCACTCGATCGTCGCCCTCACCCCCGCTGAGCTGGCCGAGGTCTCAGCGGCGATCGACCGCGTGCTCCAGCCCTACGTCGATCGTGCCCTCGCCGCCCGCCCGCCGGGAACCGTCGCCGTACGCGTGGTCAGCTTCGGCCACCCCGTCTGAGCTCGGCGTGCCGCTCAGTGTCCGTAGCGGGCCATGAGCGGCTGGACCCGGTCCTGGAGCTCCTCGCCGCTGAGCTCGGAGATCTCAAAGCGCGCACTCCCGCCCGCGGTGTGCACGATCAGCCGGGGTGCTCCGCGGCGCCGGCGCCGTCCGTGCGGGACGGTCACCTCCAGGGCGGAGATGTCCGGCCAGCCCAGCCGCCCGACGATGGTGCCGTCCGCCTGGAGGAGGTCCAGACCGTCCGCGGAGATCCGCACGTCGATGGGCTCGGCGGAGGGCAGCGTCGCCACCCCACCGAGGTGCGTGGCGCGGAAGTGGGCCTCATCCTCCCCGGGATCGCCGTCCCGCTCAGCGAGCGCAGCGAGCTCCTCGGGGTCGACCACCTCATGCTCGAAGGTGTAGTCGTCGCCGGGGATCGTCGCGGTCTCGCCGGCCAGGAACGCCTCGGCGAAGTCATTCGCGCGGTGCGCGAGAACGTCGTCCGGCACCGGGGTGGCGGGTTCCGCGTCTGACACCTCGCCGTCCGGGGGCCCAATCTCGGGTTCCGCGCCGTGATGCTGCCCGCCGTCCGGCTCCTCGGGATCCGGCTCGGGGAGGGCGGCGTGGGCGACATCAGGCTCTGCCCCGTCGGGCTCCGGATCGGGCACGAGGGAGTCCATCGCCACCGTCGCCTGGAGCAGCACATCGTTGGGGTGATCGGCG
>DASSZV010000049.1:0-12749 GCA_035702765.1 Solirubrobacteraceae bacterium
GCCCGAGGTCCCGTTCGTCGTCCGCCTGGACGGCACCAACGACGAGGAGGGGCGCAAGCTCCTCGCCGAGGCGGACCTCCCGAACGTGCACGCCGAGGCGACGATGCTCGGCGCCGCCGAGAAGGTCGTGGAGCTGGCTGCGTAATGGCGATCCTGGTCAACAAGGACACGAAGCTCTGCACGTCCGGCATCACCGGCCGTGAGGGCACGTTCCACACGCTCAACAACAAGCGCTACGGGACGCAGGTCGTCTCCGGCGTCACGCCGGGCAAGCGCGGCCAGGACGTTGAGGGCATCCCGGTCTTCGACACGGTCCACTCGGCCGTCGCGGAGACGGGCGCGAACACGGCGATGATCTTCGTCCCGCCGCGCTTCGCCGCCGACTCGATCCTCGAGGCCGAGGATGCCGGGATCGAGCTGATCATCTGCATCACCGAGGGCATCCCCGCCCACGATGAGCTGCGCGCCTACTCGGTGATCAAGAAGAACGGCCGCTCACGCCTGATCGGCCCGAACTGCCCGGGCATCCTGTCCCCCGGCAAGGCGAACGTCGGCATCATCCCGGCGCAGTTCTTCAAGCCGGGCAACGTCGGCGTCGTGTCCCGCTCGGGCACGCTCACCTACCAGATCGGCAACGTGCTGGCCCAGAGCGGCTTCGGCAACTCGACGATCGTCGGCATCGGCGGCGATCCGGTCCCCGGGACCGACTTCGTCGACGTGGTGAAGCTCTTCCAGGAGGATCCCGAGACCGAGCTGATCGTGCTGTCGGGTGAGATCGGCGGCGACGCCGAGGAGAAGGCCGCCGAGTACATCGCCGAGCATGTCACCAAGCCGGTGGTCGCCTACATCGCCGGGTTCTCCGCGCCTCCGGGCAAGACGATGGGCCACGCCGGGGCGATCGTCTCGGGCACCTCCGGGTCGGCCGAGGGCAAGGCCGCTGCGCTGGAGGCCAAGGGCGTCAAGGTCGGCAAGACCCCGACGCAGGTGGCCGAGCTGGCCATCGACCTGCTCGGCGCCGCCGCCTGAGCTGAGACGCACGAGGGGGCAGGCCCCATGGCCTGCCCCGCCGTCGCGCGACCCTTTAGCCTGTAGAGCAATGTCGAGCAAGCCCATCTCCTTCGCGCGCGGCGCCCCGAGCCTGGACATCGTCGACATCGCGGGCCTCCGCGGGGCCGCCGAGGCGGCGTTCCTCGCCGATCCGGCCGGTCTCACCGCCTACGGGACCGCGGTGGGCTACCTCCCCCTGCGCGAGTGGATCGCCCAGAAGCACGGGGTCGGACCCGAGCATGTGATCGTCACCAACGGCTCGATGCAGGCCGACGCCTTTCTCTTTGACGCGCTCGTGCGGGAGGGCGACACCGTGGTGGTGGAGAACCCGACCTATGACCGCACGCTGCTGTCGCTGCGTGGTCGTGGCGCGGACGTCCGCCCGGTCGAGCTCGAGCCCGACGGGATCGACGTGGCCGCGCTGGAGCGCGTGCTGCTCACCGGGGTACGCCCGAGCCTCGCCCACATCATCCCCAACTTCCAGAACCCGGCCGGCTACACGCTCTCCCACGCCAAGCGCGAGCGCCTGCTCGAGCTCGCCGCCCAGTACGACTTCGTCGTCTTCGAGGATGACCCCTACCGGGACGTGCGCTTCTCCGGGGACACGCTCCCGACGATGCTCTCGATGGACCCCGCCCACGTGGTGTACGCCTCGTCGTTCTCGAAGATCGTCGCGCCCGGCGTGCGGGTCGGCTATCTGGTCGGGCCACCCGAGCTGATCGCCCAGATCACCACCCTGGCCACGAACACCTACATCTCCCCGAGCATGATCTCCCAGGGGATCGTCAACCAGTTCGTGCGCTCCGAGGCCTTTCCCGGGGCGATCGCCACGGTGAAGACGGCCCTGGCCCAGCGCGCCCAGGCGCTCGGCGCGGCGCTGGCCCGCGAGATCCCCGGGGCCCGCTTTCAGGTGCCCGAGGGCGGCTACTTCATGTGGGTCGACCTGCCCAAGGGCACCGATGTCGAGGCGCTGTACGCCGCGGCGCTCGAGCGCGGTGTGCAGTTCGTGCGCGGCAGTGACTTCATGCTCGAGGGTGGCGAGAGCTCCCTGCGGCTCGCCTACTCCGGCGTCACCGTCGAGGAGATCGAGGAGGGCGTCTCCCGCCTGGCCGAGGCCCTCGCCGCGATCACGGCCACCGCGGCCGATGTCGCCTGAGCGGCGCCTCCCCGGCCCAGTCAGGGTCCCGGCGCCGGAGCCGGGACCGACCCTCGACGTGCTGTTGAGCGCGACCGGCGCGCTCGCGGGCCAGGGCATCGCTGCGGCGGTGTCGGGGATCCGCGACACCCACCGCGCCATCGCCCACCGCGTGTTCTGGGCGCTCGGCCAGGCCGCCGAGCCCGTCCGGATCGCCGCGCTGCCCGCGCGCACCCTCCACGATGCGATCTCCGCCCTCGTCTACGGGCTCACCGGGACGCTCGCTGAGCTCGCCGGGCGCATCGGCGGGGAGCTCGCCGCCCTGGCCGCCGCCGGCCAGGAGGCGGGGCTGCGTGCGCGCGTCCTCCAGGGGGTGCTCAACGGGATGTTCGGTGACCGCCTGGCCCGTGAGGGCAGCCCCCTGGCCACTGAGATGTTCGCCCGCGTCGACGCGAGCCGGGGACCGCACGCCGGGGAGGTGACCCCGCGCCTGGTGGTGTTCGTCCACGGGCTGTGCGAGACCGAGGATGCGTGGTTCCTCTGGCGCGGCCGCGGGCCGGTCTACGGCGAGCGCCTGCGCGCCGCCCTCGGGTACACCCCCGTCTACCTGCGCTACAACACCGGGCTGGAGATCGCCGAGAACGGCCGTCGGCTGGCGGCGATGCTCGAGGAGATCGTCGCCGAGTCCCCCACCCCGGTGGAGGAGATCGCCCTCGTCGGCCACTCGATGGGCGGGCTCGTCGCCCGCCAGGCGCTGCTCGCCCTCACCGGCACCCCGACGGGCGCGCGCATCACGCACCTGGTCTGCCTGGGCACACCCCACCGTGGAGCGCCCCTGGAGGTCGCCGCCGAGGCGGCCGCACGGGTGCTCGCCTGGATGCCCGAGACGCGGCCGCTGGCCGATGCCCTCGGGTTGCGCTCGGCCGGCATCAAGGACCTGCGCCACGGTCCGGGGGAGCCCTGCGCCCTGGACGTCGACCACTTCTTCTTCTCCGCCGGGCTGGGCCGGGGCCTCGAGTCGCTGCTCGGGGACATCTTCGTCCACCGCCACTCCGCCTGGGACCTCGAGCACCGGGGCGCAACCGGAGCCTTCGCGCAAGAGCACTACTCCCACATCGGCGACGCCACGCACTTCGACCTGCTCGGTCATCCGGAGATCGCCGAGACGCTCATCCGCTGGCTCGGGGGCGGGCGTCTGCTCGAGGCGGACGGCGCCGAGCTCGTCGCCGGTGAGCTGCCGGCCGCGGCGCGGGAGGCGTCGCACGCGGGCGGCGACCGTCACTACGCCGGTCCGTCGGCGCCGGGTCGCTAGCGCCCGTAGCGGCCGCCGAGCACAAGCTGCTCGGGCAGGGCGATGCGGGAGGGTGGGCTGGGGTCGGCGAGGACCGACACCGTCTCAGCCACTGACACGGTGAGTTCGGTCATCTGCCCGCCGAGCTCGAGCGAGACCGTCTCGGTGTCCTTGCCGAGCAGCCGGCCGGACAGCCCGGGCTCGACGCCCGCGGCCTTGAGGTAGTGCAGAAGGTCCTCGGCCTCGTTCTCCAGACGCAGGATGCGCACGCTCGCGCCCGGTTCGCAGTCGGCCAGCGGAACACCGTCGATGCGGTGACCGACGTTGATCGGGTGTCCGTGGGGGCAGGTCGCCGCGTCTCCGACCGCCGTGCGGATGTACGCCTCAAAGCGCGGGGTCATCGCGTGCTCGAGCTTCTCGGCCTCCTCATGCACCTCGTCCCAGGGCACGCCGACGACGTCGGTGAGGAAGCGCTCGATCATCCGGTGGCGGCTGACGATCCGCTCGGCGTCAGCCCGCCCCTCCTCGGTGAAGGAGATCGTGCGGCTGGAGTTGCGCGAGATGAAGCCGTCGCGCTCCAGGCGGCCGAGCATCTCCGACACCGTCGGGGCCGAGAGCTGCATGGCCCGGGCGAGGTTGGCGCCGGTCATCGGCAGGCCGGCCTCGAACAACCAGAACAGGGACTCGAGATACTCCTGTTCGGCCGCCGTCGCTTCCATCCCGGAACGGAGAGTAGCGACGGTAGGCTCATCTGCCGATGTCCCTGTGTCTCGCGCCGCCGATCGAGCCCGCCCTGGCGCGGGGCAACACCGAACTGCCGGTGGGTGAGCGCTGGCGCTATGAGCCCAAGTACGACGGTTTCCGGGCGCTCGCCTTCGTCGACGGAGCCGAGCTCTACCTCCAGTCCCGCGGGCTCAAGCCCCTGCGGCGCTACTTCCCCGAGCTCGTGTTCCCCGCGGGCCGCTGCGTCCTCGACGGTGAGATCGTCATCGACTCCGGCCCCGACGCCGTGGTGCAGGATTTCGACGCGCTCCAGAACCGTCTCCATCCCGCCGAGTCGCGCGTGCGCATGCTCGCGCAGCAGACTCCGGCGCGATTCGTCGCCTTCGACCTGCTCGAGCACGACGGCGAGGTGCTCATGGAGCGCCCGTTCCTGGAACGGCGCCAGCGCTTGGCGGCGGTGCTGGCGGCTGTGGGCACGCCAGCACCGACGGGCGTCTTCCTCACTGCGCTGAGCGCCGACCCCGCCGACTGTGAGCCGTGGCTGGCCGCCGGCGAGGGCGTGGTGGCCAAGCTCGCCGATGCCCCCTACGCGCCGGGCAAGCGCACCGCGATGGTGAAGGTCAAGCGCATCCGCACGATCGACTGCGTCGTGATGGGCTACCGCACGGGGATCGAGCCGGGGACGGTCGGCTCACTCATCCTCGGCCTCTACGACGACGTCGGCCGGCTCATCCCCGTCGGGCACTCCAGCGGCATCAAGCCGGCGGACAAGAAGGGGCTGCTGGCCCGTCTGGCCCCGTATGAGTCGGGGGACACCGGCCACGGCGACCCGAGCCGCTGGGCCAGCGAGCGGGACCTGGAGTGGGTCGGACTGCGCCCCGAGCTCGTCGTCGAGGTCCGCTACGACCACGTCTCCGGTGGCCGCATCCGCCACGGCACCAAGATCCTCGCCTGGCGTGAGGACAAGGCGCCGCGCGAGTGCCGTCTGGATCAGATGGACTAGCCGGGCCGTGACGGGGCCGGCACCCGCACGCGGAAGCGGCTGACGAGCAGCTGGCCGTGGACGAGGTCGGTGAAGGCGATGCCCATGCGGGCGTACCGGGGGCGTGCGCCGCCGCCGCGTGGGGCGGGCCAGCGTAGGGCGGTGAGCGTGAAGCTGAGGCCCAGCTGCGGCTGAGGGGCGCCGAGCAGGATGACCAGCGCCGCCGGCGTGGGCAGAGGCGACGGTGGGGGCCGCCAGCCCGAGCAGCAGGGCACTCAGGACGGCCGCCATCCAGCGGTGGACGCGCGGGCTCATGCGGAACGTTCTCCCAACTGGGTGACGAGCTCCTCCAGTGACGCTGTGATGGCGCCGCCGCTCTCCTCGATGAAGGCGACCAGCTGGAGGTTCATCACCATCCCGGTCTCCCCGCTCTGGCGCAGGTCGCTGCGCAGCGCGAAGCAGGGCCGACCCAGCGCCGCGGCGTAACCGACCTCGGCGGCCGTGCCGGAGTCGATCTCCTGGCCGTCGAGCAGGGCAACGAGCAGGTCGGCCTCGCGGATCGCCCGGGCGTTGCGGGCGCCGGTCTCGCGCCAGAGCTCGCGCAGGCGCCCCGCGCGCTCAGCGGCGGCGACCGCCGGCGCTGAGGTGAAGGACCACGGATCCACCGGGTCGACGACGTCGGCCAGGGCGGGCAGCAGGACGTGGACCAGGTAGTGGCGCCCGGACTCGGTGAAGCCCAGCGGGCTGGCCACATAGGCACGGGGTTTCACGTCGCCGGATCCCGGCGGGCCCGGCTGGGGGACACGCGGCGGGCTTCGCCCGGCATCTTGGGGAAGTTCGGCGGCCAGGGGGCGTCGGGAAGGCCGTCAGCCTCGTCCCGGGCGGCGAGCGCGAGCAGGCCGGCGAGCGAGGCGCGGGCCCCGTCCATGTCCGCGGCGGGGTCGCCGCAGCGGGCGATCCGCGCGGCGACGGTGGAGATCGTCAGGGTTTCGGGCTCCACATCGGGCACCTCCGCCCACGTGAGCGGTGTCGACACGCGCGCGTCCGGGGTCGGACGCACGCTGTAGGCGCAGGCGACCGTCCGGTCCGGGGCGTTCTGGTTGTAGTCGACGAAGACCCGCGCTCCGCGCTGCTCCTTCCACCAGGCGGCCGTGGCGATCTCCGGGGCTCGGCGCTCCACCTCACGGGCCAGGGCGACGGCGGCGCGCCGCACGCCGATGGCGTCCTGCTCCGGGAGGATCGGCACGTTGATGTGGATGCCCCGGGAGCCGCTGGTCTTGGGGAACCCGCTGAGGCCGTGCTCGGCGAGCACCTCGGCCACGACGAGGGCGCTGGCGCGCACGTCCGCGAAGCTCGCCCCCTCATGGGGGTCGAGATCGACGCGCAGCTCGTCGGGGTGGGTGAGGTCCTCGACTCGGGCGGGCCAGGGGTTCCAGTCGATCGTGCCCAGGTTCACCCCCCAGACGAGGTGGGCCGCGTCCCGGGCCACGAGCAGGCGGCCGGGTCGGCCGGAGGGGAAGCGGACCCGTGCGGTCTCCAGCCAGTCCGGCGCGGAGTCGGGGATGTGCTTCTGGAAGAACGCCTCGCCCGCGGCGCCGTCGACGTAGCGCTTCAGGGTCGTCGGCCGTGCGCGCAGGTGGATGAGGATCGCGTCAGCGACGGACAGGTAGTACTCGACGAGGTCGAGCTTGGTCACGCCGAGCTCCGGAAAGAACACCTTCCCCGGGTTGGACAGGCGCACGGACTGGCCGGCCACCTCGATCCTCGTCTCGTCCGACGCCATGCGCTGACAGGATGGCGGACGCACATGAGAAAGGGAATCCCTCAGGAGATCCTCGTCGCCCCGGACAGCTTCAAGGGGACGCTCAGTGCCGCCGAGGTCGCCCACGCGCTGGGCGAAGGTCTCCTCGCCGGCGGCCGGCCGGTCTCCCTGTGCCCGGTGGCCGACGGGGGCGAGGGCACCCTCGAGGTGCTCCGCGCTCCCCTGGGGCTGGAGCTCGTCGAGGCCGAGGTGAGCGATCCGCTCGGCCGGCCGGTGCGGGCGGCCTTCGGGCTCGGTGGCGGAGTGGCCGTCGTGGAGATGGCCCGGGCCAGCGGACTCGGGCTGGTGGCGCGGGCCGACCGTGACCCCGTGGCGGCGAGCAGCGCCGGCACGGGCGAGCTCATCCGCGCGGCGGCGGCCGCCGGCGCACGGCGGATCCTCGTCGCCGCCGGCGGGAGTGCCACGACTGACGGCGGGCAGGGGGCGATCCAGGCCATCGGGCGCCTCCCTGGCGGGGTCTCGCTCACCGTCCTGTGCGACGTGACCACGCCCTATGAGCGGGCCGCGACGGTCTTCGGCCCGCAGAAGGGCGCCGGGCCTGTGGCCGTCACCCAGCTCACCGAGCGCCTTCACGCCCTGGCTGCCCAGCTGCCCCGTGACCCGCGCGGTGTGGCGATGACCGGTGCGGCGGGTGGGCTGGCCGGCGGCCTGTGGGCCGCCTGCGGTGCGGAGCTGCGCGCCGGGGCGCCGCACGTGCTCGAGCTGCTCGGCTTCGACCGGCGGATGCGGGCCGCCCGCGCGGTCGTCGTCGGTGAGGGCCGTCTGGACCGCCAGACCCTCGCCGGTAAGATCGCCGGGGAGATCGCCACCCGGGCGCGCCAGGCCGGGGTGCCCGCCCATGCCGTGGTGGGGGAGAACGCGCTGGATCGCTTCGACCAGCGCATCCTCGACCTGCAGGTCATCCTCGAGGCGGGCAGTCCCGCGGCGCTCGTCACCGCCGGGCGGGAGCTCGCCGCTCGGATCTGAGCGGCGCTCGTCCGGCGCGGCGGTCCCCCTGACCGCCGGACCGGCCACCTCGGTGCAGGTCAGCTCTCGAGCTTCTCCGCTGGCGGTTGGGGGGTCGCGTCGAGCTGGCGGGGAGCCGAGTGCTCGGGCAGGATGGCGATGTCGACGCCGTCGGTGAAGCAGAAGCGGCAGAAGTCCTCGCCAAAGGGGGTGAGGTGGACCGAACGGCGCACGACCTTGGCCGCGGTCACCGAGTGGATTGCCTCCAGCACGTCGGGCTGGGCCTCGAGCACCTGGTACCGCTGATGGTTGCGCAGGGTCTCCTGGGAGAACCAGATGAGCCCGAGGCGGAAGAGGTTGTTCAGGTAGGAGGGCACCCGGTCGGGGTAGCGACAGCCCGACCGCGCCCCGATCATCGACAGGCCGGGGGCGATGAGCCGCGAGTTGATGAGCCCGAGCGGTCCGCCGGTGCGCACGTCCACCGTCGGCTGGGGGCCGTCGATGAGCATGAGCTGGAGGATGCGCGCCTCGTCCGGGGCGATCTCGGAGAGGATCCGGGCATACGCCGGATGGGTGTCGAAGGCGTCGTTGACGTCCCGGGAGCGGCGCAGCAGCTCCTCGCCCTGCTCGCGCAGGCTCAGCGTCCGGCCGTCAGCCGGGGCCGCGCTGGTGAGTGCGGCCGCGGTCCGTGGAGCCGGGGCGGGCACCGGCAGCAGCGCGCCGGCGAGGGACGCGGCACGTCTGATCAGCGCCCCGGCAGGTCCGACCTCGCCCAGGCGACGGTCCAGGTCGGTCGCCTGGGCGACGGTCTGGAGCGCACGGGAGGTCTCGCTCGCCACGTCACGGACGAGCTCGACGGTCGTCGTCGGCGCGATGGCGACGCCGATCACCCGCTTGCCCGCCCGCAGGTAGGCGCCCGCGGCCCAGGAGCCGGTGTGGCCGATGACCGTCGCCGCGGCCCGGGCGAGGCCTGGCGTGTTCCCGTTCCCATTCCCGTTCCCATTCCCGGTCCCGTTGGCGGTCCCGTTGGCGGTCCCGTTGGCATGGCCGTTCGCGTTGGCGGAGCCGTTGTCGGTCCGGGTGGCGGAGCCGTTGGCGGTCCCGCTGCCGGTGCGCGTGGCCCGCCCGCTCCCGTGGCGGGTGGCGGGTCCACTGCCGTTCGTGTGGGCGTCAAGGTCGGGGTCGAGGATCGCGGCGGGCTCGAGCACCTCCTCGGGCGCGGAGGGCGGGGTGCGGCGGCGGGGGATGAGGCTCATGAAGGTCGGTCAGGCTCCGAAGATGGCCAGGTGGATGAACCCACCGGCCAGACCCATGATCGCGCCATGGAGGTAGAGCATCCACTCATCCTCCTTGATTGCCGAGCGGAGCATCTCGACGAAGTCCCGGGGGGCCATCTCCCGGGTGCGCGCGGCGATCAGGGTGCGGATGCGGTCACTCTGGGCGCGGGAGAACTCCGGATCGAGGAACGGCGTCATCGTGTAATCGACGGCCTCGTGGGCCACCGAGCTGCGGATGGACTCGTACTCACGCGGGCCCAGAGCCACGCGCACGGCCGCCCGCGCCGGCCCGGCGGCCATGTCGATGGCCGGCCCCATCGCCGCCTCGAGCATCTGCCGGGTGCGGTCCGAGCCGGGCCCGTTCATGAGGAAACGGCCGATGTTCTCCAGCGTCACCACGTCATCGGCGATGATCCCGGCGTACACGTCGGCGACCTCCTGCTGGCGGCGCAGGAACAGCCCCTGGATCTTCACGCCGAACACGTAGCGGGCCTCGACGGGCTCGAAGATGACGAACATCCCCAGCAGGTTCGTCATCCAGCCGACGACGACGCCGAGGATCGGCAGCAGCCACCAGATGGGCACGAAGTGGATGATCGCGGCCACGGGGATGCCGAAGAGGAAGCCGAAGAGGAAGCCGAAGTTCACCATCAGGCGCAGCTCCCGCTTGCCGACGTCCTGGAAGATCCGGTTCACCAGCGCGGGGTTGGCCGCGAAGTGGTCGATGACCATCAGCTTGGGGTCGAGCAGCAGGTCGATGTGCTCGCCGATCTCGTCGGTGATCTGCTTGACGATGCTCGGCAGCTGGGAGGCGACGCGGTCGTACACCGCGCCCTTGACCCGCGGCGGGACGGCCTGCCAGAGATTCGGCTGCTCCCTCCACATCGTGTCGTCGACGATGCGGGGCACCTCGGGGATGAACATCTCGACGATCTTGCGGGCGATCTCGTCGGGCTCGAGCTGTTGGTAGAACTCCGCCGGCGTGCCGAGCTTGGCGATCGCCTTGTCCACGGCGATCGAGCCCATCTTCGCCGCGCGCGCGGGGACGATTCCCTGCCAGCCGACGCGGCCCTCCATCCAGCCTGGGATCTCCTGGAGCTTGCGCGGCAGCAGGGTCGCGACATCCCGCAGTCCCGGGACCCTGATCCCGTAGAGGCGCACGGGCTGGAAGAGCATGATCAGGCCGGTCCAATTGATGAGCCAGCCGACCGCGCCCGTGAAGAACGGGATCGTGGCCAGCTTGATCCAGTCTGATGTGTGCATGCGCCGCCCCGTTGCCTTGGGGCGGGAATCTAGTCCAGCGGGGGCGCCACCGTCGCAGGGCGCCGTGCGGTGGGCGGGGCGCCGTGCGGGGGGCGGGGCGCCCCGGACCGGATCAGTGACGGAAGGCGCGCTTGGGGCCGTACTTGGAGCGGGGCAGCGGCTCCTGGAGTGACTCCAGGTCGGCGGTCTCGGCTCTGAGGTGCTCGACGAGCAGTTGGGCCATGTCGAAGTTCATGCCCGCGCGCACGACGATGCGCAACACACTGAGGTCCTCGCGGTTCTCCGGGAAGGTGTAGGCGGGCACCAGCCAGCCCCGCTCGCGCAGACGCGAGGAGACGTCGAAGACCGAGTAGTTCTCCACCTCGTCCCGGAGGGTAAAGGCGAACACGGGCAGCTCATCACCGCGGGTGAGCAGTCGGTAGGGCCCGATCGACTCGATCTCGGAGGAGATGTAGGTGGCGACGTCCTGAGCGTTCTGGATCACCCGGCGGTAGCCCTCACGGCCCAGGGAGGTGAACATGAAGTACTGGGCGATCACCTCCGAGCCGGGACGCGAGAAGTTGAGCGCGAAGGTGGGCATGTCCCCGCCCAGGTAGTTCACGTGGAAGATGAGGTCCTCGGGCAGCGCGCTGGTGTCGCGCCACAGAGCCCAGCCGACGCCGGGATAGACCAGGCCGTACTTGTGGCCGGAGGCGTTGATCGAGGCGACCCGCGGGAGGCGGAAGTCCCACTCCAGGTCCGGCTGGATGAACGGGGCGACGAAGCCGCCGGAGGCGGCGTCCACGTGCAGGGGGATGTCCCAGCCCTTCTCGGCCTCGATGCGGTCCAGCTCGGCGGCGATCTCGCGCACCGGCTCATAGGAGCCGTCGAAGGTCGACCCGAGCACGGAGACCACGCCGATGGTGTTCTCGTCGACGTGGTCGGCGATCTGGTCCGCGGTGAGATGGAAGCGGTCCCCCTCCATCGGCACCAGGCGCGGCTCGATCTCCCAGTAGCGCATGAACTTCTCCCAGCACACCTGGACGTTGGCACCGGTGACGAGGTTGGGCCGGTCGGTGGGCTGGCCGGCCTTCTCCCGCCGAGCGCGCCAGCGCCACTTCAGGGCCATACCGCAGAGCATCGCCGCCTCCGACGAACCGGTGGTCGAACAGCCCGTGGCCTGCTCGGCCTCGGGGGCGTGCCACAGGTCGGCGAGGATGTTCACGCAGTGGGCCTCCAGTGCCGCGGTCTGCGGGTACTCGTCCTTGTCGACGATGTTCTTGTCCGCCACGTCGGCCATCAGCCTGGCGGCCGTCGACGGCATCCACGTGGTGACGAAGGTGGCGAGGTTGAGGCGGGCCTGGCCGTCGAGCAGCAGGTCACTGGTGATCAGCTCATAGGCCGTCGACTCGCCGATGCCGTGCTCGGCGAGGCTGCGGGTGGGCAGCGTGACGTTGGGATAGGGATGGTGGACCGCGGCGCCATGGGCGTGGGTCGGGGGCGTCGCGCCCCGGGAGGACTTCGGTTCGCTGAGCGCCATGGCCTGATCATCCCACCGTGGCGGTTCCACCACACCCGTCACTGTCACCGGCGCCGTTGCCGCGGTCGTCTCCGCGCAGATGACGCTCATAGAGCGCCCGGTCATGGCGGGGATCCAACGGGTCATGGCCGTCCCGCAGCAGCGCCGCCACCCGTTCGAGCTCGAACAGCAGCGACAGCTTGCCGGGCGGGTCCTCCCAGTCCCCGGAGTCAAAGCGCGCGCTCCAGGCCGCCAGCGCGGCGAGCGCCTCGACCTGGACCTCGTCCTCCCACCAGCGGCTGCGCACGGGCAGTCCGTAGCGCCGACGCAGCGAGCACACGTCATCCCAGAGCAGCTCCCAGAAGCGCCGCCACAGCAGCGGGTGAGAGAGCTGGCGCGGGGAGAGGATGCGGCGCTGCTCGAGCTGCTCGAGCTGGAGGAGATCGTGGTCGGACATCAGGACCTCGGTGAACGGATCGGGCTGGGGCATGGTGGCTCCTGGGTCGGGTGGGGGACGGGCCGCGGGCCCGTGACCTCCGGGCCCGCGCAGGGGATCTCCCGGGGCCTGACGTGGCCCTCGGCGAGCTGTCGCAGTCGGCGGTGGGCGAAGTAGCGGCGCAGCCGGACCCGCACCGGCGGCAGGCGGCCGTAGAGCAGCAGGGCGGTGCCCTCACCCAGCTGCCGCAGCGCGTCGGTGCTGATCAGCGGCACCCGGCGGCGCGCCACGCTCGTGCTCACCCCGCCCTGGCTCCGGCTGCGCGTCACG
>DASSZV010000062.1:0-5672 GCA_035702765.1 Solirubrobacteraceae bacterium
CTCGCGGGCACCATGGCCATGACCTCGGACGAGATCCGTCGCACCTACCTCGAGTACTTCGAGTCCCAGGGCCACCTGCGCGGCCAGGGCGCCTCCCTGATCCCGCCCGCGGGCGACAAGTCCGCCCTGTTCATCGTCGCGGGCATGCACCCGCTGAAGGCCTACTTCGCCGGCACCGAGCGCCCCCCGGCGCCGCGGCTCACCACCTGCCAGCCCTCCTTCCGCACCGGCGACATCGAGAACGTCGGCGTCACCGCCCGGCACCTCACGCTGTTCGAGATGCTCGGCAACTTCTCCTTCGGCGACTACTTCAAGCGTGAGGCGATCCGCTTTGCCTGGGAGCTCAGCCGCGAGGGCTTCGGCCTCAACGGCGATGACATCTGGGTGACCGTCTTCGGCGGCGACGAGCGCCTCGGGCTCGGCCCCGACCAGGAGGCGATCGACCTGTGGCTCGAGGTCGGAATGCCGCGTGAGCGCATCATCGAGCTCCCGCGCGAGGAGAACTTCTGGGAGTCGGGGGCCACCGGTCCCTGCGGGCCGGATTCAGAGCTCTATCTCGACCGCGGCCTGGAGTTCGGCGCGGCCGATGACCTGCCCGGCGGCGAGAACGCCCGTTTCCTGGAGTTCTGGAATCTCGTGTTCATGCAGTTCAACCAGGAGCCGCCCAATCAGGTGGCGCCGCTGCCGGCCCAGAACATCGACACCGGCATGGGCCTCAACCGTATGGCGGCGATCCTCCAGGGCAAGGAGACGGTCTTCGAGACCGACCAGTTCGCCCCGCTCATCGCCCTCGGGGAGGAGCTCTCGGGCCGCCGCTATGACGCTGGCGACCCCGCCGTGGACCGGGCCCTGCGCATGCTCGCCGACCACACCCGGGCGATGACCTTCCTGATCGCCGACGGAGTCGTCCCTTCCAACGAGGACCGCGGCTACGTCCTGCGTCGGATCATGCGTCGGGCGATCCTCCAGGGCCGCCAGACCCTCGCCCTGGCCCCCGGCTTCCTCACCGCCTACCAGGAGCGGGTCACCGAGCTGATGGGCGGCTACTACACCCAGCTCGCCGAGCAGCGCGACACCGTCGCCAAATGGCTCGCGTCGGAGGAGGAGAACTTCGGCCGGACCCTCGAGCAGGGATCCAAGCTGCTCGACGAACTCATCCGCCGGGCCCGGGACAGCGGCGCGGAGGGGATCGCCGCACAGGACGCCTTCCTCCTCCACGACACGCACGGCTTCCCGGTCGACCTCACCCTGGAGATCGCCGCCGAACAGGGGCTCGGCGTCGACCAGGAGGGCTTCGAGGGCCTCATGTCCGCACAGCGCCGTCGGGCCCGGGAGACGGCGAAGTTCGCCGGCGTCGGCGCCGCCCGCCAGCGCGCGGAGGCCTTTGCCAAGGCGGCCGGGTTCACCACCGACTTCCAGGGGTATGCGACCACCGCGCTGGACACAACCGTCGGCGCGCTCACGGCCACCGAGGACGGGCGCACGCTCATCAAGCTGCTGGAGTCGCCCTTCTACGCCACCGGCGGTGGGCAGGTCGCCGACCAGGGCATGATCGCCGCCGCCGGCCAGGAGGCCGGCACCGACCCGCGGCCGGTGATCGACGTCCTGCGTCTGGGCGGCGACCAGGTGATCGCCGTGGCAGGGCCCGTCGAGCTGAAGCCGGGCGACCCCGTCCACGCGGTGGTTGACCGCTCCGCCCGTCACGCGACCGAGGCGAACCACACCGCCACCCACCTCCTCCACGCCGCCCTGCGGGCGCGCCTGGGCAGCCACGTCCACCAGGCCGGCTCCTATGTCGGGCCGGACAAGCTGCGCTTTGACTTCAACCACCCGACCGCCATGTCGGCGGAGGAGATTGCCGAGGTCGAGGACCAGGTGAACGCCTGGATCCTCGGCGCCTACCCGGTGCGGGCGCTCACGACGACCCTGGACGAGGCCAAGGCCCTGGGCGCGATGGCCCTGTTCGGCGAGAAGTACGGCGAGATCGTGCGCATGGTCGAGGTCGGCGACGGCTCCTTCTCCCGCGAGCTCTGCGGTGGCACCCACGTGCGCAACTCCGCCGAGATCGGTGTCCTGCGGATCCTCTCAGAGACCTCCTCGGCGGCGAACGTGCGCCGGATCGAAGCGGTCACCGGCCCCGCGGCCGTTGATCTGCTGCGCGCCCACGACCGCGTCGCGGTCGCCGCCGCACGCGAGCTGCGCATCCAGCCCGAGGGGCTGGTCCAGGAGGCCATGGGGCTACGGGCCAGGGTGAAGCAGCTCGAGAAGGCGGCCTCACAGGCCGCCAAGGGCGCAGGCGCCGCGCATGTCGATCTCGACGCGCTGCTTGCGGGGGCCGAAACCCTGCCCGGCGGGCGGATGCTCGTCACCCGGGTCACCGGCGTCGGCGCCGGTCTGGCCGAGCTCGCCGAACAGCTCAAGAGCAAGCTTGGGGACGCCGTGGTCGTGCTCGCCGAGACGGGTGAGGACAAGGTCGACCTCGTCACCGCGGTCGCCCCGGCGCTCATCGCACGCGGCCTGAAGGCCGGCGCGCTCGCCAAGGCGGCTGCCGCCGAGGTCGGCGGCGGCGGCGGCGGCCGCGACCACGCCGCCCGCGCCGGTGGGCGTGAGGTCTCGCGTCTCGATGCGGCGCTGGAGACCGCCCGGGCCCAGATCGTCGACGCGCTCACCTGACCGGTGCGCGTGCTCGCCCTCGACTACGGTAGTGCCCGCTGCGGCGTGGCCATCTCCGACCCGACCGGTGTGCTGGCCACCCCGCTGGATCCCGTGCGCGAACCGAGCTCGAAGTTCGGCTTCCGCGCCTTGCTGCGCCTCGTCGAGGAGCGCGAGGTTGACCGTGTGCTCGTCGGCCTGCCGCTGTCGCTGAGCGGCGAGGATTCCGCCCAGACCCGGGAGGTGCGTGATTTCGCCGGCCTGTTGGGCCGGCGCCTGGCGCGGCGAGACCCGCCCGTGGAGGTCGAGCTCTGGGACGAGCGCTTCACCACCCGCCTGGCCCAGCGCGACGGCGGCCGTGGCTCGGAGGACTCCCGTGCGGCGGCGCATCTGCTCAGTTCATGGTTGGATAGGGCCGCGGCACGGGGTCCCGACCGCGATCACAGGGCATGAGCGAGTCCGAACGCACAGAGCAGGAACGTGAGGCCGCCCGGCGGGCGCGGGCCGCCGCCCGCGCGCGGCGCGGTGACGACAGCGCAGAGCCCCCGCCCCTGATCGTCGACAGCCGTCCGTCCGAGCCGGCCGGCGAGCCCCCGAAAGTTCCCCAGCCGCGCACCCCGCGGGAGCGCACCGCCCGGCGCGAGCGCACCGCCCCGCGGGAGCGCCCCACCCGGCGGGCCGCGGCGGAGCGCCCGCGACGCGAGCGCAGTCGCCCCGGTCGTGAGCGGCGCACGCGGCCAGGCGGCGGATCCCGGCCGCGGGGCGGACACGGGCACATGCGGAGCGCCCGGCTGCTCTTTGCCGGGGTCTTCGGCGTCATCGTCGTCGCCCTGCTGTGGTTTCTCGTGTCGCTGTTTCAGCCCTTCGCCGGGTCGGGGTCGGGCAAGGTGACGGTGACCATCCCGGCGAACTCGAGCACGCAGGAGATCGGCGACCTGCTGGCCCGCCGCGGTGTCGTCTCCTCGGGCTTCTTCTTCCGTCTGCGCGCAGAGCTGGACGGCGATCACATCCGCGCCGGCACCTACACCCTCGCCCGCGGGATGTCCTACGCGGCGGCCCTCACGGACCTCACCACGGCCAGCGGTCTGGCGCCCACCACGAACGTGACGATCATCCCCGGCAAGTCCCGCTATCAGCTCGACCAGCTCCTGCACGCCCAGGGGGTCAAGGGCAGCTACCTGCGTGACACGCGCGCCTCGCCGCTGCTCAACCCGCGCGTCTACGGCGCGCCCGCCCACATCCCGTCCCTGGAGGGCTTCCTCTACCCCGACACCTTCCAGCTGCGCTCACCGATCTCCATCCCCGCGCTGGTCGCCGACCAGCTCACCGAGTTCAAGGCCAAGATGGCCAAGGTGAACCTGCGCTACGCCCACTCGCTGCATCTCAGCGCCTACGACGTGCTGAAGGTCGCGTCGCTCGAGGAGGCCGAGGCGGCGCTGCCCGCCGACCTGCCCCGGGTGGCCTCGGTCATCTACAACCGCCTGCGCCTCGGGATGACCCTGGGCCTGGACACGACCGCGGCGTACGCGGCCAACAACTACAGCGGCAACCTCACCCAGGCCCAGCTCGACTCCGCTTCGCCCTGGAACACCCTCAACCATCGGGGTCTGCCGCCAACGCCGATCAACTCCCCGGATCTGACGGCGATCGATGCCGCCGCGCACCCCGCCCACACCGGCTACCTGTACTTCATCGTCAAGGTGTGCGGGAACGGGGCGCTTGACTTCACCTCCAGCTACAGCCAGTTCCTGCTGTGGTCACGCGAGTACTCCGATTCCCTCGCCCGCCGGGGCGCGACGAAGACCGAGTTCTGCGGACGCCATGGCTGAGACCGCGCCCCCGCGGCCGGCCCCCCCGGGGCGGGCGCCGCGTCTGGGGGTGCTCGGCTGGCCGGTGGGTCACAGCCGCTCCCCGGCGATGCAGAACGCGGCGCTCGCCGCCGTCGGGCTGGGTCACTGGCGCTACCAGCTGCTGCCGGTGCCCCCTGAGCTGTTCACCGAGACGGTCCGGGGCCTGGCTGGCGTCGGCTTCCTCGGCGCGAACGTCACCATCCCGCACAAGGCGGCCGCGCTGGCCCTCGCCGACTCCGCCTCGGCCCGGGCTCGGGCCATCGGGGCGGCCAACACGTTGATCTTCGGCGAGGACGGCAGCATCTGGGCCGACAACACCGACGGTCCCGGGCTCGTCGCCGCCCTCGGCGCGCGTGGTGTCTCGCTCGCCGGTGCGACCGCACAGGTGCTCGGCGCGGGGGGGACCGCCCGGGCGGCGGTGTGGGCGCTGCGGGACGCCGGAGCTCAGGTGACGGTGTGGAACCGCACCCGCTCCCGGGCCGAGGCGCTGTGTGCGCAGCTCGGCGGAGAGGTCGTGGAGGAGCCCGTGGCGGCGGATCTGCTCGTGCAGACCACGGCGGCCGCCTTGACGGGTGGGGGGGAACTGCCAGACTTCAAGGTCTTGACTCCACACGCCGATGGGCTGGGAAGGTTCACAACAGTGGTCGACTTCGTCTATCAACCCGACGGGGGTGCTCTCCTGCAGGCCGCGGCCGCCGCGGGCGCCGGGGTGATCGACGGGCTGGAGCTGCTCGTGCGCCAGGGCGCGCTGGCCTTCGAACTGTTCACCGGACATCCCGCACCGGTCGCCGTGATGGAGACCGCGGCCCGCACATGAGCGCGATCCCCGACCCCGGTCCGACGGCTCCCCCGGGCCGCCCGGAGGGGTCCCCGCCTGACCGCCAGGAGACCGGACCGGTGGCCGAGGTCAAGGCGCTGCCGACCAAAGGACTCACGCCGGCGCGGCGAGGTGGACCTCGCCGCAGCCTCGCCGATGCGCTCGTCGCCCTCGAACTGGTGAGCGGCGACTACGCGACCCGGGCGGTCGCCATCGCCCGCGAGCGGGGGATGAGCCTGGAGCGCTTCCTCATCGCGGAGGGCAGCATCACCGCCGAGCAGGCCGCCCGTGCGCTTGCTGAGGCCTATCAGCTCGACCACCTCGACCTGGCCACCTTCGCCATCGACATGGCC
>DASSZV010000068.1:0-38925 GCA_035702765.1 Solirubrobacteraceae bacterium
TGGACGGGGCGCCGATCGGCGCCGACGTCCTGGAGAACACAGCGCTGCTGATCGTCAACGTCGCCTCGCGGTGCGGGCTGACCCCCCAGTACGAGGGCCTTGAGCGCCTGCAGCAGCGGTTCGCCGACTCGGGCCGCTTCACCGTCCTGGGTGTCCCCTGCAATCAGTTCGCCGGCCAGGAGCCCGGGACCCCGGAGGAGATCGCCGAGTTCTGCTCCAGCACCTACGGCACGTCCTTCCCCCTGACCGAGAAGCTGGACGTGAACGGCGCGGCGCGCAGCCCGCTGTATGAGGAGCTCTGCGCTGTGCCCGACGCCGACGGGGTGGCCGGTGACGTGATGTGGAACTTCGAGAAGTTCCTCGTCTCGCCGCAGGGTGAGGTGCTCGCGCGCTTCCGGCCGACCGTCGAGCCCGAGAGCGACGAGATCATCACGGCCATCGAGCAGGTCCTGGCGTGAGTGGGTCCTCGCAGGTGTCCGGAGGGTCGGCGGGGGCCGGCGGGTCGGCGGGGGCCGGCGGGTCGGGCGGGGAGACGATCCGCGGGGACGAGGTGCGCGTCGGTGACGTCCTGCGCTCCCGCGACGGGACGGAGTTCGTCGTCTCCCGGATCGAGGAGTTCCCCATCTTCGGGCCGCCGCTGCTCGCCTTCATCGAGGACACCGACCGGCGCTGGTTCAAGATGCCCGCTGCGCGGGACGGCGAGGTCGTGCGGGTGAGCCGCGGGGGGTGACCGCGGGCGGCGGCCCGCGGTGGTGACCTGCGGGGGGGTGACCTGCGGGGGGTGACCGCGGGTCGTTCGAGGTCTGCGAGCGCACGGGCGCGTCGGGTCGGAGCGTGCGCCAGTGACTGCTTCCTCGGCCAGCCCGTGGCTGCGGGACGGGGTGGTCGGGTAAAGCTTCCTCCGGTCCACAAACGCGACCAGGCCCCGGCGCGCCCGGGGGGGGTGGTCGGGTAAAGCTTCCCCCGGTCCACAAACGCGACCAGGTCCCGGCGCGCCCGGGGGGTGGTCGAGAAACGCGTCACGACTGCGAGGGCTTCACCCCAGCTCGGCCCAGCCCAGCCTGGCTTCCCGCTGCGCGCCGCGGCGCCCCCTATGGCCCGCCGGCCACGGTGAGCGCCCGGGCTCCACATTCGGCGCCGACCCGGGCTGCCACCGCCGGGTCGCCGGAGCAGGCCAGCCCGAGGGTGAACCCGGCCGCGAAGGAATCCCCCGCTCCGTAGGCATCCCGCACCGGCCCGGGCGGGGCCACCGGCTCCCAGCGGCCCGCCGCGGCGCCGCTCCAGGACCCGCCGTGCTCGCCCTCGGTCACCACCTGGAGTGCGGCCCGCTGAGCCAGTCCGGCCGCCCAGTCGCGCTCGGTCCGGTCGTCTCCGGAGAGAATGAGCGCATCCAGGTTGACGTCGATCGACGGAAGCCGCTCGGCGATGCGCGGGGTGGCGGTGAGCACGCGTGAGGCGCGGGCGTGGTGCAGCGCCCCGAGGTCGCCGGCGGTGAAGTAGACGCCGTCGACCCTGGCCAGCCGCTCCCAGTCCAGCGGATCGGCACCCGCGGGTTGCAGGCGCGCGCCGATGGTGACGATCGACCGCTCGCCGCGAGCGTCGAGGAAAGTGATCACCTGACGCGTGGGCGCGTCGCGGACCGCGCAGGCCACCCGGATGCCGTGGGCCTTGAGTTCGTCGACCGCCCGGCGTCCGATCTCGTCGTCACCGACCGCTCCGAAGAACTCGACGCGGGCGCCCAGGCCGGCCATGACGACAGCGGCGACGACGGCGCCGCCACCCGCGTTCATCCGCACCCGGGAGGCCGGGGTGATCTGGCCCACCGCGGGAGTCTGGGCCACGGCGAGGAAGTCGACCCACTCGATGTGGCCGACGACGGCCACCCGAGTCGGCGTCACGTGACCGTCTCTGGCATGACGCACACAGGCCAGCGACGCGGATCGCGCAGGTACCGGGTGAGCCAGTGAAGCGGACCAGGCATGCCCCGGACAGGCTAATGAAGCGGACTGCGTAAGCTCCCCGGCGATGAAGTCCCTCGCCGTTGGGACGGCTGCACTCGCGGTCGCACTCAGCCTGATGGGGTGCAGCGGATCGCTCATGGGGGCAAGTGCCTCCGCGCCCCAGCCGCTCACCGTCACTCTGCCCACGTTGGCGCCCGCCGACGCGACCATCCCCGCCCCCCAGGCCGACACCGCCGGGCGCCGGATCCACGGCCGGGACCCGCAGTCCGCCCTCACCGGGTCGGCGCCCTCTGCGGCCCTCGCCTCGGACGGGACCGCCGCCGCCACGGCCTCACCCAACACCCGTCCGGGCACCGCCGCGACGGCCTCACCCGGCACCCGTCCTGGCGCCGCCGCCACGGCCGCGCCGTCGCCCCCGCTCACCCCAGCCGCGAACGCTCGCCTGGACGGGGCGAGCGTGTGGATCCCGTACTGGAACCTCGCGGCCGGGGTGGCCACCGCGACCCAGCACGCGTCGATCGTCAAGGTCGCCCACCCCTTCCTGTACGAGCTCACCGGCCGGGACACGCTCGTCGACCAGTCCGGCGGTGCGGCGCCGAGCACCATCGCGACCCTCCACGCCGCACATCTCACGGTCATCCCCACGGTCACCGAAACCGCGCAGATGGCGACGTTCCTCGCGACGCTGCGTCACCCCCGGCGCGAGACCGCGGTGTTGCACACGCTCGTCGCGCTGGCGGACCAGCCCGACGTGGACGGGGTCGACCTCGACTTTGAGAACCTCGCCATCGGCAGTGGCAGCGCGCGGCAAGCCGGAGCGCTGGCCCAGCTGTACCCGCGGTTCGTCGCCCGCCTGTGCGTCACCCTCCACGCGCTCGGTCGTTCCTGCGAGGTGACTGTGATGGCCAAGAACACTCGGGGTCAGCTGGGGGGCGGCGGGCTCGACACGCGCGTCTATGACTACGCCGCCCTCGGGGCGATCGCCGACCGCGTCCAGATCATGGCCTACGACGATCACGTCCCCAGCGGCGCCGCCGGCCCGGTGGCACCCTGGCCCTGGGTGCAGTCGGTCCTCGCCTACGCGCTCACGCAGATCCCCGCGGGCAAGATCGTCCTGGGCGTGCCGGCCTATGGCTATGAGTGGAGCTCCAACGGCGACAACACCTCGCTCACCGCGACGTCCGCCGAGGCGCTGGCCCAGCGTGAACACGCGGCCGTCCGCTGGAGCAGCGTCGACGCCGAACCGACCTTCGCCTTCCGCACGGGCCGGCGCCGGCACCGCGTCCACCACGTCGTGTGGTTCGAGGACGCGACCGCGAACTATGACCGGGCCGTGCTCGCCGCCGACGACAAGCTCGCCGGCATCGACCTGTGGGCCGCCGGGGACGAGGACCCGTCCACCTGGACGATGCTCGCCCGCCTGGCCGCGCCTTGAGCACCGCACCCGTCGGGCGCTGACCAACACCCCACCGGGTGCCGACCCGCGCCCGGAGAGGGCGTCAGGCGCGCACGAGCCGCGCGCGGACGTTGAGCCAGGCCTTGGCCGCGATCATCCCACCGGGACCGTTGGCCATGCCCATCTCACGCAGGTTGACCCGGGCGACCGCGTCGAGTTGGATCTCGTCACCCTCGGGGCGCAGGTGCACCATCGGCTCCAGCTCGCTGGAGCGGCCGGCCACCTCGAGAGTGCCGGTGACGTGCGCGTGATCGCCGTGGACCTCGAGCGTGTCGGCGCGGAAGCGGATCTCGGGGTGCGCGTCGACGTCGAAGAAGTCGGCGGTGCGCAGGTGCGCGTCACGCTTGGCGTTGCGCGTGTTGACGCTGGCGGCGTCGATGACGAGCTCGACCACCGGGTCGGCGTCCGGATCCAGGCGGCCCCGGAAGCGGGAGAAGCCCCCGTTGACGGGAATCGCGCCCCAGAAGGTGCGGGTGGTGAACTCGACCGCCGAGCGCTCGGGATCCAGTTGCCAGGTGCCCTGGCCGAGGTCGGCGTTCGGCGGGGAGGTGTCGTCGATGCTCATGCCGGCATCACCCTACCCGCAACCCCTGGGACTCGCGCGTTCCCTCACCCGCCGAGCATCTGCGGGGCGGGCGCGCACGGGCCGCGATCCTGCGTCGGCGGCCGGCCGCGTCGCGGACTTGTCAAGCGTGAGCATCTGTCCCGCCACTGTTGCCATCGCGCGGTGAGGGGACACATACCTCACTGCCAGGCGCGTGGGGGACGCTGCTCCAGCAGACGCAGCCAGATCTCCGCGACGGTCGGATAGCTGGGCACGCAGTGCCACAGATCGTCGAGGCTCACCTTCCCGACGATGGCCACCGTCGCGGAATGGAGCAGCTCGCCGACGTCGGCCCCGACGAACGTCGCCCCGACGAGCGTGTTGCGCGCGGCGTCGATGACGAGCTTGGCCCGGCCGAGGTAGTCGTCCCGCAGCAGCGAGGTGCCGGCCAGGGCAGCGAGGTCATACTCGAGCGTCTCGACACTGATGCCGCGGGCGCGCGCCTGGGCCTCGGACATCCCGACGTGCGCGACCTGGGGGTCGGTGAAGATGACTCCGGGGACGGCGACGTGGTCGGCGCGGTCGGTGTGGTGGGCACCGCCCACCGGACGATCCTCGGCGCGCGCGGCGATCACCGCTCCGGCGATCCGTGCCTGATACTTGCCCATGTGGGTGAGCAGCGCGCGGCCGTTGAGGTCGCCGACGGCGTAGAGCCAGTCACCCTGACCCGGGACGGTGAGGTGGTCGTCGACCTCGACGTAGCCGCGGGCGGCCGAGGTGTCGATCCCCAGGGCCTCGAGGCCAAGGTCCACGGAGTTGGGCCGCCGTCCCGCGGCGACGATGATCTCGTCGACCTCGAGGGTGTGCTCCCCGAGCTCGAGGGTGACCGGGCCCCCGTGGATGTGGCCGATGCCCGTGTCGCTCACTCCGGGCCGGGAGACCCGGTCGACGTTCGCGTCGAGGTGGACGTCGATGCCCACCTCGGTAAAGCGCTGGAGCAGGAGCTCAGAGACGAACGGCTCGCGGCCGGCGAGCAGGGCGTCGTCACGGACGAGCAGGGTCACCGCGTCGGCGCCGAGGCCGCGCAGCCAGGTGGCGGCCTCACAGGCGACGACCCCGCCGCCGATGATGGCGATCCGCCGCGGGATCTCGGTGAGGTTCGTCGCGTCGCGGGAGGTCCAGGGGAGCGCCTCGGCCAGGCCGGGGACCGGCGGGATGGCCGCGCTCGTGCCGGTGGCGAGGACCACGGCGTGGCGGGCCTCGAGCCAGGTGACGGCGCCGTCGGTGCCGGTCACCTCGACCCGGCGCGGGCCGCTGAAGCGCCCGCGGCCGCGCAGGACGTGGATGCCCGCCCCCTCGGCCCAGGAGATCTGGCCGGCGTCGTCACGGCCGTGAGTGAAGGCGTCGCGCCGGGCGAGGACCTCGGCAACGTCCAGCGGCGGGACCGCCGCCAGGCCGGGCATGGCCCGGGCGGCCGCGTGCAGCTCGACGGGGCGCAGCAGCGCCTTGGACGGCATGCAGGCCCAATAGGAGCACTCGCCGCCGACGAGCTCGGCCTCGACGATGACCGCGCTGCGGTCCGATCCCTGGATGGCGTACTGGGCGGCGTTCTCCCCGGGAGGGCCGCCGCCGAGCACGACGACGTCATAGGTGGCGCTGGCCTGCGGTTCGTCGGTGCCGGTCATGGCGTGGTCCTTTCCGGGGGTGGGAGGTCCGCTCTGCGCCGCGGCGCAGGTAGAGGAAGGCGGGAGAGGAGTTGATGTCGGTCGGCGGCTGCAGCGAGACGGACAGCGGGTGGGTGGAGACGAGCCGGAAGTGTGCGCGCAGCTGCGGGGCAAGCCATCCCGGGGGATTCTCCCCGTTGTCCAGCAGCACCGCGCGGATCCCGAAGCGGTCGAGCGAGCCGGCCAGCGCCCGGCGCAGATCCCGCGCCCCGCGGGGACCGTGGGAGCGCAGGACCTCGGTGATGCCGTCGCTCTGGGCGAAGGCACCCTGGCCGGCCGCGGTGCCGTACCAGGGGTGACGCAGGATGAGCACCGGCCCGGGGAGATGGCGCAGCAGCGCAATCAGCTGGGCCCCGGCCACGTGGTCGCGGTGGGTGGGCAGTGCCCGCTGGGGGTGCGGCATGAGGTTGCTGGCCTGCCAGGCCAGCAACGCGCTGGCGGCCAGCGCGGCCAGCGGCCCGATCCGGGGCAGGCCGCGCAGACGGCCCCACGCCCAGCCGGCGATCCCCGCCGCCGCGGCGAGCGCAGGCATGAGCACGTTGAGGAAGCCCCCCGAGTGGATGTCCGACACCCAGGCGGTGATGAAGCAGCCGGCCAGGGCCCCGAGGTCGTAGACGGCCGGACCCCAGGCACGCCAGCGCTCGCGGGGGTCCCGCCAGGGACGGGCCGCCGCGAGGCTGACGAGCAGACCGGCTCCGCCGAGCCAGCTCACCTGACGCAGGTTCGCATAGAGATCGTGGGTCCAGAAGCCGAGGATCTTCGCCTGGATCGACGGCTGGCCGGCGAGCTCCGAGACGACGTAGTAGCGGTACCAGCCGTCCGTGGCCGCGTCCAGCAGCAGGGTCGAGGCGCCGGCCAGGGCGATCAGCGTGCCCAGGGCGGCCAGGGCCATGCGCGGGCGCCAGGGGACGGCGAGCAGCAGCGCCGGCCCGACGGCGATGAGACCCACCTGCTTGGTGAAGAAGGCGAGGAAGGCAATCAGGCCGACGCCGACCCCGGCCCGGGTCGACCCGGCCCGGCGCCCCGCCCACAGGGCGATGAGGCAGAGGGCGAGGAACATCGAGTCAAGCCGGCCGACGTCGAAGAACTGGCCGCTGAGCCCGTAACAGGCGGCGAAGACGCCCGCCGCCACGGCGCCGGCCACCCAGGAGCCGACGACGTCACGGACGTACGCGGCGAGCGTGACGAAGATGATCAGCGAGCTGGCGACCGAGACGATCCGCAGCGGCAGGAAGCCGACGCCGGTGACCGCGGCGACCGCTGCGGCGACATAGGAGTACAGAGGCGTGTAGGTGAAGCCGACGTAGGCGAGACTCGGCGGGGAGTAAAGGCCCTGTCCGTGCAGGGCGCGGGCAACCAGTTCAACCGTGCCGCTCTCGAGCCAGTCCAGCTCGTAGGGGTAGGCCAGGCGGTGGCCGGCCAGCCAGCCGTAGATCCCCAGGGGAACGGCGGCGACAACCAGCGCGACGAGCGCCACGAGCGCGCTCAGGCCGCGGGAGCGCCGCGCCGACGCGCGCAAAACCGGCGGGACGAGCGTCACGAGCGCGCTCAGGCGGCGGGAGCGCCGCGCAGACGCGCGAACCAGCGGTTCTGACACGACCAGATCTCCTCGACGGAGAGGTTGACGCACCCAGCCAGGGTGCCGATCTCCGCGGCGGAGACCCGCGCCCAGGCGAACCAGCCGCTCACCCGCTCCTCCACCTCGATGCGGGCCAGGCGGCTTGTGCTCTCGCGTCCGGGCGCCTCGACCTCGACGAGGATCGCCCCTCCGGGCATGACCAGCTCGCCGAGCCGGGCGAGCAGACGTGCCGGCGCGCCGCCGATGCCGATGTTGCCGTCCAGGAGCAGGGCGCTGGCCCAGCGGCCCGCGGCGGGCACACGGCCGAAGACGTCGGCCACGACGGCGCGACCCCCCCCGCGCCGGGCGAGCGCCACCGCGGCGGGGCTGATGTCGACCCCGAGGGCGAAGATGCCCGCACCGGCCAGGGCATGGAGGTGACGGCCCGGGCCGCAGCCGACGTCGAGGACCGGCCCCTCGAGCCCGGCGAGCACGCGCCGGTCGAGCGGGTCGGCGGCCGCCACGTAGCGGCTCACCGGCAGGGGGGCGAGGCTGCCGTCGTCAAAGCGGACCCGCAACCCGTCCGGGGCGTCCAGGGCCGCCTCGTACAGCTCCAGGGCCGAGGTCACGCCGCGCGCTCCGCGAGCTCGGGCACGCTCTGGGTGAGTGCGGCGACGGCGCGGGCAAAGCGCGTCCGCGGAGCCCCGGCGGCGACGTGGGTCGCGTCGGCGAAGGTGTCGACGTCACGCAGACGGCCGAGGACCCGGACGCGGGCGCCGAGCTGGTGCAGGCGCGTGAGCTGCTCGGCGTAGGTGCGCTCAGAGCTCATGGTCACTCCGGTGAAGGTGCCCGGCAGGGGTCGGGCGAGGCCGATGCACCAGTAGCCACCGTCATCGGTCGGCCCGATCACCGCGTCGACATCGGGGTCAGCCAGCGCGGACAGGCCGGGCTGGAGGTCGGCCGCGGTCATCTGCGGGGTGTCCATGCCGACGAGCAGGGCGGGGGTGCCGACCTCGGCGAAGGCGCCAGCCAGCCGCTCCCCCAGTCCGTCTCCGCGCTGGGGCAGGCAGTCAAAGCCGTCGGGACGGATGCCCGTGGGGTTCCCCTCGAAGATGAGCACGCGCCGGCCGGCCGGCACCGCGGAGATCGCCGCAAGCGTGTCCTGAAGGGCGGCGGCGGCCAGCGCCGCGGCCTGCCCGGGCGTGCAGGGCGGGCACAGTCGCGTCTTCACCCGCCCGGGGAGCGGCTGTTTGGCGATGACCAGGAGGGCGGGGTCCACACGGCTCATGGTCATCGCCAGTTCTTACGAAAGCGGAACGGGGCCGGATCAGCAGCCCGCCGGCCGGGGCTCGCCTGCGACGCTCTGCAGCGCCATGGCCGCGCGTGACCTCAGCTCCCGCCCCCGTCACCGGCTCATCCCGGAGACCCCGCCGCCGGGACCCTTCCGCCCCGGGTTCTGGCGCAGTCCGCTGCGCTCCGCGCGCCTCACCGCGCTGCTGGGGCTCGTGCTGCTGATCGGGCTGCCGGTCATCGCGGTCACCGGACTGCTCTCCAATGACGCCTACCAGCCGGGCCTGAGCGCGAGCAACGCCCTGGGGCGCGACATCCACGGCCCTCTCGACCTGTACCTGTTCGGTTGGCCGGCGGGGCCGAGCTGGCTCTACGCGCTCAGCCAGGGCGCGCACGTCGACCTTGGCCTCGCCCTCTTCCCGGTGGTGCTGGTGAAGCTTTGGTCGGTCATTCCGCGGCTGTTCGCCTGGCCCCCGGTCGACTCGCTCGCCCATGCGCTGGAGCGGCTCTCGCTCGCCCTGCTCGTGGGTGGGGCGCTGTTCGAGTTCGTCACCGGCATCATGAACATCCAGTATTGGTACGCCTTCCCCTTCGATTTCCCCAAGGCGCACCTCTACGGAGCATGGGTGTTCATCGGCGCCCTCGTCGCCCACGTCGTCCTGAAGTTCGCAACGCTGCGTCGGGCCCTGGGCACGCGGGCCGAGCTGGTCGGGGCGGTGCCCGCGGCGGCGCCCGACGCCGCTGCTCAACTCACAGTGAGCGGCGGCGCCACCCACGTCGGCGTCGACCATCTCGCCAGCTCGAATCCGAGACCTCAGACGCTCTCGCGACGGGGGCTGCTCGGGGCGACCGCGGCCGCGTCAGCGATCCTCTTCCTCCAGGGACTGGGCGAGTCCGCGGGCGGCCCGCTGCGCGGGCTTGCCTTCCTGCTGCCTCGCGGACGCACCGGCCCCGGTCCGCTCGGGTTCCCGGTGAACCGCACCTTCGCCCTCGCCGGTCTGCGCGCGCATCAGGTCGACGCCTCCTGGCGCCTCACCCTCCACGGCGGCGCTCGCACGCTCACCCTCACCCGGCCTCAGCTGCTCGCCATGTCCCAGCACACCGAGACGCTCACCATCGGCTGCGTCGAGGGCTGGTCGACCACCCAAGCCTGGACCGGCGTGCGCCTGGCTGACCTCGCCCGCCTGGCCGGACACGACCCGGCGCGCGAGCGCGTCGCCGCCACGAGCATCTCGCTCGAGCACGGCACCTACGCCCAGGCGACCCTCGGCCACGCCCAGGTCGCTGACGTGCGCACGATGCTCGCCCTCGCGGTCAACGGACGCACCCTGTCTCTGGACCACGGCTACCCCGCGCGGATCATCGCCCCGGCGATTCCCGGTGTGCACTGCACCAAGTGGCTGTCGGAGATCCACTTCGCGGTTCAGGCATGACGGGGCCCCGATGAACGCACTGTGGCGCCGCTACGGAGGCGGTCCCGCCCACCTACTCGCCACCCTGGCGAGCTTCGCCATCGCCACGGCGGCGGTCGTCGGCTGGGCCCAGAGTCCGTCGGACTTCGTCGGTGTGCTCGAGTGGTTTGCCGCGGCGATCGTCCTGCACGACCTCGTGCTGCTGCCGCTCTACTCGCTCGTCGACCGCGTCGGGGTCGGGTGGTTGCCGGCCCGGCACGCCGGCTGGGTGCGCATCCCCGCGCTCATCTCCCTGCTCGTGCTCGCCGGAACCTTCCCGACCGTGCTCGGCTTCGGGGCCCGCAGCGCGCACAACCTCAGCGGCCTGCCCCAGGGCGGTTACCTCGTCCGCTGGCTCGTTCTCGCCGGGGCGCTCTTCGCGCTCTCCGGGCTCGCCTTCGTGCTGGGTGGGCGCGCTCAGCGCCCCGAGCCGGGACCGGCCGATCGCTAGGGTTGATCGCGTGGTCGTCGCCCACGCCGAGGGACTCATCAAGTCGGTCGGCGAGGGGCGGGCCGCCCGGCGGGTGCTCGACGGCGTCTCCCTCAGCCTCGAGCGGGACGAGGTCGTCGCCGTGCTCGGCCGCTCGGGCACGGGCAAGTCGACGCTGCTGCATCTCTTCGGGGGGCTCGACAGCCCGGACGCCGGACAGATCCACGTCGCCGGGGAGCGCCTCGACGGGCGCCGGGGCCGGGTCCAGGACCGCATCCGCCTGCGCCACATCGGTTTCGTCTTCCAACAGTTCCAGCTCATCGAGGAGCTGAGCGGGCGCGAGAACGTGCTCGTGCCCACGCGCCTGCCCGGGGCGCCGGGCGGTGGGGTGCGCCGGGCCGAGGAGCTCATCGACTCGCTCGGGCTGGGCGCGGTGGCCGGGCACCGGCCCCACGAGCTCTCCGGCGGTGAGCAGCAGCGCTTCGTCATCGCTCGAGCGCTGGTGAACGACCCTCAGCTGATCCTCGCCGACGAGCCGACCGGATCCCTCGACGCAAGCAACGGCGCGACCGTGCTCGAGCTGCTGGCCCACCTGCCCGGCCGGGCGGTGCTGCTCGTCACCCACGAGCCCGAGGCCGCGGGCATCGCGGACCGGGTGCTCGCGCTCGAGGCGGGCCGGCTGATGCCGACCTCGAGCCCGACCCCGACCTCGAGCCCGACCCCGACCTCGAGCCCGCGAGTGACGGGGTGAACGCCGGGACCGCAGCACTGCGGGACGCGCGTCTGATGCTCGCCTCGCGCCGACGCCGCACGCTGCTCAGCGGGGCCGGGATCGTGCTGGCCGCGGCGATGCTCGCCGCCGCGGTGGTCATCGCCGACGGCCTGGGGGGCGGTTTCTCCCGCGCGGCCCGCCGGGCCGACCTCGGTGACCTCATCGTCCGCTTCTCTCCGCAGCCGGCCTCACGGGTCGCTCGGCGTATCGCCGCGCTCCCGGACCTGTCGGGTTTTGCGCTGCGTTCGGAGGTGACGAGCGTTCCCGTGCGCTTTCGCACGCACAGTGCCCGTACCGCGGTGGCCGAGGTGCTCGGACCCGGCCACCGCCAGGGGATCGCTGTGGTGGCCGGACGGGGGCTGCGCGGCGCGGGTCCTGAGGTGCTCGTGGAACCGGCGTGGGCTGCGGCGTGGGGGATGCACGTGGGCAGCGAGCTGCGGCTGCCCGGTCTGGGGCCCGAACGGGTCGTCGGCCTCGCCGAGGGTCCTGACGACGTCGGCTACCCGCTCGGGGCCCCCCGGTTCTATCTCTCCCGGGCCCAGATCGTGCGCCGCTTCGGGCCCGAGCCCGACCCGCAGGTGAACTTCGCCGAGGTCTGGTTGAGGGACCCCCGGTACGTGTCTGAGGTGCTCGTCCAGGCTCGGGATGAGAGCTTCGGGCTGCGCGGCCTGCAGTTCGCCACCCGTAGCGGCGTCCAGGTGCTCATCTCCCAGGCGGCGGGCCTGGTCATCGACCTGCTGGTGGCCCTGTCGGGCATCGCCCTGGTCACCGCCGGGGTGATGCTCGGGGCCTCGGCGCGAGCGGAGGTGCAGCGGCGGTTGCGCGCCATCGGGGTCCGGCGTGCCCTCGGGGCGACGCGCGGGCAGGTGGCCGCCACTCAGGCGGTGGAGGCTGCGCTGGTGGCCGTGCCGGCGGCGAGCGTCGGCACACTCGCCGGGTGGGCGGCGACGAACGGGCCGGGGGACCGCCTGCTGGGCCTGCTCAACCAGCCCGGCCCTGGGGCCGGGCTGATCCCGTGGCTGCTGGCCGGTTGGGCGCTCAGTGTGGTCGTGCCCGTGCTCGGCGCCGCCTGGCCGGCCTGGTCAGCCGCGGGTGCGACGATCCTCAGCCTGCTGCGGGGCGCCGATGTCGCAGCGGGCCCTGGCCGGTCGGCGGGTCGCTCGACGGTGGGGTCCGGGGGTCCGGCGGCGGGCTGGGTCGGCGGGCTGGTCTGGCTGGGTGTTCGTCTGGCTGCCGCACGGCGGGCGCGGCTGGCTGTGACCGTGACGATGCTCGCGAGCTCGACCGCGTTCGTGCTGCTGATGATCGCCCTGGCGGGAGCGCTCTCCTCGTTAGAGACCGACCCCCAGGAGCTGGGCAAGCGCTATCAGCTGAGCGTCGCCGCCTCGCCGTCGGCGGCCGCTCGGATCGCCCGCCTCCCCGGGGTCGCCGCGGCCGCCCCGCGCTATGACGTCCACGCCGTCGACGGCTACGACCTGGGCGAGCTCATCGACGTCATCGCCTACCCCGGGGACCACACGCGCTTTGAGGCGCCGCCGTTGGATGCGGGGCGGCGTCTGCGGGGGACCGGTGAGGCCGAGGTCGGGGTCGGCCTGGCCGACGCGCTTGGCCTGGCCCCCGGTTCCCGGCTGCTCATGGAGTTGCCCTCCGGCCGGCAGTTGAGTCTGCGCGTGGCCGGGACGGTGAGCTCGCTGGCGTACCAGGGGCTCGTTGCCTATGTCCCCGCGGCGGCGTTGCTGGAGGCCGACCCGAGCGCACCATCCTCGGTCGCGGTGCTGCTGAGTCCCGGCGCGGACCCCAACCGGGTGCAGGCGGAGATGCGCGCCGCTGGCATTCAGTCCACCGCCGCCGCGGGCCCCGTGGCCCGCGGCGCGCCGCTCGTCGCCGTGCTCAAGACGATCCTGCGCGCGGTTGCGGTGGTTGACGGATTGGTCTGCATCTACGCGCTCATGCAGGCCTGTGCGCTCACGGTGTCCGAGCGCCGGCGCACCGTCGCGGTGCTGCGGGCCACTGGCGCGAACGCCGCCGCCATCGGCCGCCTGCTCGGCGGCGCGGTGCTCACCCTGCTCGTGCCCGCCGCGCTCATCGGCGTGCTCCTGGAGTGGCTCGCGCTCGGGCCGCTGCTCTCCCACCTGGCCGCGGGGTACGCGAGCCTCGACCTGCGCCCGACGCCTGCGGAGGTCGGTGGCGTCCTCGGAGGTCTCGCCCTGGCCGGGTGTGTCGCTGTGCTGTGGGTGAGCGTGAGCGCGGTGCGCGCCTCGATCGTCGAGGGACTTGCGCCATGAGCCGTCCACGTGCGGAGGCACAGGCGCGGCGGCCCGGCGGGGACGAGATCAGTCGTCGGGAGCTGCTGAGCAGCGCCCTGGCCGCCAGCGGAGTGGCCGGCGCCTTTGCGCTCGGCCTGGGGGTGGGTGGCTGTGGGGCGGGGACCTCGGCTGGCGCCGTCTCGGGCGGCCGGGCCGGGATCGGCTCGACCCTGGTGCGCACTTGGGTCGACCCAGACGGCACCGGGCACCTGCGCGTCGGTCCGGGCGAGAAGCTGGTGGAGCGGACCGATCTGGGCCCGGCGGCGGCCGCGGGCCGGGAACTGGCCCGGCTCGTTCACCTCAGCGACGCCCACGTCATGGACGCCGCCTCCCCGGCGCGCGTCCCCTTCCTCGCTCGCCTCGGGCCGCCCGTACAGTCGACGTTCCGGCCCCAGGAGACTCTCACCGCCCAGGTTCTCGACGCGATGCTCGGACCGGTGCGCGCGGTGGCCCCGGACCTGGTCCTCCAGGGCGGTGACCTCATCGACAACGCCCAGCACAACGAGCTGACCCGGGCGCTCACGCTGCTGGGGGGTGGCCGAGTCGATCCGTCCAGCGGGCCCGCCGGCTACGTCGGAGTCCAGCTCGCCTCAGACCCCGACCCCTTCTACTACCGACCCGACATCGACGCACCGCGGCATCCGGGGATGCTCGCCGCCGCGTGGCGGCCCTTTTTCGCTCGCGGCCTGGGGTCGATCCCCTGGCTGCCCGTGCTCGGCGACCATGACGTGCTCGTGGCCGGGGAGCTCGTGCCCAGTGCCCAGACCCGCGCACTCGCCGTCGGGGACCGAGCGCTGTGGGAGCTGCCGGCGCACCTGCGCCTCCCGGACGGTTTCCGGCTCAATCCGTCCGCGTCCCCCGACGGGCCACCGGACCCACGGTTCGTCGCCGACTTCCTCGCTCAGGCGCTCGCCGGTCCCACCGTGAGGGTGCCCGCCGACCCGGCCCGGGCCGAGCTCGAGCTCGCCGGCGTCGTCGGGGCGCTCCGGCGCGCGGCGCGGGTGGACCCCGATGCCGCCCCGGTGGGAGAGCGTCTCGACCTGGTGCGGGACATCGGCGACGGTGTGCGGGTGATCGTCCTCGACCTCGCCCGTCGCGACGGCGGTTCGGGCGGCCTGGTCGTGCCGGGGCAGGGCGCCTTTCTCTCCGCCGCGCTGGCCGGGGCGGGCCGGCGCTGGGTGCTCGTGGTGAGCCATCAACCCCTGGAGGGCGCGGCGGGTGGCACGGCCCTGCTGGCTCAGCTGGACCGCCACCCCCGGATGCTGGCAGCGCTGGCCGGTCACATTCACCGCAACCGGATCACCCCGCGGCGGACCTCGGCAGGTGGCTACTGGCTCATCACCACCGCCTCACTCGTGGACTTCCCCCAGCAGGCCCGGGCACTGTCGGTGCGCGAGACCGCCGGCGGCGGCGTCGTGCTGGAGACCTGGATGCTCGACCACGCCGGACCCGGGCCGCTTTCTCCCATCAGTCGCGAGCTGGCCTACATCGACGCCCAGGGTGGGCGGCCGGGGCGCTTTGCCGGAATGCGCACCGACCGGAACGTGAAATTGTTTCGGGCGCCGATGGTCTGAGCATCGCGGCCCCACTCCCGCGTGAGACCGGCCGGGCACCCGTGACCGGCCCAGCACTTATGCTCCGCGGATGCATGCCCCGCGGATGCGCGAGTTCGTCGGCCGCTTTTCCGTGCGTCTCGTCGCGGCGATGCTCGCCAGCGTTCTGGCCGTGGCCGTCGTCATCACGGTGCTGCTGGTCAACAACGCAAGCTCGAGCCTGAATCTGCAGGCGCGGCGCGCGTTGCTGCAGATCACCCGGCAGGTGGCCGTGCGGATCAACCAGGACTTCACTGCCGACCGAGACCGGCTCCGCCGCGACGTGGCGGTGCTCCGCACGATCCCCCGAGCCGAGTGGGCCGGCGTGCTCAAGGACTTCTCCACGGGCTCTGTCACCCTCGAGATCGATTCCCCCGCTGGGGCGCCCATCGTCGTCCTCCCAGGGAAACCACAGCTGGCCCAGCCTACCGCGAGCTGGTTCCTGCTCGCTGCCCGCGGGGCGGAGGTGATGGTGCAACCGCGACGGGTCGGCGGGTCTCTCCAGACGCTGCTCGCCGAGCCGGTTCGCAGCGCCTCCGGCGCGGTCGTGGCCGTGCTCGTGGCCGATCTGGATCCGACGGTCTTCGCCTCCGCGGTGACATCTGTGAGCTTCGGTCGCACCGGCCAGGCGGTCATCCGTGATCCGCAGGGACGGCTCATCTGGCGCAACGGTCTGGGCCAACCCGCCAGCGCCGCGGCGATGGCGGCTCAGTCCGAGGTCCTCGGCGCGCCGGTCCTCACCGGATCGGCCGGACGGGCCCATGCCGGGCTGACCGGCACGCTGCAGTTCACGCCCCCGGATACGGGCCGCCCGGCGGTGGGAGCGTACGCCCCGATCAGCGTGCCCCATTGGACCATCGACGTGCGTCAAGACGACAGTGAGGCCTTTGCCCCCGTGGCCAGCCAACGCAGGCTCGCCATCATCGTCCTCATCGTCGGTGGCCTGCTGGCGGCCGGCTTTGCGCTGTGGTTCGCGCGGATCACCGTGACGCCGCTGCGTCGTTTGGCTGCGGTTGCCGGCCGCGTGGCGGCTGGGGATCTCACTGCCCGGGCTCAGGCGACCGGGGCGAACGAGTTGCGTGATCTCGCTCAGGCGTTCAACACGATGGTCGCAAGCCTCAGCGAGTTGGCCGACCAGATCCGGCTGGTGGCGCGCGAGCTGGCCTCAGCGTCGGCCGAACTCTCCAGCGCCGCCCACGAGCTCTCCAGCGCGACCAACCAGCACACCACGGCGTCGGCAGAGACATCCTCGACGATGGAGGAGATCGCGGCCGTCTCGGCGGGCATCGCCCGCTCCGCGGAGAGCGTCGCTGAACGCACCGCCCAGACCCGGGCCGTGCTCGAGCGGGCCGATGCCGAGCTGGAACGCTCGAGCGAGCGCACCCTCGCCCTCGCTGAGCGCTCCGGGGAGATCGCCCAGATCGTCGTGCTCATCACCGAGGTGGCGAACCGCACCAACCTGCTGGCGCTCAACGCGTCGATCGAGGCAGCGCGTGCGGGTGAGGTCGGTGCGGGCTTCTCCGTGGTCGCCGACGAGGTGCGTCTGCTGGCTGAACGGTCGCGCAGCGAGGTGGAGCGGATCGCCGACATCGTCGCCCGCTCGGACGCTGAGACCAAGGCGATGGTGCTGGCCATGGAGGGCGGGTCCCGGGAGATGCGCGAGGGCCTCAGCCTGATGGACGACGTCAACGACGCCACCGCCGAGGTCCGCCTCTCGACCGACCAGCAGCGGGTCGCCACCGAACAGGTGGTCCAGACGATGAGCTCGGTGGCCGCGGCCTCACGTCAGAGCGCGAGCACGGCCGCGCAACTCGCGGCTGCCGCGACCCGGATCGCCGATCTCGCCGCGGACCTGGAGACCTCCGCGCAGGCCTTCCGGACCACCGAAGGGCACGGCGGGACCGACCGCCCGCGTGTGACGGATGTCCCGCGCCTGTCGAGTGGCCCTCGACAGAACGGCTCGGCGGCGCTCGACGTCTCCGCGCTCGAGGCAGGCCACCGTCCTCGCGGTCAGGCGCGCAGCCTTGACGATGCCCCCCTCTGAGTTCGATGCGCGCGCTGCTGATCCCCGTCGCCGAGGACTGGTACGCGGTGCCACTGGGGGGTGTCTGGATGGTGCTGGCCGAGCCGCGGGTCACCCGCGTCCCCTCCGCGCCGGCGGTTGTGCTGGGTCTCACCAACGTCCGCGGTGAGGTCGTGCCGGTGTTGGACACCGGCGCCCTCATCGGCATCACGCCGCTGCGCAGCTGTCCCCACGTGGCCGTGCTGCGCCTGGGCCCGGGTCCCGTCGCGCTGGGGGCCAGCGCGGTCCCGGTGGTCGAGACTCTGGGAGAGGAGCTCGGCCCCTCACAGCTGCGGTCGGGAACGGCGCGCCGCCGTGCCGAGGTGGGCCCGGTCACCGTCCTGGACCTGGCGGACACCCTGGCGGGGATCGCCCGGTGAACGTGGACTTCGGTGACGATCCCGAGCTGCGAGTCATCTTCGCGCAGGATTGCTTCGAGCGTCTGGATCGTGTGGTCGAGCTGGCGCTCGAACTCGAACGCCAGCCGGATGACCTGGAGACGATCTCTCAGCTCCTGCGGGATTTCCACACGATCAAGGGTGCGGCGCAGATCATCTCGCTCAGTCACGTGCCGGCGCTCGCCCATCGGCTCGAGGACCTCCTGGGGGGGATGCGCGCCGGAGTCCGGCCGCTGGCTCCGGGGGACGTCGACGCGATCCTGGCCAGCGCGGATGCGCTCCGGGAGATGGTGCCGCTCGAGCTCGAGGGCCACCCGGTGGAGGACCTTCTGGAAGCGGCGCTGGCGCGGCTCGACCCCCTGACCGCCGACCAGCCAGCGCCCCGCAACCCGCCGCCCGCTGTCGACCCGCCGGCCGCTGTCGACCCGCCGCCCGCTGTCGACCCTGTCGCCCCGGTTCCGGCCCCGGCGACGCCGGCCTCGGCCGCGCTCCATGCCGATCTCGCCGCAGACGCCTCCTCGGAGACGGTCGCGGTGCCCCTGCATCGCCTCGACCGGCTGGTGAACCTCGCCGGAGAGGCGATCACCGCGCGCCTGCGCCTCGAGCACC
This sequence comes from Solirubrobacteraceae bacterium, assembly GCA_035702765.1. GTDB lineage: Bacteria > Actinomycetota > Thermoleophilia > Solirubrobacterales > Solirubrobacteraceae > Palsa-465. The sequence continues at coordinate 18,154 of DASSZV010000068.1, forward strand.
TGAGCCGTGGGGACCGTGCCGGGCCCGACCGGGAGGAGGCAGCCTTGGCGCTCAGTCGCGCGCTCGAGTCAATTCAGGCTGAGGCGCTGGCCACGCGCATGACCACCGTCGGGTCACTCAGCGGGACGCTGCGCCGGGCCGTACGCGAGGCGGCGCGTTCGGCCGGGAAGGACGCTCAGATGATCAGCGTCGGTGACAGTGCCGAACTTGACCGAGCCGTGCTCACCCGGCTGGCCGAGCCGCTCCTGCATCTGGTGCGCAACGCCGTCGCCCACGGCCTGGAGACCCCTCCGGTCCGGGTGGGCGCAGGCAAGCGGCCCACGGGTGAGGTGCGTGTCGAGGCCCAACGCCGCGGCGGTGATCTGTTCATCAGCGTGCGCGACGACGGCGCCGGCCTGGACCTCGATGCCCTGCGCGCCCGTGCCGGCCGTCCCGACCTCGACGACGCAGACGCCGCCGAGCTCATCTTCAGCCCCGGTCTGTCGACGGCGGGGGGAGTCGACGGCCTCTCCGGGCGTGGCGTCGGCATGGACGTGGTCCGCAAGACGGTGGAGGCGCTGCGCGGCCGCGTCCAGGTGGGCTTCGAGCCGGGCCAGGGCAGCACGTTCACCCTCACGGTGCCCGCGAGCCTGGCGGTGATCCGCTGCCTGGTCGTCGCGGCCGGATCCGAGCGTTACGGGATCCCGGCGCACGCGGTGCTCCACGTCGATGAGCTGCCCGCCGACGCCACGGTCGGGCTCGAGGGCGGTCCGGCCCTATGGATGGGCCGGGAGATCGTCCGGGTGAGCGACCTCGCCGATCTGCTTGAGGTGCCGCGCGCCGCCGGGACGTCCACGCTCGCCGATCCGACGGGGCCAACGCTCCTGCTCGCTGCGGGCGGTGCGCGCGTGGCCGTGCGCGTGACTGCGGTCATCGCCCAGCGCAACCTCACGGTCAAGGAACTCGGCCCGGTGCTCGCCGGGGTGCCCGGACTTGCCGGGGCGAGCCTCGAGCCGGATGGGTCGGTGATGCTCGTGCTGGACGCCGAAGGCCTCGTCCAAGCCGCCCTGGAACATCAAGGGCAGCTGCCTGCGCCGTCACCGGCGCCGACCGAGCGGCGCTCCGCGACGATTCTCGTCGTTGACGACGCGCTCACCGTGCGCGAGCTTCAGCGTTCGATGCTCGTTCGCGCCGGATATGAGGTCATCACCGCCGTCGACGGACGCGACGCGCTGGCGCGGATGGGCGAGCGGCGCCCCGACCTGGTCATCACCGACATCGACATGCCCCATCTCGACGGCATCGGGCTGCTCCGGCGCCTGCGGGGCATCACCGCGCTCGCCTCCGTCCCCGTGATGGTCGTCACCTCCCATGCGAGCGAGCAGGATCGCGTCGCGGGCATGCAAGCCGGTGCCGACGCCTATCTCGTGAAGCAGGAATTCGACGAAGCTGCCCTGCTCGACGCCGTTCGACGCCTTCTGGGGACGCCGCGATGAATGCTGCGGTGAGCGTGCTGCTCGTCGAGGACTCCCCGTTGGAGCGGCGGGTGCTCGCCGAGGTGCTGGAAGCCGACGGACGCATCCGCGTCGTGGCCACGGCCTCAAGCGCCGCCGAGGCGCTGGGCGCGGCGGAGCGTCACCGGCCCCAGGTCATCACCATGGACCTGGAGTTGCTGGGGGGAGGCGGTCATGTTCCGGCCGGCATCCAGGCCATCGCCGAGATCATGCGGGTCCGCGCCGTGCCGATCCTCGTGCTCTCCGCCCACGTGCAGGAGCGCGAGGATCGCCTTGCCGTTGAGGCGCTCGCGGCGGGGGCGGCGGACCTCTTCGCCAAGCCGGGGCGCTGGTCCGAGCGCGAGGCCGATCAGCTGCGCCGGCGGGTGCTCGTGCTCAGTCGGGTGCCGATGACGACGCTGCACAGCACGCCAGCGCCGCCACCGAGTTCGCGAGCCGGGACGTCCCGGGTGATCGGGATCGTCGCCTCCACTGGCGGTCCGGCCACGTTGCGCACGGTCATCTCGCCGATGGTCGGGGTGCCCGCGCCCATCCTGCTCGTTCAGCACATCCACCCCTCCTTTGTTCGGTCCTTCGGACAGTGGCTGGAGGACGAGACGGGCGTCCCCGTTCGTCTCGCGGTCGCCGGTGAGCTCCCCGAGCCGGGTACGGTGTATCTCGCCCCGCCCCGGGCGCACCTACGCCTGGGTGATGACCGTCGTGTCGTCCTGGACCCCGAGCCCAGTGAGCTGCTCAACCGCCCGTCAGGAGATGAGCTACTGAGCTCGATCGCCCGCGTGGTGGGTGCACGGGGCATCGGCTGCGTGCTCACCGGTATGGGAAGCGACGGCGCTGACGGCCTGGCTCAGATGCGCTCGCGCGGGGCGCTCACCTTCGCCCAGGACGGTGCCAGCGCGGTGGTGGACGGGATGCCCCGTGCCGCCCGGGACAACGGGGCCGCCCAGCGGGTTTTGCCGCCCGAGCAGCTCGGGCCGGCCCTGGTCAGGGCGGCGAGGGCATGAACGTCGCCCCGGCCCTCCTGGACCAGGTCCAGACGCTGCTGGCGCGTGGCGCGGGCGTGCTCCTGGACGGCCCGGGGCGCCAGCGCCTGGCCCGGGCCCTGGACAGCGAGGCCACGCGTCAAGACATCAGTGTCGCCGACCTCGCGTCCCGCCTGGCCGAGGACGACCACGCGCGTGAGGCGATCCTCGCCGACATTTCCGTCCACGAGACATCCTGGTTCCGGGATCCGTCGCTGTGGACGGTGCTGGCGCAGGACGTTCTGCCCGAGCTCCTCAGTGAGAGCCCCGGACCGTTTGTCGCCTGGAGCGCCGGGGCCGCCTTCGGCCAGGAGGCCTACTCGCTGGCGATCCTGCTCGAGGAGGCCGGCGCGTCGGACTACCGCGTCGTCGCCTCGGACGTGAGCGCCCTGGCGGTGAGGCGAATCACGGCGGCGCGGTACCTCGGCCGGGAACTGCGTGGGCTCTCTCCAGAGCGTCGGGACCGCTGGCTGGAGCCCCTGGGAGGCGATACCCACCAGATCGTGAGGCCGCTGCGCGCGAGGGTGACCGCGGTGAGGCAGAACATCGTCACCGCCCCTCCGCCCCTGGCCGCGGGATCCTGCGGGCTCGTTCTCTGCCGGTACCTGATGATCTATCTCACCCCGGCTGCGGCCGGCGGGCTGCTGGGCCGCATCCACGACCTGCTCACGCCGCGGGGGCGTCTGGCCCTGGGCGCGTCTGAGACGCTCGCCCACCTCGACACCAGCCTGAGGCCCCAGGCCCACGGGACGACGTTTCTCTACCCGCGGGTGGCTCCGGCAGGGGCGGCGCACCGTTCAGCCGGCCCGCCGCCGGCCGCGACGCTCACGCCGCGGCGTCCCCCACCTGGGCCGTCGTGGCGCGCTCAGGCGGGCCCCAGCGCCGACCCGCGCCCAGGGCGGACCCGCAGCGGCCTCTCCCCCGCCAGCACGGCCGGTCCTGGGGCGAGTGTCGACGCCGCTGAGGTGGCTCGCCTGCTTGAGGTGGGCGAACGGGCTTTCTCCGCGGGTGACCTCGGCGCTGCCGCCACAGCGTTCCGCGCTGCCGCCTATCTCCGTCCGGGCTCACCCATTCCCCACCTGCAGCTGGGCCTGGCGCTGGAGGCGGTCGGTGACCCGGGGGCTGAGCGGGCCTTCCGCGCGGCCTGGGACGCCCTGGCCGGCGCTGACCTCGGCGATCTGCGCGACCCTCTGGGCGGCTACCGCGCCGAGGAGCTCGTGCACCTGCTGGCCGCGAAGCTGTCTCCGGGACGATGAGAGCTCTCGTCACCTTCCGGGCCGGGGCGAGCCTGTACGCGATCGATGTGGAGCACGTCGTCGAGGTTCAGGATCGCACCGACATCCGGCCGCTGCCGGATCCCCTCGACGGAGTGGTGGGACTGGTGGCTCTCGGGTCGGAGTGGGTCCCGGCGCTGAGTGCGCTCGCGCCCGCCGGCACCCAGGTCCTGAGCGTGCGGGTGGCCGATCTGCGCTTCGGGCTGCTCGTCGACGAGGTCGTGGCGGTCATCAAAGTGCCCGCCACGGAGATGGCGCCTGCACCGGGCGGTCAAGCGCGGCCGGTCGTGATCGGGATGGTCGGGGACGCGCTGCTGCTGGACCCGCAGGGTCTGGCCCGGCACCTTCGGAGATCCCCGGGCCCGGCACCATCCTCGGCGGCGAAGACGCCGACGGGCGACGCACGGTTGTGATGTGGGAAAACCACATCAAGTCGGATGTGCATCTGCCGATCTATCGTCCATGACAGTGTTGACCGGAACACTGCGGGCACCCGCGGGCGGCGCCGCGTCCGATACGTACGCGGGCCGCGTGCTGGTCGCTGACGACTCGCCGGTGGCGCGCTACGTCATCTCGGCCCAGCTGCGCTTGGGGGGGTACAGCGTCGTGTGCGCTGAGGACGGGGCTGCGGCTGTCGAGCTGGCCGGCCGGACCGACCCGGACGTGATCCTGCTCGATCACCACATGCCCAAGCTCAACGGTCGGGAGGTGCTCGCGCGTCTCCTGGCCGACCCGAACACGGCCGAGATCCCCGTCATCTTCCTCACCGTCCTCGATGACGTCACCCAAGTGGCCGACAGCCTGGCTGCGGGGGCGCTGGATTATCTGCGCAAACCCTCTGAAGCCCTGGAGCTGCTCGCCCGAGTTGGCGTCGCCTGTCGGCTCAAGCGCGTCCAGGACACCCTGCGCGAGCGCAACCGACAGCTCGAGACCCTGGCCTTCATCGACGCCCTCACGGGTCTGCACAACCGTCGGGCGGCCAATGACCGACTGGCCGAGCTGCTCAGCCGCGCTCGTCGTGCGGCGACGCCCGTCTCCGCCGTCCTGTTGGACATCGACGGCTTCAAGGCCATCAATGACGCGCTGGGCCACGACGGCGGCGACCGTGTCCTCGAGGCGGTAGCTGGTCGGTTGAGCGGCCGCGTTCGCCGCGAGGACATGCTCGCGCGCTGGGGGGGTGAGGAGTTCATCGTGCTCGTCGGCGACTGTGATGCCACCGGCGCAGGGGCGCTGGCCGAGGGTCTGCGCAGCGTCCTCGCCGACGTCGCGGTGAGCGTCGGTGCCTCTGTGCGATCGGTGACGGCAAGCGTGGGTCATGCCACCTGGACCGACCTTGAGCCAGCCGACACGCTCATCCGCCGCGCCGATGCGGCGATGTACGCCGCCAAGCTCGGCGGGGGCAACCGCGTGCGCGCGGCAGGGCCCGACGGTCCGCGCGAATCGGTCCGCTGACCCGGGCAGCTGTGCGGCCGGGCGGGGCCGCGGCTGCGCTCTCACGGGGCTGCGGTGAAGCGGAATCTCACGCAGCTGAGAGGAGGTCATTAGACGCAGCGGGGACAATGACCCAGATGACTTCTGAGTTCACGTCGGCCGACGGGCCGGTCGCTTCGCACCAGGTGCCCGCCCCAGGCCCGTCCGCGGGCGCGGATGACCCCTCCGGATCCGTGCCGACGATCGTCGACCGCGGCGCCTCCCTCACCAGCCGGGCCACCCTGGCCATCTCCCGTGCCCTGTGGAGTTCTCGGGCCGACAGCTGGGCCGAGCAGGGGTCCCAGCCCCTGTCCGCCGTCGTCGCGGCGGTCGTCGAGGAAGCGGCTCCCCGCCCGGGTGCCGTCGTCCTGGACATGGGCTGTGGCTCGGGACAGGTGTCCTTCCCGCTGGCCCGGTTGGGCGCCAAGGTCCTCGCCGTCGACATTGACGCCGAGTCCATCGCGCTCATGCAGCGGCGCGCCGCCGAGGCGGGGATCGACACCGTCACCGGTGCCGTGCATCCCCTGGAGACGCTCGATCTGGCCCACCACAGTCTTGACCTGATCGTGTCGAACTACGCGATGCATCACCTCCGTGATGCAGACAAGCAGGTGGTGCTCGAGCGCGCCCGGCTGTGGTTGCGCCCCGGAGGGCGCCTCGTCATCGGCGACATGATGTTCGGACGTGGGGCGGCCGCCGGTGACCGCGAGATCATCGCCTCCAAGGTGCGCAGCCTCGCCACGCGCGGTCCGGCCGGCTGGTGGCGGATCCTCAAGAACGCCGTCCGCTTCCTCCTGCGCTTCCAAGAGAAGCCGCTGCGTCCGGAGCGGTGGAGCGAGATGATCAGCGCCGCCGGCTTTGAGCACGTGGTGACGCGTCACGTCGTCGCCGAGGCCCACGTCGTCTCGGCCACCACCCCCCTCGCGTAGCTCAGGGGCAGTAGGTCGACGCGCCCGCCAGCTGCGGGGCGGTGCTGAGGCTGGCGACGCCCGGCTCGCCGCCGGTGCGCAGCAGCCCGGCCAGCGGGCCGGTCTGTCCGCGCAGGTGGGCGTTGAGAAAGGCCACGACCATCGTGCTCACGTAGTTGCGTTCCGGACCGGGCTCGGTGTAGGGCGGCAGATGCTCGGCGCCGAGCAGGTTCACGTAGATCTTCGGGCTTGGGGCTTGGTCGTAGAGCTCCGCGCTGCAGCCGGGGAGGTTGATCGTGTCCGCGCTTCCCTGGACGACCAGCAGCGGCGGTGACCCGCCGGTGTCATAGGTGCCGCCGAAACTGGGCAGTTCGGCTCCGGAGAGGATGATCGCCGCCTTCACCCCAGGGATCTCACAGCACGAATTCGCCGCCGCGGCGAGGGTCACATCCCCACCGTCGGACTGCCCGGCCAGGGCGACCTCCTGCGGGTTGACGAGCCCAGCCAGCGGTCCGGAGGACTGGCCGGCGTCAGCGAGCAGCGTCGAGAGCACGTAGCGCAGGTCGGCGGGGTGGTTGAGGATGTCGCTCTCGTCGACGCCCTCGGGGGCAGGGGAGGTGTGTGGATAGGCCGGCGCGGCGACGACATAGCCGGCGCGGGCCCAGCTCTGCAGCAGCGCGGCGTAGCTCGAGACCGACTCGTCAAAGCCCTGGGAGAAGACGACGAGCGGGAACGGGCCGACGGCCCGATCCGGGGCCGCGCCGGGGTGGACGGCGTCGCCAACGCGGCCCTGGGACGGGTAGAGGATGTTCGTCACCAGCGTCCGGACCGGCTGGCCGTTGAGTGTCGTCGTGGCGATCGCCGGGCTGGCGGGCTCCTCCAGGGTGAGCTCACGCGAGCCGACGGGAAAGGGGGCCTTCCGTGCGCCGGGAATCCGTGCCGGCGGCCGCACCGCGGCCCTCGTGGTGGTCGCGCGTACCTGCGCCGGCGGCCCGGAGCCCGACGGTGACCCGGCGCTCCGGGCCGGTCCGCGGCCACCCTGGGTGACCGACAGGAGCAGGACGATCACGAGGACACCCAGTGCGGCCAGGGCGACGGCACGGCGCCGGGCGACCTGGCGCTGGGAGGGACGCGGGTCCTCGAGCCGGGACGGCCGGCGGTCCTGGCGCGGGGAGTGACGCGGACTCACGCTCACCGGGCGGCCTGGGGGTCAGGAACGGGGAGGGGGCCGGGACGGGTGGGGGTCAGACCGGCGAGCAGACAGGACATGTCCCGGGCCGCGCGCAGGCTGCCCGGGAGCGAACCGCTCACCTTCGACGCGCCGCCGGCCCGGACCCGGTAGCGCACCTCGGTCTCGCTGATGCGCCAGCCCGCCGCTGCGGCGGCGAGGACCATCTCCAGCGGCCAGCCGAAGCCACGGTCAGCCAGGCCGAGGCCGAGCAGCGCCTCGCGCCCGGCGCAGCGCATCGGGCCCAGGTCGCGCAGCCGGGCGCCGCTGCGTCGGGAGAGCTCCCAGGCGACGAGGCGGTTGGCCAGGCGAGCGTGCGCGGGCCACGCACCCGGGTCAGGACGGCGCGCGCCCAGGCAGAGATCGCTGCGGCCGGCGGCCACCGGGTCGCTCACCCGCGTCAGTTCGCACGGGTCGAGGGAGCCGTCGGCGTCCAGGAAGCACACGAGCTCGCTCCGGGCCGCGACGAGGCCGGCGAAACAGGCCGCGCCGAACCCGCGCCGGGGCTCGCTCACCACGCGCGCGCCGAGCCGGCGTGCGATCTCGGCGGAGCCGTCGGTCGAGCCGTTGTCCACCACCACCGGTGAGAAACCGGGGGGAAAGGCGTCCAGGACCCCGGGGAGCGCCTCGGCTTCGTCGAGGACCGGCAGAATGACGTCAATCACCCCTGCGAGCTTACGGATCACGAAACAGTGACGTTGGGGACCCGCCACCGGTCCGGCGTGCACTACGGTGGCCCGGGATGATCCTCGTCACCGGTGGCGCCGGTTTCATCGGTTCTCATGTCGTCGCGGCGCTGCGCGCCGCCGGGTATCCCGTCCGTGTCCTGGACGTCGGTCTGGCCAGTGCCCATCGTGAGCCACCGCAGGTGCCCGCCGGGGTCGAGTACCTGCGCGCCGATGTCCGGGATCCCGACGCGGTCGCCGCCGCCCTCACGGGGGTTCAGGCGGTCTCCCACCAGGCGGCGATGGTTGGTCTCGGCGTCGACCTGCTCGACATGCCCGAGTACGTGGCCCACAACGACCTGGGGACGGCAGTGCTGCTGGCGGGGCTGGCTCGGGCCGGCTTCCGCGGCCGGCTCGTGCTCGCCTCGAGCATGGTCGTCTACGGCGAGGGCCGTTACCGCTGCTCCGAGCACGGCCTCACTGTGCCGCCGGCTCGCGCGGCGGACCGGCTTGCCGCAGGGCACTTCGAGGTGGGCTGTCCGCGCTGTGACCGCGAGCTCACGCCCGAGTCGATTCCCGAGGAGGCGCCGGTGGATCCCCGCAACGTCTACGCGGCGACGAAGCTGCACCAGGAGCACCTGTGTGCCGCCTTCGCCCGGGAGACCGGGGCGAGCGTGGTGGCGCTGCGCTACCACAACGTCTACGGCCCGGGCATGCCCCGGGACACGCCCTACGCCGGGGTGGCGTCGATCTTCGCCAGTGCGCTCGCCGCCGGCCGGACCCCGCGCGTGTTCGAGGACGGTGGCCAGCTGCGCGACTTCATTCACGTGGCGGATGTGGCTCGGGCGAACCTGCGCGCGCTCGAGGCCCAAGTGCCCGCCTTTCGCGCCTACAACGTCGCCACCGGCCAGCCGACCAGCGTTGGCGCCATGGCCCGCGCGCTGTCCGCGGCGTTCCCCACTCCGGTGGAGCCCGAGGTGACCGGGGAGTTCCGCCTCGGAGACGTCCGCCACGTCTTCGCCTCCGCCGACCGGGCCGACCGCGAGCTCGGCTTCCGGGCCGAGGTGCCCTTCGTCCAGGGCATGATCGAGTTCGCTCACGCGCCGCTGCGGGCCTGAGGCGCGGGGACCGGGAACGCTGCTTCCGATGACGCTCACCCGTGAGGAGATGGGCCAGCGTGGCACCGTGCTCGTCGTTGATGACGAGCCGACGGTCACCGAGGTCGTCTCCCGCTATCTGCACCGGGCCGGTTACCGGGCGGCGACCGCCGCCGACGGGGCCGCGGCGATCGCCGCCGCCGCCGAGCTCGCCCCGGACCTGGTGGTGCTCGACCTGATGCTTCCGCGCATCGGTGGGCTGGAGGTGATGCGCCGGATGCGCGAGCAGCACCGCGCCGGGCGGGGCCCGCTGCCGGTGATCCTGCTCACCGCCCGCGGGGAGGAGTCAGACCGCATCACCGGGCTGCGCCTGGGTGCCGACGACTACGTCGTCAAACCGTTCTCCCCGGCTGAGCTGATCGCCCGCATCGACAACATCCTGCGCCGCGTGGAGCGGCCCCGGTTCATCGAGCCCGTGCTCGAGCTCGGGCAGCTCAGCGTCGATCCGGCCGCCCGGCGGGTGCGGGTCCGGGGGGAGGAGGTGGCCCTCACGGTGCGCGAGTTCGACCTGCTGTGGTTCCTGCTCCAGCACCCGGGCCAGGTGTTCTCGCGTGAGCAGCTGATGGACGCCGTCTGGCAGTACTCCTTCTACACGGACACCTCGACGGTGACCGTTCACGTCCGGCGGCTGCGGGCCAAGATCGAGTCCGACCCCGCGGTGCCCACGCACCTGCAGACCGTTTGGGGCGTCGGCTACCGGTTTCAACCGTGAGACGGCGCGGGCTCCTGGGGGCGGCCGGAGCGGGGCTCGTGGCCGTCGCGGTGGCGGTCGGCGTGACCGTGCTCGGAGCTGCCCACACGCTCGTCGTCGTCGCCGTCCTCGCCGGCATCGCCCAGGCGACGCTGGCCGGTGCGCGGTGGGTGACCCGGGCCCGCCGGCGCGGGCAGGCCGGCCCGATCTCGACTCAGCTCGCCTTTGTCATCGCGCTGGTCATCGCCCCCGTGCTCCTGGCCCTGATCGTGCTCGCTCTCACGATGTTCGTGTCGACCGATGACGCCGTCCTCGTCGGCATCATCCTCGTGCTCTCCACGGTGGTCGGGATCGGCGCGGCCACCTGGCTGTCGGCCGGGCTGTCCGCCGACGTGGCGGCCATCCGCGACGCGCTCGTCCGCGTGGGATCGGGCGACCGTGAGGTGCGGATAGCCGCGACGAGCGCCGCGGAGCTGCGTGAGCTCGCCGCCCAGGTGAGCGCGATGGTCGACGCCCTGGCTCACGAGGAGGCGGGCCGGGCCGGTTCGGAGGAGGCCCGACGGCTGCTCGTCGCCCACGCCTCCCACGACCTGCGGACGCCGATCACCGCGTTGGCGCTGCTCGCCGCAGCCGTCGATGACGAGGTCGTCGACGAGCGGATGCGCGCGGAGTACGTGCGGCGCATGCTCACCCACATCGAGGCGCTGTCGTCGCTCGTCGACGACCTCTTCGAACTCTCGCGCCTCCAGGCCGGAGACATCCACTGGAGCCTCGGGCAGGTCGGTCTCCCGGAGCTCGTCGATGAGACCGTGGCAGCGATGCGAACCGCCGCCGAAGCCCGCGGGGTGGTGGTGAACGTCGAGCTCCCGGACGCCCTCGCTCCGGTGCGCGGCAACCCCGAGAAGCTCCAGCGTGTGCTCTTCAACCTCATTCAAAACGCGATCCGCCACTCTCCCGCGGACGGCACGGTCGTCGTCCGGGCCCGCACGATGACCGATGTCGTCGAACTTGAGGTCGAGGACCGGGGGGCGGGAATCCCGCCCGCCGAGCGCGAGCGCATCTTCGACGCGTTCTACCGCGGCGGCGATATGTCGCGGTCCGGCGATGGGGCGGGGCTGGGTCTCGCCGTGGCCCAGGCGATCGTCGACGCCCACGGCGGGCGGATCTGGGTCGCCGACGCGCCGGTGGGCACGCGCGTGCGCTTCAGCGTGCCCGTCGCCGCCTGAGCCCCCTGAGCGGACGACCCTCTCGGACGAGCAGGGGGCCGGGTCAACCGCGCGCGCCTCAGGGGCCCCACGGCGCCCCGTCCACGGCGGGCGGCGCGGCACCGAACAGCGCACCGTTCCAGATCACATAGAGCGGTTCGAGCATGTCGCGTTCGTGGCGGAAGCTCGGATCGACATCCAGCCCGGCCACGTAGAGGCAGCACTCGGCGCCCCAGAGCAGGGTGGAGGCGAGCGCGCGGCTGTCCGGACCCGGGGGCGAGATCCCGGCGGCCCGGTCCCGGTCGATCTGCTCGGCAAGCGCCTGGGTGAAGCGAGCGATCACGCTGAGCCACAGGCTGCGCAGCTCCTCGGTGGTGTTCCAGTGCTCGTGAATGGCCCGCAGCGCCGGTCGGTGACGGAGCCACATCTCCACGCCAGCCTGGATGCTCGCCCGAAGCCCTTCCTGGGGGGTCATGCCGGCATCGCGAGTGATGAAGGGCTGGACCGAGTCGAACATCTCGTCCATGACCTCGGCGAGCAGACCAACGACGACGGCGTACTTGGAGGAGAAGTAGAAGTAGAACGTGGCCCGGCTCACCCCGGCCTCGGCCATGATCGCCGCGACGCTCAGCTCGTGCAGGGGCTCGCGCTCGAGCAGCTGCTCCGTCGCCGCGAAGATCGCCGCCTCCGCACCACTGGTGCCCTGATGCCCGCGTGGGCGGTCGGTACGCCGCGTGAGCCCCAGACGCTGGGAGGCGACCCGTGGCCGAGCGCGGTCGCTCCCGCGCTCCGCACCCCGGCTGTGCCCCCGGTCAGGTTGCCAGGCCTCGCTCATTCCCCCGGAGCTCAGCGTCGATCACCTCACCCGCCGCGGTCGGGCTTGAGCACGGGGTAGCTGGTGGAGAGCGGCTGGGGCGTGTCGGCGGTCCCCGGCGCCGGATAGTTGTTCACACCCGCCTCACCGAGCATCTGGGCGAGTCCGGATCCCAGCAACGCCTTGATGAGCTGCTTCTGCGCGGGGGTGGCGTTCTGGATTGAGCTGGTGGACTCCACCGGAACCAAGGATGCGAGGATGCCGTTGGCGTCGGAGGTGAGGCCCACGGAGTCCATGTCGTAGAGCATCGCATCCATGTCCTTGGCGTAGGGGCCGAGATAGGAGACGAGCGGGCGCAGCTGGTTGACCACGTGGGCCAGCGGGTTCACGTCGGTGCTGAGGCTGGGGGCGAAGCTGCGCAAGGCGTCGATGAGCCGGCTTGCCGTGGGGGTGACCTGGGCCAGCCGGTGGAGCGCGGTGACCGTTGCCGCACCGGCCGTGGGCAGGTTCCTCAGCGCGGGAGTGAGGTCGCCCAGGGCCGCACCGAGATTGTCCAGAACGGGGTTGGCGCTGGCGCCGACGGCGGCCAGGTGCCGTCCCACAGAGCTGACCGTGGAGATCGTCGGCGGCAGCGCGGCGAGGTCAGCGCGCAGTGCGGCGTCGCGGGCGGCCACGGTGCGGGCCGTCGCGGTGCCGGCGGTGACGAACTGTTGGATCTGGGTGCTGCGCTGGGCCAGGGCGTTGAGCACGCTGCCCAGGTCGCCGGTGAAGGCGGCCAGCTGCTGACTCTGATCTGAGATGGCCTGAGCGACCGGGCCTGCGTCGGTGACGGCGCCCGAGAGCGCATCCAGGGTTGCGTTGAGCTGGGCCGCGTGTCCGTTGAGGCCACCTCCAAGCCCGGCGAGCAGGCGGCGCACCCGGGCCTGGCGGGCGGGTGTGAAGGTCGAGAGGATCTGGTCGAGCTGCACCGCGGTCTGGGCCTGGCTGATGGGCAGCACGCCGTTGGGGGGCACGGCGCCGGCCACCTTGTCGCCCGGATTGAGGTCGATGTAGTTCTCGCCCACCAGCGTCTTGGTGGCGACGCGCACGGTGCCGTCGCGGAAGACCGGCGCGTACTTCTTGTTGAGGGCGATCCCGATGACGGCCGAGTCGCCGCGGTTGGAGATGGCACGCACCGTGCCGACGTTCACTCCGGCCTCACGGACGTTCGCGCCCGGAACGAGCTGGATGGCGTTCGGGACCACGGCATCGAAGGTGTACTTGGAGGCGAGGTTGGTGCCGCCGGCGATGTGGAGCAGCAGCACGAAGACGCCGGCGCAGACGAGCGTGAAGACGAGCAGGACGAAACCCTGGAAACGGCGGCGCTGGTTCACGGTGTGGGGGCGTGGTCGGGGGTGGTCGGAGCAGGCCTGCCGTCGGCACAGCCGATCGCCGGGGCGAGCGTCGGGTCCTTGGCGCCGCTGGCGAACGGCCCGACGACGGTCGTGCCGCGCGGGGACGCGGTGCGGTTGCCCGCGTTGTCGAACTTGAGCACCGACAGCGTCCAGGCGAAGAACTTCTGTACCGGCAGCTCGCAGGGAACGATCGCGGCGGTGACCGCGCCGTACCGGGGAATCTGGGGCTCCAGCGAGGTGAGAGCCCCGTTGAGGGCCCGCGCGCTGCCCGGGAGGTTGCGCACCAGCGGCTCCAGCGCCGACACCGCCGGGTTGAGCGCGGTGAGCGCGGGGGTGGCCGACTCCGAGAAGCTCTTGAGCGCGTGCAGGCCGGAGGGGAGCTCCCGTGCGGTGGGCAGCAGGTTGACGAGGGCGGGGCGCACGACCCCGAGCGTCGTCTGGAGCTGACCGAAGGACGAGTGGATCTGGTCCAGGGTGCCCGGAAGTGCGGCGATGATGCGGGACAGGGCGGCGCTCTGGGAGCCAAGCGCGCCAAGGGTGCCCGACCCGTTCTGGATGAGGCCGGTGAGTTCGGTGTTGCGCTGGTTCAGTGCGTTGAAGAGCGTGCCGCTGTCGTGGATGAGCGCCTTGACGAGCACGGACCGGGTGGCCAGCGTGTGAGAGAGCTGCTTCTGGGCCACCAGCAGGCTGGCGATCTCGCCAAACGCGGTGCGCAGTTCGGCGCCGCCGGCGGGGCTCAGGCCGGTGGCCAGTTCGTCCAGGAGCTCCTGCAGACGCAGACGAATGGGCTCGGAGAAGGTGTCCAGCACGTCGGCGACGTTCACCGGTGTCTGGGTCTGGGAGGCCTGCAGGACCTCGTTGGGCCCGAGCACGCCGGCGGAGGCGTGACCCCGGTTGACCACGTCGAGGTACATGTCCGAGAGCGGCGTCTGAGGACGCAGCTGGATCTGGGCGTCGCGGTAGAGCCGGGCCCCGTGCAGGTCGCTGGCGTTGAATTGTGCGGTGAGCACGGGCTGGCCGTTCTCGACCTTCTCCCCGGTGATGCGACCCACGACGATGCCCGCCCAGCGCACCTCGTCGAGGCCCGGCTCGACGCCGGTGGCGTTGGAGACGGCGATCTGGGCCGTGTACTGGCTCTCCCAGGGCAGGTGCACGTTCTCTCTGGCGATGAGCAGACCGATGGCTGCGATGGCCGCAGTGATCCCGAGGACGAGCATGACCGCGGGGCGTCGCGCCCGGCGCAGCTCGACGCGCATGCGGGAGGAGATGAGTTTCATCGCGCAGACCTCACGGCGGGGCGAGCGGCCGCGGTTGCGCTGGACCCGGATCCCCCGAGCAGCTGGGAGAGGACCGCGTTGAGGTTCGAGCAGCTGACCTTCTGGGCGGAGGTGAGGGTCGCCGTGCAGGGCACGACGGTGAGCGAGTTGAGCTCCGGCTGGGCGGGGAAGTGGATGACGTGGCCGAGGCCGTCGTACTCGGAGGCGACCGATCCCAGCCCGGCCAGGGTCGGGGCGATGAGCTCATAGACAGGCATGTGCAGGTCACCGTCCTGTGAATTGAGCCAGGGCAGCAGCTGGTGGTTGAGGCGTGACAGCGTCGGCGCCAGGCCGGTGAGGACGGCGTCCCCGGGCCCCGCGGCGGCGGCCAGCTGGTTGATGGCCGGGTGGAGCTCAGCGAGCAGCGGGCGCAGGTGGTCGAGCGCACGGCGTAGCTGGATGACCGCCGGTTGAGCCGCGGCGGCGGAGGGCGCCAGGGCCACGGCGCCGGGCCCCAGGGCGACGGACAGGCGGTCCAGGGCCGGCAGCGTCGCCGTGATCGAGCGCCCCACCGCGACGGTCGCGTCAAGCGCGGCCGGGGCCTTCTGCACGGTCGCGGCGAGGTTCGCGCGCTGGGCCGAGATCGCGCCGAGGCTGGCCGCCCCGCCGCTCACCAGGTTCTCCAGCGCGCTGCGATCAGCGGCGAGGGTGGCGACGGTCGCCGAGGCCGTGGAGACGAGCCGGCTGAGGTCGTTCTGATCCTGGCCACGCAGCGCGTCGAAGGCCTGGGGGGTCTGAGCCAGAGACGGCGCGGTGACGTCGATGAGATGGCCCTCCTGTGGGCCGGCCATCGAGCCGGAGAGCTGACGGAGGTCGACGCGCGTGGCCAGTCGCGTCGAGTGCTTGAAGATCCGCAGGATGTCGTCGAACTCGGTCTGCACCGTCGTGTGGGACAGCGGGATCACCGCCCCGGCAAGGACGGGAGCCGAGGGTGATCCGGGGTTGAGGTTGACGACGAAGTTGGAGCCCAGCACCGTGCGCCACTGCAGCGCGGCGGTTGCGTCGCGATGCAGGACGAGTGAGGAGTCCGTGATGCGCAGGGTCGCCCGGCCCATGCGCCCGTGGTCGGCGACGCTCACCGTGTCCACGACCCCCACCTGTACACCGTTGACGCGGACGGGCGTGGTACCCGGCTGCACCTGGTTGGGCTCGGAGAAATACGCGGTGACCAGGCGGCCGCCCGGTCCCATGAACGGGAGCCGGTGCGTGATGGCCACGTAGAAGGCCAGTGCGGCCAGGATGACGACGACGATGCCGACGACGAAGGTTCGGTTGGCCGGTGCATTGGCCCGCCGTGGGCCGCGGTGGCGCAGGCGGATAGCGGTCATGGTCCTCCCACTCCGACGCAGGGAGCCGGGTTGGCGTCATGGGGGGTCGCCGGGGTGGACGAGCCGGCAATCTGGGTGCCCGGCGCCGAGATGGCGAGCCGCAGGATCGTCGAGGGACCGAGCGGCCCGGGCTGGGTGGGGACACCCACCCCGAGGAACCCGCGCCAGTTGTGGGCGAATCCGGTGAAGTCACAGCCGTATGGCGCGATGGTGTTGAGCACCGGGGTGAGGACGTCGAAGAGGCGCGAGAGGTGGGGCAGCTCCGGATTGAGGGTGCCGGTGAGCTGCTCGGTCGGGGAGATCGCCCCGCCGAGCCGAATGAGCAGGGTCCGCGCCGAGCTCAGCGGCCCGTGGTCGACGAGCACCCGGGTGAGGCTGGTCAGGGCCCGGGGGGCCAGCGCGGTGAAGGCGGTCGCCTGGCGCGCGAAGGCGGAGAGGTGGGCCAGCGTCGTGTCCACGCTCGCCAGGCTCGTATCAATGGAGGTGATCTCCGCGGGGGCCTGCTCGAGCAGAGTCGACACCGGACCCGCCTCGGCCCGGAACGGCGCGAGGCTCTTGGCGCCCAGGCGCATCCCCGGGGAGAAGTCGCCGGTCACCGGATCGAGCTGGGTGTTCAGGGCGTTGGCGCCGGCGATCAGTCCGGGCAGGCCGGCGCTGTGGATGAGCGGCCCGAGACCGTGCCGGAGGTTCTCCAGGGTGGCGGGCGCGGTGGACAGGGTCTGGTTGAGCTGCACGCCGCGCCCGAGGAACCCGCCGCCCAGTCCGTTGATGACCTGCTGGAGATGCAGCCGGGCCGCAGGCGTGAGGCCGGCGTAGACGTCGGAGACCTGCTCGGCCGCGGAGGTGTGGCTCTCGGGGATACTGCCGCCGTTGGGAATCGTCTGACGCGCGCCGGTCGGGCTGAGGTCGACGTACTCGGCGCCAAGCAGGCCGCGCGGTCGGATGCGCGCGGTGGTGCCCACCGGCAGGTGGCGCGTGCCCGAGTTGAGCTGCAGATCGACGGTCGGCTGACGGTCGTGCATGTGAATGTCGACGACTTGACCGACGAGCTTGCCGGCCACGGTGACGTCGGCCCCGATGTTGAGGGTGCCGATGGTCTTGAAGGACGCCTCGACGTTGTAGTAGGGCTGCAGTGGCACGCCAGTGGGGGATTTGAAGGCCACGTAGAGCAGGCCGACCGAGGCGAGGATCGCCGCCGCGCCCCATCCGAGCACGATCCTGCGCTGACGTGCGGCGCGTTTGCGGGCGGTGCCGGCACCGCGGGTCTGCTGACCGCGCTGGGGACTCACTTGCCGCCGCCCATCAGGTAGGTGAGCAGGCTGCCCAGCGACGAGCTCGTGGCGGTGGTCGCGGTGCCGCTGCCCGGGGACGTCGTCGCTCCGTGCTGGCTGGCGCTGTTGAGCCCGAGCTTGGCGGTGACACCGTTGAGCGCGCCGGTCACGCCGCCGACGACCTGATGGACGGCGCCTGACAGGGTCGACCCGGCGGCCTTGGTGGTCGAGGAGAGCGTGCCGCCCAGGTGGGACACGCCGCTTTTCAGCGGGTGGCTCCCGTGGTGGGCGTGGCTGGCCCGCGCCGGGGCCGGGGCACCGCTGCCGAGGATGAGCCGCAGCAGCGCGCTCTGGTACGCGGAGGGAACCTGCACCGACACGCGGAACTCGTGGCTGGCCCCGTCGCTGTACTGGATCGCCCGGGCCCAGTTCTGCAGGGTCCCGAGCAGGTCGTCGATGCCGTTGTTGAGCGACAGCGTTACCGGGTTGCCGGCCACCGCGACGGTCTGAAGCTTTCTCAGGGTCGGCTCGAGGTGGGCGATGACCGGAGCGGCCTGGTGCCCCAGCGAGACGAGCCGGGGCGACAGCGACCGGACCTCGGCGAGGGTCGGCTGGGCGGCCCGGGAGAAGCCGGGGATGGCCCCCAGTGCCGCGGTGAGCCCGGGCGCGGTCCGCTCCAGGCCCGTCGCCGCGGGTCGCAGCTGGGTGCCGGCGTGGTCCAGGGCGACGAGCGTCGAGCCCAGCTGCGAGAGCAGGCTGGGGGTCTCGGCGACCGTCAGGGCCAGGCCCCGGGCGTGGGCGGCGGTCGCGCTGAGCGCCCCGGCGGCCGTGGCGACAAAGTGGGAGAGCTCGCGCTGGTGGGCGTCGAGGGTGCTCAGCACGGGCTGAGCGTGGGCCAGGAGTCCCTCGAGCTGAGCGTTGGATGCGTCCACCTGGTTGATCAGGTCGCGCGTGTCGGTGAGCGACGGCGGCGCAGCGGCAAGCAGCTGGGCCACGTTTGCCCCGCGTCCGAACAGGGCGACGCCGAGTTCGTGCACGAGGATGGCCAGCCGGTCACGCTCGGTCGGGCCGAAGATGTCGATGAACTGGTCGAAGTCGGTGGCCTCCTGCGTCCGGCTCGTGGGAATGGTGGCGCCCGACGGCATGGGCGTGCTGCGATTCCCGACGGACAGGTCGATGTACTTCTCCCCGAGCAGGTCGGCCGGACGGATCACGAGGCTGGCGTTGCGCCCGATCGGCAGATCCTGCTTGTCCACCGTGAAGGTGACCAGGGCGTGGTCCTGGGGCGTGATCTGCAGCGACTGAACGTTGCCCACGGCAACCCCGCCGATCTCGACGCGCGAGCCGGTGAGCAGACCGTCGGCGTCGGCGAGCACGGCGTGGAGCTGATACCCGCTGGAGCCAGAGGTCGCGAGCACGGCGATGACGGCGATCAGTCCCGCAACGACGAGCGTGATGAGGATCGACCGCGGTCTCACGGGTGCTCCGGGTCGAGCGAGGCGGTGAGGCCTGCGGAGGTGTCACCGCAGGCGGGTTGGAAGTTGGAGCTCCCGGCGCCGAATCCGGGCGGGCGGATGAGCGCGTAGCCGAGGCCCGGGTTGCCGGCGACGAGCTGGGCCGGGGTCCGGGTCTGGTCGTTGGTGGCGGGGAAGGCTTGGAACAGCGCGCGGGCGTAGTGGCCGGCGGCGTTGTAGTTGGAGAGGAACGAGTCCCAGGTCTCGATGAAGCCGCCGATCTCGGGCCCGTAGGGCAGCAGGCAGGCCGCGATGGGCGCCAGCCCGTGGAGGCTCGTTCGCGCCGAGGTGAGCACCGGCCGGGCCGTGTCGAGCAGGGTGGTGATCTTCGGCGCGCCGCCCTGGAGGTCGGCAAGTGTCGAGTCGAGCTCGGGGGCGACGGTGCGCAGCTCGACGAGCGCGCCGTTGAGCGGTGAGGCGAGCTGACGCAGCGCCACCGCGCCGGGTCGGATCTGGCCGACGAGCGTGTTCAGCCTGGTGAGCGTCGGGTCCAGGCGATGCAGCGTGGTCTGGGCGCTGTCCAGCGCGGGGGCGAGCTTGGCCAGGCTCGCCTGGGTCGCGGCGGCGTTGTTCCCGATCGTCGCGAACGTGTTGGCGGCGTCGGAGACGAGCGAGGTGAGCTGGGGCTGCTGGGCGCGCAGGGCGGCGGCGGTCGTGGCTCCGGCCGCGATGAGCGTCTCCAGGGCGCGGGGATCTTCGCCCAGCTGCTGGAGGACGCCCTGGATCGAGCTGAGCGCCGGGGCCGAGGCGGCCAGCCCGCTCCCGATTGCGGCCGCGCGTCCGCCGAAGGTGCTCGCGCCGTTGTCGGACAGGGCCCCGAGGGCCTGGCGCGTGGGTGCGTTGAAGATGTTGAACACCTGGTCGAACTCCACCGGTGTGATGGTGTCCTGGGTGGGCAGGGTCGCTCCGTCGTGGAGGAGGGGGTCACCGGCGGGGCCGGGCAGCAGCTCGACGTAGCGGTTGGCGTAGGAGACCGCACCGCCCCAGCGGATCTCCGCCCGGGTGCCCTGGTGCAGCGGCCAGATGCCCGGAGTCGTGATGTTCAGCTGGACCGAGGCGATGCCGCCCTTGAGCTGAATCGGTCCGACCGATCCGACGGTGACCCCCCCGGCGGTGACGTTGGCGCCGGAGACGAGATTCGTCGCGCTCTGGAAGTCGGCGACGATCATGTGGTCGCTCGAGCTGGTGGTGAGCTTGGGCACGACGACGATCGCCGCGACCGCGAGGACCACGAGACCCACAGCGAGTGTCGTCACACGGCGCCGCACGCACTACCCGCCGATGGGGAGCTGGGAGTTGGTGCCCCAGATGAGCAGTGACATCGATCCGCCGATGAAATGGATCATCACGAGGTTCACCATCATCGACCGCGCGGTGGCGCGGCCGACGCCCACCGGTCCCCCGGACGCGGTGTAGCCGTAGTAGGTGCCCACGAGGATGATCGTCACGCCGATGACCATCGCCTTGAGCAGCGACAGGAAGTCCAGGCCGAGGGTGTGGGCGGGACCGAAGGCACCAGAGGCCCAACCCGCCCCGGAGGTCGTGCCGACCTGGACGACGACGACAAAGTAGGAGCCCAGGGTGCCTGCGGCCATGGCCAGCAGGTAGGCGATGGGCAGCACGATGATCGCCGCGAACAGCCGGGTGCCGACGATGTAGCGGATGGACGGGATGCCCATCACCTCCATCGCGTCGATCTCCTCGGCGATGCGCATCGAGCCGATCTCGGCCACGAGCCCGCAGCCGACCTTGGCGGCGAGGATGTACCCGAACATGTACGGAAACATCTCGCGCTCGTCGCAGACGAGCGAGAACAGTCCCACCGCGCCGCTGGCGCCGAAGGACTTGCCCAGGTACGAGGTGAAGAGCCCGCACTCACCGCCGATGACGAGCTCCATGCCCACAAGGATGAGGGCCGAGCCGGTGAGCAGGATTCCCGCCTGACGCAGGATCTCCGCCGCGTAGCGCAGCGTCGGGCCCAGCTCCATGATCGAGCGGATGGAGTGGGTGGTGAGGCGGCCGACC
>DASSZV010000113.1:0-10309 GCA_035702765.1 Solirubrobacteraceae bacterium
GGCATGCTGGCCACCAGTCCCGCGATGGTCTCGAAGGGGAACGGGTAGAGCTGCTCCACGCGGACGATGGAGATGTTCCAGGCCTTCTGGTCGTCCCGGGCCTTCACCAGGTCGTAGTACACCTTGCCCGAGCACAGCAGCAGGCGCGTCACCTTCGCCGGGTCGGTGATCCCCGGCTCACCGAGCACGGGGTGGAAGCGGCCCTCGGTGAGCTCCTCCAGACGCGACGCCGCGGCGGCCAGGCGCAGGAGGTACTTCGGGGTCATCACCACGAGCGGGCGCTGTTTGGCGATCCTCGCCTGGCGGCGCAGGAGGTGGAAGTACTGCGCGGGGGTGGTGCAGTTGGCCACGCGGATGTTGCCCTCGGCGGCGAGCTGGAGGAAGCGCTCCAGGCGCGCTGAGGAGTGCTCGGGACCCGCGCCCTCGTAGCCGTGGGGCAGCAGCATGGTGAGGCGCGAGGTCTGCCCCCACTTGGCCAGGCCGGGCGTGATGAACTGGTCGATCATCACCTGGGCGCCGTTGGCGAAGTCGCCGAACTGGGCCTCCCACAGGACGAGCGTCTCCGGCGCCTCCTGGGAGTAGCCGTACTCGAAGCCGACGCAGGCCATCTCCGACAGCGGCGAGTTGTGCAGCTCCATCGGCGCCTTGGCCGCCGGGAGATGCTGCATCGAGCAGTGCTCCTGGCCCGTCTTGGGGTCGTGGAGAACGAGGTGACGCTGGGAGAAGGTGCCGCGCTCGGAGTCCTGACCGGTGAGCCGGATCGGCACGCCCTCGGTGAGCAGCGAGGCGAAGGCGAGCGCCTCGGCGTGGGCCCAGTTGATGCCGCCCTCCGGACCCATCGCGGTGCGGCGTCCCTCGAGCTGGCGGGCCAGCTTGGGGTGGACGGTGAAGCCCTCGGGCACGCTGAGCAGGTCCTCGTTGAGGGCGAGCAGCCGCTCGGCGGGGACAGCGGTGTTCACCTCCGGGGAGGCGGTACGGTCGAGCTGGTACTCGCCCGTCCCCTGGTCCATCGCGGCGATGTTGGCCAGGCGCTCCTTCAGCGCGTGGTGCTGCTCGGTGAGGTCGGCCCACACCCGGTCGGTCATCTCCGTCGACTCGGCCTCGGTGACGACGCCGGCCTCGATCAGCGCCTTGGCGTAGATCTCGCGCACCGGCGGGTGCTTCTTGACGACGTTGTACATCTCCGGCTGGGTGTACGCCGGCTCATCCGCCTCGTTGTGGCCGAAGCGCCGGTAGCCGATCAGGTCGATGAGCACGTCGTGGCCGAACTCCTGGCGGTAGGCGAAGGCGAGGCGCACCGCCGCGACGCAGGCGGGCACGTCGTCGGCGTTCACGTGGATGATCGGCACGTCGAAGCCCTTGGCCAGGTCTGAGGCGTAGGGCGTCGAGCGGGAGTCGTCCGGATCGGTGGTGAAGCCGATCTGGTTGTTCTGGATGAGGTGGATCGTTCCGCCGACGGTGTAGCCGTCGAGCGCTTGGAGGTTGAACGTCTCGGCGTTCACGCCCTGGCCGGGGAAGGCGGCGTCGCCGTGCAGGACGATCGGCACCGCGGAGGTGGTGTCCTGGTGGGCGTGGGGGCCCTGGCGCGTCGTCTGGGCCGCCCGCGTGGCGCCGGAGGCGACCGGGGCGACGAACTCCAGGTGCGAGGGGTTGGACTCCAGGCGCACGAGGATCGACTCCCCGCCCGGGAGCCCGTAATGACCCTCGGCGCCGTGGTGGTACTTCACGTCGCCGGTCCCGCCCTCGGGGATCGTGGTGATCGCCTCGAGCGTGTTCTGGCCCTCGAACTCCGCGAAGATCGAGCCGTAGGGGCGACCGAGGTTGTGGGCGAGCACGTTGAGCCGGCCGCGGTGGGCCATGCCGAGCACGACCTCACGGGCACCGCCGGCGGCGGCGAGCTGGATGATCGCGTCGATCATCGGCACGGTCATGTCGAGACCCTCGATGGAGAACTGCTTCTGCCCCAGGTAGGACTTGTGCATGAAGCGTTCCATCGCATCGACCTCGGTGAGGCGCTTGAGCAGGGCCTTCTGCTCCTCGGGGGCCAGCGGCGCACGGAAGCGCCCCGTCTCGATCGCCTCACGCAGCCACAGGCGTTGGCGCGCGGCGGGAATGTGCTCGATCTCGTACGCGATCGAACCGCAGTAGGTCTCGCGCAGGTTCGGCAGCGCGTCGGCGAGGGTCTCGCCGGCCACGTAGGTGCGCAGGATCCGCGCGGGGATCTGGCGCATCAGTTCGAGGGTGAGGCCGAGCGAGGCGGGATCGAGCCCGGGGTCGCCCTCGGGCTCGCGGCCCAGGGGATCCAGGCGTGCGGCCATGTGCCCGTGGGTGCGGTAGGCCTTGAGCAGGCTCATCGAGGCCTGCACGGCCCCGAGCAGCTCCTCGCTCGGGGCGCGACGGTCGGCGGCGTCGGGGGAGGTCTGTGGGACCACCCCCGTCGAGGCGGCGCTCGCGGGCGCGGGCGCGGCGGGCCGGGCACGCTCCGGCAGCGCGGGCAGGGCGACGCCGAGGTCAGCGAAGACCGCCTCATAGAAGCCGTGCTCGCCCTGGAGGTACTCCTCGACGACCTTGAGGAAGCGACCGGACTCGGCGCCCTGGATGATCCGGTGGTCGTAGGTCGAGGTCATCGTCATGACCTTCTCGGCCCCGATCTGCGCACCGATGGCGCCGAGTCCCACGGGGTAGTCGATCGACCCGGTGGCGACGATCGTGCCCTGGCCGACCATCAGCCGGGGGACGGAGGCGATCGTGCCGATGCCGCCCGGGTTGGTGAGCGAGATGTTCGCGCCCTGCAGGTCGTCGGCGGTGAGCGAGTTGGTGCGGGCCTTCTCCACCAGCGCGTTGTAGGCGTCGAGGAACCCCTTGAAGGAGCGGCCGCCGGCGTCGGGGATGACCGGCACCATCAGGGTGCGGGTGCCGTCCTTCTTCTCCACGTCGACGGCGAGGCCGAGGTTCACCTGGCCGTCGTCGACGCGGTGGGGCACCCCGTCGGCGTCGAGGAAGTGGTGGGCCATCACCGGCATCTCACGCGTCGCCGCCTGGGCGATCGCGTAGGCGATGAGGTGGGTGAAGGAGACGCGCAGGCCGGCCGCCTTGAGCTGCTTGCGCCGCACATCCAGCGTGGTGACGGTGAGCGTGCGGAACGAGGTCGCGGTGGGGATCGAGCGGGACTCGTCCATGTAGCGGGCCAGGGCCGCGCCACCGCCCTTGATGCGGGACGCGTTGGCCGGGATCTCGGTCTTCGGCTTGGCCGCCTCGGCGAGCACGTCGGCCTTGGTGACGCGGCCCCCGCGGGCGCTGCCGGCGACCTTGGACACGTCGACGCCAGTGGCTGCGGCGACGCGCTGGGCGACCGGGGAGACCCCGGAGACCGACGCGCCGGTGCCGTTGGTGGTCCCGGCCCGGCCGGTCGGCGCGCCGGAGGCTGCGCTGCCCGTGGCTTCGGCGTCGGCCGCGCCGCTCTGGGCGGCCACGGCGGTGGCGGCGCCGACGCTCATACGGGCGATGGTGTCCCCGACGTTCACCGTGGCGCCCTCGTCGACGAGCAGTTCGGTGATCGTGCCGGTCGCCGGGGCGGGCAGCTCCATGTCGACCTTGTCCGTGGAGATCTCGACGACGGTGTCACCCTCCTTCACCGCGTCACCGACCTTCACCGACCATTCGAGGATCGTGCCCTCGGTGACCGACTCACCGCCACCCGGGGTGACGATGTCGACGATCCGGGTCGCCTGGGGCGCGTCAGCCGGGGCCGCGGAGGCGCCGTTCGTCTCGGTGGCGCCGTTGGCCGCGCCGGTGGCGGCAGCGCTCCCCTGGGGCGCGGTCGTGCCGTTGGCGGCGCTGCCCTCCGGAGCGATCTCGCAGAGGACCTGGCCCACCTCGACCGTGTCTCCCTCGGGCGCGTGGATCTTGACGATCGTGCCCGCGAGCGGTGCGGGCACCTCGGCGTCGACCTTGTCGGTGGAGATCTCGACGATCGTCTCGTCGACGGCGACGGTGTCGCCCTCCTGCTTGTGCCACTCGAGGACGGTGCCCTCAGTGACGGAGTCGCCCATCGCGGGCATGGTGAGCTCGAAGGTGCCTGTCTCTGTGGCCATGTGTCTGGCAGCCATGCTAGCGATCAGGCGCGGGCCGGACCGAGCCGGTCCACCCGGCTTCGGCGGCGGCTCTCGATGATGAAGCCGACACTGCCGAAGAACGGTCCGATGCCCCCCAGGACGGTGACGCAGATGGCCAGCCACCAGGGGATGACGCGGTAGGTGGCCGCGGTGAGACAGACCAGGGACATGGCGATCCACAGCACGCCGTGACCGAAGCCCAGCAGCGTCGTGGCCGGCTGGGGGTTCCCCAGCACGAAGGCGCAGACCAACAGTGCCGTGTAGACGCAGGAGTGGGCCAGCGACACCACCTCCAAGCGGTTGAGGCGGACCGCGCGCGCGAACCACGCCGGCGGTGTGCGGGCCCGTTCGCGCCGGGCGAGCCGGTCCAGGTCGGGTTGGCTCATCCCGTCACCCCGTCATCCCGTCATCCCGTCATCCCGTCATCCCGCGAGCATGTGTCCGAGGTGGCGCAGGGGGGCGTCGGCCTCGGCCGGCCAGTCCTCGACCCGCGCGGGCCACCACGCGTGCGCGTCGTGCTCGTGGTCGCGGACCAGGTCGGCCTCGGCCCCCTCGGCGAGCCACGCCTGACCAACAAAGAGCACGTTCCCCCCCTCGGAGCGGATGAGCGCCTCGACGCTGAGGCGCTCGTGGACGATCGACCACTCCTCCTGCAGCTCGCGCGTGAGCGTCAGGGTCGGGTTCTCGTTCACCTCGACCGCGCCGCCGGCGCCCAGGGCCCAGCGACCCGCCCAGGAGGCGACCCACGCGGCGCGCCGGCCGGCCAGCCAGCGCCCGTCCGCCGCCCGCACGATGCACAGCGCCGAGATGCTCGAGTCCGCGCCCCCGTCGAGCAGCCTCAGCGCCCAGCGCATCGGCTGGAGCTCCAGGTGCAGCTCGCCGTCCCGCACGGCGAAGTCGGCCAACCGGGCGGCGAGGCCGTCATGGGAGGGGGAACCGCGGTCGGCGAGCTGCCGCAGGAGCCGGTCCGCCTCGGCACTCGCCGCGGCGTCGGCCTGGAAGGGCTCAGCCCGCCACGCGGCACTCACCGCACCCGGATCCCAGGGACCGCGCGCGAGGATCCAGCGCCCGACGATCTCGTCCTCGTGGTCGGCCATGGCGGACACGGTAGCCGGGGCACGGGCATCCGCGGCGCCCCACGGCGCGGGCGCGGCGCGGGCGCGATGCGGGTCAGAAGGGCGGGCGGATGGGCGGCGGCGCGTCGTCGTCCTGCTCGCGCTCGCGCCCCGGCCACTCGGGGCCACCCGGCCGCACGGGCTGGAGCTCGCGCTCCTCCTCGCCGGCCTGCTCGGTGTCGGCGACGGCGTCGACGCGCTCCTCGTCGGCCTCCTCGAGGTCCGCGTCGTGGTTGCCGTCACAGAGGACCCGGAAGGCACCGGTGACCCCGCCGTCGGCTTGGAGCACGATCCCGGGGAGGATCTGCTCCCCCTCCTCGAGACCGAGCCGTTCGATGTCGAAGAAGGCCATCCCGACGCCCCAGGTGTGGTGGCCGGGGTTCTCGCGGTCATGCGCGGCGACGCCCTGGGCAAGGCGCTCGAGCAGGTACGGAATCTTGGACTTGGCGTCGGCCATGCGGTCTTCTCTTCTCAAGGCTACCCGCATCGACCATCTAGCCTTAGCCTGCCGTGGCTGACGACTCCGACAAGATCCCCACGTCGCGGTTCATCCGCACGGCGCGGATCGGACGTCTCGCCGCCAGCCAGGCCGTGCGCAACGCCAGCACCAAGACGGCGAACCTCGCGCGCACCCCCGACGGGCGTCGCGCCGCCGCCGAGCGACGCAACCTCGAGGCGGCCGAGCAGATCGTCGCCGCCCTGGGCACGATGAAGGGGGCGGCGATGAAGGTCGGCCAGGTCCTCTCGGTGCTCGACGCCGGCATCGTGCCGCCGGAGTTCCAGGATGAGTTCCAGGCCAAGCTCGCCGCCCTCCGGGACTCGGCCCCGAAGGTCTCCTTCGCCCAGATGCAGAAGGTGATCGAATCCGAGCTCGACGAGCGCATCTCCGCGGTCTTCGCCGACTTCGACCCCGAGCCGATCGCCGCGGCCTCCATCGGCCAAGTGTACCGGGCCACGCTCGCTGAGAACGGCCGCGACGTCGCCGTCAAGGTCCAGTACCCGGGTGTCGACGCGGCGGTCCGCGCGGACATGAAGAACCTCGGGATGATCCTGCGCCTGGCCAAGCGCATCGCCCCCGGCCTGGACGCCCAGGCGATGGCCCAGGAGGTCTCCGAGCGCATCCTCGAGGAGCTCGACTATGAGCTCGAGGCCGGGAACCAGCGCACGCTCGCCCGGCTCTACCGCGACCATCCCTTCATCGTCATCCCCGAGGTTGTCACCGACCTGTGCCGCTCACGCGTGATGGTGAGCGAATTCGTGGCCGGGACCGGCTTTGAGGAGCTCAAGACCCGCTCTCAGGAGGAGCGCAACCGCGTGGGGGAGATCCTCTTCCGCTTCTACTTCGGCTCGCTTTACCGGCACGGGCGCTTCTCCGGCGACCCACATCCGGGCAACTCACTCGAGCTCCCCGACGGGCGCGTGGCCTTCTTCGACTTCGGTCTCTTCAAGACGATGCCGGCCGCCGCCCTCGAGCTGGAGAAGGCGACGATCCGCGCGATCATCGAGGGTGACACCGAGACGATCATGCAGATGGGGCTCAAAGTCGGCTTCTTCTCCGACCCCGAGCGCTTTGACCCCGAGCGCATCCTCGGTCAGTTCCGTGCCGCCTCGCACTGGTACACCGTCGACGCGGACCTCACGGTGACTCGCGAGCTCGTCACCCAGGTGGTCATCGACATGGGTGACCCGCGCTCGGAGTACTTCAGCGAGATGCGGCACGAGAACGCCCCGCCCGATCACATCTTCGGCCGGCGCATGGAGGTCATGTGCCTGGCCGTGCTCTCCCAGATCAAGGCCCAGAACAACTTCCACCGCATCGCGCGGGAGTGGTTCTACGCTGACTCGCCGGCCACCGAGCTCGGGCGCCTGGAAGCCGAGTACTACGGCACCTAGCGAGGCCGCCGAGGGTGCCGGTCTGGGGGACCGGCACCGACCGGCACAGACCGGCCCGAGCGCGACAGTCGCCTCAGACCCGCTGGATCTGCAGCATCGACGTCGTCCCCGGACGTCCGCTGGGCAGACCGGCGGTGATGGCGATGCGCGCTCCGGGCTTCACCCAGCCGAGCTCGACGACCCGGCGGCAGGCGTCCGCGATGAGGCTTTCGGTCACCTCGTGACGGCGCATCGACGCGGCCTCCACGCCCCACATGAGCCCGCAGCGGCGCACCGTCTCCCGGCCCGGGGAGAGGGCGAGCACGGGCACGCTGGGCCGGTGGGCGGAGACCAGGCGGGCCGAGCGGCCCGACAGCGTCGGGGTGACGATCGCGTCGAGGTGGAGCTCGCGGGCGGCCTGGCAGGCCGAGTAGGCCATCGTGTAGGCGGGGTCGCGGGCGTCACGGCGCACGCGGGTCTCGAGCCAGTCGACGTAGGGCAGGTCCCGCTCGGTGCGCTCGGCGATCGCCGCCATCATCTCCACGGCCTCCACGGCGTACTGGCCCACGGCGGTCTCCTGGGAGAGCATCACCGCGTCCGTGCCGTCGAGGATCGCGTTGGCCACATCGGTCGCCTCGGCGCGGGTCGGCCGTGAGGCGCGCACCATCGAGTCGAGCATCTGGGTCGCGGTGATGGCGGGCCGGGCGAGCTGGCCGGCCAGGCGCAGCAGGCGCTTCTGGGCCGAGGGGACCTCCTCGATCGGCAGCTCGATGCCCAGGTCGCCGCGGGCGACCATCACGCAGTCCGCCGCGCGGATGATGTCCTCGGCGGCGTCGACCGCCTGGGGCTTCTCGATCTTGGCGATCAGCGGCAGACGCGTGTGCTGGCGGACGCTGGTGACGTCCTCGGCCGAGCGGACGAAGGAGAGCGCCACGAGGTCGACGCCGATCGACTCGCCGAAAGCGAGCATCTCCAAGTCCTCCTCCGGCACCGCGCGCAGTCCGCGTGTGGAGCCGGGGATGTTCAGGCCCTGACGGGAGGCGACGCTGCCGGGGATCTCGACGACGGTGTCGACCTCCCCGGATCCGTTGCGGACGGCCTGGACGCGGAGGCGGATGGCCCCGTCGGCGAGATAGATGACGTCCTGAGGGTCGACGGCGTCGGCGAGCCCCGCCCAGGAGACGGACATGCGCTGCTCGTTCCCCTCCTCGGTCGAGCCGGCGCACAGGGTGAGCGCCTGGCCGCCCTTGAGTTCGGCGATGCCCCCCGCGAGCATGCCGATCCGCAGCTTCGGGCCGGGCAGATCCTGGAGGATGGCCACGGGCCGCCCGACGCGTGCGGAGGCCTCGCGGATGCGCTCGACGTTCTCGGCGTGGGTGTCGCGGTCACCGTGGGAGAAGTTCAGCCGCGCGACGTCGAGGCCAGCCTCGACGAGGCGGGCGAGGACGTCAGGCTCCCTCGAGGCGGGACCAATGGTCGCAACGATCTTGGTGCGGCGCATCTACGCCGTGGTCTCTCTCGCCATCGGAAGCCAACTTACCGCCTCCGCCGTAAACAGCGGTTTTAGAAATGCGACCTCCCCCCCGGCCCGCGGGGCCCGCGCCCCGGCGCGCGCCCGGAGCAGAGGTACGAGCACGCGCGCACCCCCGGAACGGGCACTTCGTGGAGGACGTGCAAACTGCCCTGATCGGTCCACGCAAAATGTGCAGTCTGCACCCGCCTGGTTAGGGCCCCCTTTGAGAGGTCGCACCACGGCCTCGGGCAGCGCGACGTTGGCCGGTCCGGGCGGGGTCGGCGGGTCGGGCGGGTCGGACGGGTCGGGCGGGGTCCGCGGGCAGGCGGGTAGGGCGGGTCGGGCGGGTCGGGCGGCCGGTCGGTCCGCGACCTAGACGAACTGCCCGTCGCGGCTGAGCAGCTCGCCGTCGACGAGGAGCTCCCCGCCAGAGCGCAGATCGCAGACGAGGTCCCAGTGGACGGCGGACTCGTTCACGCCCCCGCACTCCGGGTAGGAGCGGCCCAGGGCGAGGTGGATGGTGCCGCCGATCTTCTCGTCCAGCAGCGTCGAGCCGGTGGCCCGGTCGATCCCGGTGTTCGTGCCGATGCCGATCTCCCCCAGGCGGCGCGCCCCCGGGTCGGTCTCCAGGGCGGCGAGCAGCACGTCCTCACCGGCTTCCGCGTGAGCCTCGGTGACGACGCCGTCGACGAAGGTGAGCTCGGCGCCGACGACGGCCGCGCCGAGCCGGTTGGAGGGGATGTCGAAGTGGACGTGGCCCTGGGCGCTGCCCTCGTGCGGCGCCGAGAACACCTCACCCGAGGGCATGTTGCGCCGGCCGTCGGAGTTGATCCAGCGCCGGCCCTCGACGCGGAAGCTGATGTCGGTGCCCTCCGAGCGGATGCGGATCTCGCGGGCCGGGGTGAGGCGCTCACACAGCTCGGCCTGGCGCGTGGAGAGCTCCGCCCAGGCGGCGGCGGGGTCCGCTTGGTCGAGGAACAGCGCCCGGGCGATGAACGCGCTGTAGGCCTCGAGGCTCATGCCGGCCTCCTGGGCGAGCGCCGCGGTGGGCCAGATCGACAGGGCCCAGCGCTTGGCCAGCAGCCGCTCATGGAGCTCGCGCTGGCCGCGGGCGCGGCGGGCCAAGCGCTGGGGGTCGGCCCCGGTGAGCTCGCGGGTGTTCGTCGGGGCGAGGATCCGCAGGGAGGCGTCGGCCGTCTCGATGAGCGCCGCAGCGAAGGGGTTCTCCGCGTCGAGGTGGTGGTCGCGGCCGTGGTCCAACAGCCGCGGCAGCGCGCCCGCGGGTTCGACGACCAGAAACGGCCAGGCGCCCCGCTCCAGCAGCGCGGCCTCGACCGCCGCCAGCGCGGGCTCCGCGACCGTCTCGGCCTCGACGAGGATGCGCTGGCCCTCCTGGACCTCGAGGCACCAGTCACACAGCAGGGCGGCGAAGGCGGCGTTGGCAAAGGTGCTCATGGGGCCTCGATGTCGGGGAAGTACTCGGCGGCGTGCACGCGCAGGGACTCGCGGACGAAGCGGCGCTCCTCCGGACCGGCGGCGCGAAACCGGGCCAGCAGCGCCTTCTGGGTGTCGGTGCGCACGCCGTGGACCGTCCAGCCCACGGCGACGCGCTCGAACAGCAGCTCGACCGCCCGCTGCCAGGCGTCCTCCTGATTGAGCCCGCCGTGGAGGGTCGCGGCGTACTCACGGCGCGC
>DASSZV010000050.1:0-16598 GCA_035702765.1 Solirubrobacteraceae bacterium
ACCCTCGGCCAGCACGGACTGCTCGAGCACACGATGACCGCGGGCTCGGTAGAGGTAGCCCTCCACAAACCGCTCGGCTTTCTTGGTGAACATCGCCGCCTCCAACGTCCGTTCGCTGCGCCCGGAGGCACGTACCCAGTAACCAATCTTACGGTAAATCGAGATGTCGGTTCGACCGCCGGGCTGCACCCGGCAACCTGATCCGGTCATCGGGCGGCCTCGCGGCCCCCTGGAGCCTCCGCACATAGCCTCGACGGATGTACGAGCCGGTCCCTCGGGCGGAAAAACGACACCGACCCCGGGGGACCGGCACAGCACCAGGGCACCGCGTCAGCCACGCAGGCGACGACGCAGGTCGGCCAGGTGTCGGCGGGCCACCGGGACCTGGGCGCCGTCCTCGAAGACGACGCTCGCCCCGCCCCCCAGCTCGGGTCGGATCTCGCGGGCCCGCCGCAGGTTGACCAGGTAGGAGCGGTGCACGCGCACGAAGCCGTGCGCCTCCCAGCGCTGCTCCATCTCACTCAGCGAGGCCCGCACGAGGAAGCGCCCCGTGTCGGTGTGGATGCGCACGTAGTCCCCCTCGGCGCGCAGAAACATCACCGAGGAGCGCGCGACCAGCCGGGTGGCCCCGCCGTGCTGGTTCTCGATCGGGATGATCTCGTCATCGCGCCGGACCCCGGTCAGTCCCCCGTCCGCGCTGGCGCGGCCGACCCCCCCGCCGCGGGCGTGGGCGATCCGCCCCAGGGTCTGCTCGACGCGCCCCCGGGACACCGGCTTCATCAGGTAGTCGACCGGGTGCAGATCCTTCTGGAAGACGCCGACCGCCCCGTCCTCGAAGGCCGAGACGAAGATGAGCGCGGGCGGGTCGGCGAAGCGACCCAGTAGGCCGGCGAGCTCGAGCCCGTCGATGTCGGGCATGCGCACGTCAAGGAACACCGCGTCAAAGCGTGCCCCCTCGGCGAGCACGCGCAGGGCCTCCTGGCCGCCGCCGGCCAGGGTGACGCCGTCCACCTCGGCGCAGCTCTGCAGCAGGCGCCCGAGATCCTCCAGCGCCGGGCGCTCGTCGTCGACGGCCAGCACCCTCATGCGACACGGACGCTCATGCGACACGCACCCTCATGCGGCGATCACCTCGGGCACGGCCTCGGGCAGGTTCATGGTCACCGTCGTCCCGACACCCTCCACCGACTCGATCTCCAGCCCGTACCCCGGTCCGAAGGACCCGAGCAGTCGGGCCTGGACGTTGGCGATCCCGACACCCGTGGCCCCACCCCCGAGGACCGCGTCAGCCCGCTCCGCGCTCATGCCCACGCCGTTGTCGGTGACCCACAGGCGGACGCCCGTCTCACAGCGCCGGGCCCAGATCTCCACGCGGCCGTGACCACGGCGCTCGACGCCGTGGCGGACCGCGTTCTCCACCAGCGGCTGGAGCGAGAGCACGGGCACCACCGCGCTGAGCGCGTCGGGGGCGATCCGCAGCGAGATCTCCAGCCGGTCCCCGAAGCGCGCCCGCTCCAGGCGCAGATAGCTCTCGACGTAGGCGAGCTCGTCCGCGAGGGTGACGAAGGGATGCTGGCGGCGGAAGGCGTAGCGGATGAACTCGGCGAACTCGGTGAGCAGCTCGCGGGCCTCATCAGGGTCGGTATGGATGTAGCCGGCGATCGCCGCCAGCGCGTTGTAGATGAAGTGCGGCGAGATCTGGGCGCGCAGGGCGCGCAGCTCGGCCTCGGCCAGCGCACGCGCCTGGTCCTCGAGCTCACGCAGCTCGAGGAACGCCGACACGAGCTTGGCCGCCTCGGCGACCGTCCGGGTGTCGTCGGAGGAGATCTCTCGTCCCCGGCGGTACAGGGTGACCACGGAGCCGATGACCTCACCCCCCACGACCAGCGGCGCGGCGATGGCCGGACCGAGCCGGCAGTCCGGATCCTCACAGCCGATCTGGCGCTCCACGTGGAGGTGATCCTCCCGCGCCGGCGCGGAGATCGGGATGAGCGCATCCCCCGCGTGATGGTGGTCCTCGCCCAGACCGACGAAGGCGAGCACCCGCTCCCGGTCACCGAGGGCGACCGCCTCGGCCTGGGTGAGCGTCTGGAGGTGGATGACAGCCCGCGCGGCGGACTCGCGGCTGAGGCCCCGGCGCAGGTGCGGGAGCATCACGCTGGCGGCGTGCAGGGCGGACTGGATCGCTCGCCCCCGGCGACCGCTCGCCGCGCGGGTCCACAGGTGTTGCTGGACGAGCGCCGCGAGGGCGGCGAGCACGAGACCGATCAGCACTCCGAGCAGGACCTCCACGGTCCCGTGAGCATATCCCTCGGCTGTGACGACCGACACAGACGCCTGCTGGCGGGGAACGAGCGCCGTTCATCGCGCGGAAACCACCGTTCATCGCGCGAATGGTGCCGGCTGGCGACACCGGATCGGTTGTCTGCTCAACCAGGCGTAGCGTCCGCCTCGTCGTTTCCCCATCTTGAGAGGAGAGAACACAGAGATGGCGACTATCAGCGAACCATCACACGGTTCCAGTTCCACCCCGGTCCGTCCGCACTCCGACGCGGTCGGTCCGACCCAGGGCTGGCTGCCCGCAAACCCTGCCCCCTTGGGGCTGTGCGCCTTCGGCGTCACCACCCTGATCCTGTCGGTCATGAACGCCAACCTCGTGAGCTTCGGCCACGATCTGCCCGTGGTGCTGGGCGTGGCGCTCGCCTATGGCGGCATCTGCCAGCTGCTGGCCGGGATGTGGGAGTTCCGCACCGGGAACGTCTTCGGGGCGGTGGCCTTCACCTCCTACGGAGCCTTCTGGATCTCCTTCTTCTTCCTGGTCACCTTTGACCTGGCGAAAGTCGGCGGCGGGGCCGCCGGTGTCGACGCGGCCCTCGGCCTGTACCTGTGGGCGTGGGCGATCTTCACCGGGATGATGTTCCTCTGCACGTTCACCGCAACGCGGGCGGTCCAGGCGGTCTTCCTGGTCCTCACCGTGACGTTCGTGTTCCTGGCCATCGGCAACTCCGGTGGGTCCTCGAGCATGATCCACGTCGGTGGCTACCTGGGCATCATCACCGCGGCCCTCGCGCTCTACACCGCCTGCGGTGAGATCATGGCCGCCGTGTACGGACATGACGTCCTGCCGCTGGGCCGTCCGACTCCGCGCAACTAGACACCCAACCGGGGACCCCGGGCCTGCCGCAGTGAGAGGTCGGCAGGCCCGCCCCACGCGCCACAGCAGCGCATCATCCTGGGGGGTGGTCCCAAAGACCGCCCCCCAGGCCTTTGACTGAGAGGAGAGAACTGAGATGGCGACGGAATTCGTCAGCGAACATGACCTCGAGCAGCAGCTCGGCGAGCTCTTGGCCCAGGAGCGCTTTGCGCCCCCGGCGGGCTTCGTCGCGCAGGCAGAGCTCAACGACGCCTCCGTGTACGCGGAGGCCGACGCCGACTGGCAGGGCTGGTGGGCCGCCCAGGCCGACAAGCTCGACTGGTTCCGGCGCTGGGACACGGTCCTCGACGACAGCAACCCGCCGTTCTACAAGTGGTTCGTCGGCGGCCAGCTGAACGTCTCCTACAACTGCCTGGACCGCCACGTCGAAGCGGGCCACGGGCAGCGCGTGGCCTACCACTGGCGCGGCGAGGAGGGTGAGGAGCGCGACGTCACCTACGAGGACCTGCTGCGCGACACCCAGCGCATGGCCAACGGCCTGAAGTCCCTGGGGATCGAGAAGGGCGACGTGGTCGGCATCTACCTGCCGATGATCCCCGAGGTCGCCGTGGCGATGCTCGCCTGCGCGCGGATCGGTGCCGTGCACAACGTCGTCTTCGGCGGCTTCTCCGCCGAGTCGGTGCGCGAACGCATGGAGTTCTCCGAAGCCAAGGCGCTCATCACCGTCGACGGCGCCGCCCGCAAGGGCCGCGTCGCCCCGGTGAAAGCGAACGTCGACGAGGTGATGGGCGACCTGGAGACCCTCCAGCACATCATCGTCGTGCGCTCCAAGGGCACCGACTGTGAGATGAAGGACGGCCGCGACGTCTGGTACCACGACCTCGTCGTCGACGCCGCCCCCTACTGCCCGGCCGAGCCGATGGACGCCGAGGACCCGCTGTTCGTGCTCTACACCTCCGGCTCCACGGCCAAGCCCAAGGGCATCCTGCACACCACCGGCGGCTACCTGACCCAGGTCTCCTGCACGCACCGGTCGATGTTCGATCTCAAGCCCGAGAGCGACGTGTTCTGGTGCTCGGCCGACGTCGGCTGGGTCACCGGACACTCCTACATCGTCTACGGCCCGCTGTGCAACGGCGCGACATCGATCATGTACGAGGGGGCGCCGGACTACCCGCACAAGGGCATCTGGTGGGAGATCGCCGAGCGCTACAAGGCGACGATCTTCTACACCGCCCCGACCGCGATCCGCGCCTGCATGAAGTGGGGGGCCGAACACGTGCTCAAGCACGACCTCTCCTCGATCCGGCTGCTCGGCACCGTCGGCGAGCCGATCAACCCGAAGGCATGGCTCTGGTACCACAAGGTGGTCGGCGGCGAACGCTGCCCGATCATCGACACCTGGTGGCAGACCGAAACGGGGTCGGCGATGCTCACGCCGCTCCCGGCGATCACCGAGACCAAGCCCGGCTCGGCCACCCGGCCGTTCCCCGGCATCTCCGTCAAGGTCCTCGATGAGAGCACCGGCGAGGAGATCCACGAGGGTCAGGGCCTGCTCGTGATCGACCGGCCATGGCCGTCGATGCTGCGCACCCTGTACAAGGACGACGACCGGTTCGTCGAGACGTACTGGAAGCGCTTCGGCCCCCGGACGTACCTCGTCGGTGACGCCGCCCGCGTCGACGCCGACGGCTACTTCTGGGTGATCGGGCGCATCGACGACGTCGTCAACGTGTCCGGCCACCGGCTCTCCACCGCCGAGGTGGAGTCGGCGATCGTGGCTCATGAGTCGGTGTCGGAGGCCGCGGTCATCGGCCAGCACGACGAGGACACCGGCCAGTCGATCTGCGCCTTCGTGACCCTGCAGGGCGACACCCCGGGCAGCGACGAGCTGATGGACGGGATCCGCGCGACGGTCGCCGAGCGGATCGGCAAGTTCGCCCGGCCCAAGCGGATCATCTGGGCCGACGACCTGCCCAAGACCCGCTCGGGCAAGATCATGCGCCGGCTCCTGCGCGACATCGCCGAGGGTCGCGCCCTGGGTGACGTCACCACCCTGCGCGACCCCACGGTGATGGCGGCGCTGCAGGACAAGATCGCCACCGAGCAGCACACGCTCGAGGAGGACTGAGCCTCCCGGCTGTCGTCTCAGCCGTGCGCGCGGCGGGCTGGTCTGTGGGACCAGCCCGCCGACGGGCGTTCGCCCGCTGCCTTGACGCGCTTCTGACCGCGCCGCGGATACCGTCTGGGGAGTGATGCTCCTGAAGCTCGGGGTTCGGCGCGGGCTCGCCGGGCTGACGGTGTCGTTGTGTGCGCTGGCCGCGTCCGCGTTGACGTCCGTCGCGCGCGCCTCCGCCGCGCCCGCCACCGTGGCGACCGTGCGGGTGCAGGTCGTGCAGACCGACCCGAACCTCGCCCGCGCCGCGCTGACTCTCGAGCCCTCACGCAGCTTCACGACCCAGCGGCTGCCCCGCGGGGTGCACGTCATCGACGTCGACGACCACATCGCCTATCAGACGATGCTCGGGTTCGGTGCGGCGATGACCGACTCGGCGACCTGGCTCATCCACAATGCGCTCGGCCCCGGCGGCCGGCGTAACGTGCTGGACCAGCTGTTCTCCCCCACAGACGGTCTCGGGCTCAACTTCGTCCGCGTCCCCATCGGCGCCTCGGACTTCACCGCCGCCGGACAGCCCTACACCTATGACGACGTCGCCCCGGGCCAGAGCGACCCCAGCCTGACGGACTTCTCCATCGCCCATGACCTCGCCTACGTCATCCCGACGCTCCAGCAGATGCTCAAGGCCAATCCGAGCATCGACATCATGTCCACCGAGTGGACGGCACCGGCCTGGATGAAGGCCAACGACAGCCTTGACGACGTCGGCCGGCGCGGCACCCTGTTCGCGGCCGACTACCCCTCCCTCGCGGTCTATCTCGCCAAGTTCATCCAGGCCTACGCGGCCGCCGGGATCCCCGTGTGGGGGATCACCCCGGAGAACGAGCCGGGTACCCCGGTGGGCTATCCGAGCATGAACCTCAGCCCGTCCGGGGAGGCCCAGTTCATCGCCGCGGACCTCGCGCCGATGTTCGCCCGGCTCGGGATCACCACGCGCATCTACGGCGGTGACATCGGCGGGCGCTCTCCCGCCTGGGCCACGGCGGTGCAGTCCGACCCCGCCGCCGCGGCGGTCGCCTCGGGTGAGGCCTGGCACTGCTACGGCGGCCAGCAGGGGATGAGCGACTTCCGCAACCGGTACCCCGCCGTTCAGGAACTGATGACCGAGTGCTCCCCGGGGATCATCCCCTACACGGGCGCCGAGGCGGTGATCGACGCCGTCCGCAACTGGGCCTCGGCGGCGGATCTCTGGAACGCCGCCCTGGACCCCGACGGCGGGCCGGTGCAGCCGCCCAACCAGGGCTGTCGGGCCTGCACGGGACTGCTCACCATCAACGAGTCCACCCACACGGTCCAGCGGACCCTCAACTACTACGGCCTGGGCCAGATCTCCGAGTTCGTCCAGCGCGGCGCCGTCCGGATCGCCACCCCGCGCTGGGTCCACGATTTCCGCGACAGCCATGGCTACCACGTCTCGGAGGGCCTCGACAACGTCGCCTTCCTCAACCCCAACGGCTCGCGCGTGCTCGTGGCCTACAACCACTCACCCGCGCCCATCACCTTCGGGGTGTCCTGGAACTACCGCCAGTTCGCCTACACCCTGCCCGCCGGGGCGACGGTCACCTTCCGCTGGACGGGCGCGGAGCCGCGGGCGCCCCGGGTGCCCGCGGACCGCTGCCTCAACGCCGGGGTCCGCTACGTCGCCACCCCGTCAGGGCTGAGCGCGGCGCCGGCCTGCGGCTAGCGCTTCTTCTTCTTGCGCTTGCGCGGCGTGTAGTCGGCCGGGCGCTGCGCAGACGGCGCCCGCACCTCGCCCTCGGCCTCGGCGCTCGCGCCGACGGCTTCCGCGGCCTCGTAATTGGGCTTGCCCCCGGGCAGCCACGGGATGGCGATGCCCTCACGCCAAGCCGGCGGGTCATTGGGCCAGCGTCCGGAGATGAGCACGCCGGCGGCCACCAGCCAGGCCCCCTGGACGACGAAGGAGATCGGCCCGATGGCGAAAATGATGAGTGCCCCGGCGAGTACCCCGGCATAGCCCAGGGGGCGCGGCAGCAGCCCGACCCGCATGGCGTTCAGGGCCGTCCAGATGAACCCGGCGGCGAGCAGCAGCGCGCCGAGCTCCTCGGCCAGGCTGCAGATGCCGAGCACGACGGCCACCGGGTGGATGAGCGTGTAGGCGGCCGGGTAGCCGAGGTTTGTGCCATGGACGAAGGAGTTCGCCTTGATGCTGTAGATGACGATGGTGATGACCTCGAGGACCGCCATCAGCGGAGCGCCGAGCAGGACGAGGTAGCGCGTGATCGGGCTGATCCGAGGGTCGCGGGCGAGGCTGATCGAGTTCAGCCACCACAGCGCGTAGCCGGTGAGCAGCAGGCCGGCCGCGTCCAGCACGGCGCCGAGGATGTCGAGCGGGAACCGCTTGTGGATCGTGATGAGCTGCACCGTCTCCTCGGTGAGGCTGTTGTGGTAGCCCACCTCCTGGATGAGCAGTGAGATCACCACGAAGATCCCGGCGGCGAAGGCGATCACGCCGTAGCGCCGGCGCAGGTTCTGCTCGTAGGACACCTGCTGGCTGGGGCTGGGAACGACCGTCATCAGCGGGAATCGTAGAGCCCACCGCGCACGGGCGGGTCGCGGGCGCGTGGCGGGCGGTCGCGCCGGGCGCGTGGCGGGCGGTCGCGCCGGGCGCGTGGCAGGCGGCGGGCCGGGCGCGTGGCGGGCGGTCGCGCCGGGTGCGTGGCAGGCTGTCCCGCCGGGCGCGTGGCGGGCGGCGGGCCGGTCGCGCTGCCTATGCTGGCCCGCGTGGATGGCGCTGCCCGTGTCTGCCCGGCCTGCGGCGGGCCACTGAGCCCCTGGCGCACGGTCGAATCCTCGGAGGTCGGTCTGGGTCCGGCGTCCTTGGACCTGGCGCGCTGTGTGCGCTGTGGCTCGGCGGTGACGCTCGGTGCGCCGGTGGCCGAGGCGCACCGCGCCGGTGCGTACGGTGGCGGGCGCCCCCGCGCGGCGCGCCTGGCCACCCCTCTGCTGACCCGCTTTGACCGCCAGCGCCTGGGCTTGATCGGACCGGCCCGGAGCCCGGGCGGTCCCCGGCGGCTGGTCGATGCGGGCGCCGGCCGGGGCCGTTTTGTCGCGGCCGCCCGGGCGGCCGGATTCGACGCGGTCGGGATCGAGCCCTCCCTGCGCGCGGTCGATCCCACCCTGGGGCTCATCCCGGCCACGATCGAGGCCGCCGGCCTGGCGTCCGGATCCGTCGACGTGGTCACCCTCTGGCATGTGCTCGAGCACCTTGATGACCCGGGCATGGCCCTGGCGGCGATCTGGGACTGGCTGGTGCCCGGCGGGCTGCTGCTGGTCGGCGTGCCGAACCTCAGCTCCTGGCAGGCCCGGCTGACCGGCGGGCGTTGGTATCACCTCGACATGCCTCGGCACCGGGTCCACTACACGGTCGCCGGCGTGACGGCGCTGCTGGGCGCTGCGGGCTTCGAGGTCGTGGAGGTCGAGCATCGCCTCCTGGAGCAGAACCCGTACGGGATGTGGCAGTCGCTCGTCTCGTTGGGGACGCGACGAATCTCCTACCTCTACAACCTGCTCAAGCGCAACGCCCCGCTGGAGTCGGCGGATCTGCTGCTGACCGTGGCGGCTCTGCCCTGGCTGCCGGTGGCCGTGGCCTTCGAGCGGCTCGCGGCGCGCCGTGGCGCCGGAGGGACGGTCGCGGTGCTGGCCCGACGGGTCTGAGCCACCCCCGGGTCAGCGGGTCAGCGGGTCAGCGGGTCAGCGGGTCGCAACCACTTCGCATCAACTTTGTCTCATCCGGCCGTTCCCGGGCGTAGTCGAGTGATCATGGGCCGCGATGAGCGCAGAGGACAGCGACGACAGACGCCCATCTGACAAAGCTCCCGCCAACTCCGGGCTTTGTCGGAATGACGGCCCCCGGGGACGCGATCTCGACAAAGCCCCCCTCGCGGGAACGCTTTGTCGGTTCGAGCACCCTCGGGAGACCGGGGAACGTGAATTGCGGCGCCTCGCCCGGCGCCAGCACGGATGCCTGCACCGGGTGCAGCTGCGGGCGGGGGGCGTCGGCCCGAAAGGGGTGCGCAACCGTGTGCAGCGCGGTGAGCTTGCCCCGATCTTCAGGGACGTCTTCACGCTCGACGGGCACGCGTCAGCCCCCGAGAGCCTGGCGATGGCATTAGCTCTGCAACTCCGAGGCGACGGCATCATCAGCCACGCGACAGCGGCGCGCCTCTGGGACATCACCGACGTCTGTCCTGCAACCACACACGCGCTGCTCGCCGGGAGAAACGCCGCAGCTCAGAACGCGGCCCTCATCCATCGCGTGGCGGCGATCGATCCCCGGGACATCCGGCACCGACACGGCATCCCGATCACCGCGCCGGCTCGCAGCTTCCTCGACCTCGCCGGCCAGGTACCGCTGATTGAGACCGAATCGGCCCTGGCCATGCTCCGGCGCCGGAGCCTGCGGGCCGACATGGAGATCCGGGACGCGCTGAGCCGGCTCCCCGTGAACCATCCCGGCGCCGCGCTCGTCCGTCGGCTCCTGTCCCGGCCTCCGGGAGAGCTGGCCATGACGCGGTCGATCTACGAGCGCCGGACCCGACGGCTACTGCGCCAGGCCGGGCTGCCCACCCCGCTCACCAATCAGCGTGTCGCCGGCTATGAGCGCGACTTCGTCTGGCCCGCGCAGCGGCTGATTCTCGAGTTCGACGGTTGGGAGTTCCATCGGGACCGCTTTGACGAGGACCGTCGCCGCGATGCCGCCGCGGTAGCCGCCGGCTGGCGGGTGATCCGCATCACCGCGCGGCGCCTGGAAGCGGAGCCGCTGATGGTGATCGCCGAGATCGCCGCCGCCCTCGCCCGGTCCACTGCGGCCTGATCCACAGCCCCGCACCGCCACGCCAGGCACCGCCACGCCAGGCCCCGCCACGCCACGCCACGCCACGCCCCGCCATGCCCCGCACCGCACCGCACCGCCCAGCACACCAGCCCGCCCCGCACACCCCCCCCGGACGGCCCTGTCGCCGTCCCCCTCCGCACCCACCACTGAAGCTGTGGCGAAGAA
The DNA here is from genome assembly GCA_035702765.1 of Solirubrobacteraceae bacterium. Taxonomy (GTDB): domain Bacteria; phylum Actinomycetota; class Thermoleophilia; order Solirubrobacterales; family Solirubrobacteraceae; genus Palsa-465. The sequence goes on from DASSZV010000050.1 coordinate 10,354, forward strand.
ATCGGCATCCCGGAAATCTCAGTGGAGTAGGCTGAGGCCTATGGAAGGAAGCGGCTTTGGATTTCCCTTCGGGGATCCGGAAGAGATTCAGCGGCGACTCGCCGAGTTCGCCAACGAGATGCAGAGCTCACAGCGCATCGCCTGGGCTGACAACGCCATCAAGCTGGCGGTGGACCTGACCGTGGCGGCGATCAACCGCGTCAACATCCAGGGCAACACCGAGCAGCAGGCCGAGCAGATCCGCTCGGTGATGGCCGTCGTGTTCCCTGAGGCGGTCGCGCTCGTGCGTGAGGCCCGGGAGGGTCTCGCCTAGGAACCCGCCGGTGGCGGCCGCCCCATTGGCGCGGTCGTCCCGGGACGGCTCTTCCCGCGCGGCGCTCGCCGCGACGGTGGCTGTCGGGCTACTGGCCCGCCGTATCCTCGGACGCGAACTGGCCAACAGAGAGCTGCTGAGCGCCGACCGCGTCGCCGTTCACCGGCGCTACTGGGAGGAGCTCGCGCAGCGCCCCGGCAGGCTGCTCTACGTCGCCGTCGGCGACTCGACCGCCCAGGGGATCGGCGCCGGACATCCCAGCGGCTCCTACGTCGGGCGGCTCGAGCGCCTGTTGCCCGGCCCCCTCCGCGTCATCAACCTCTCGGTCACCGGCGCCCGCCTCAGCGACCTCCACAGCGCCGTGGTCCCGCAGCTGCGAGCGCTCGAGCTCGACGACGCACTCGTCACCGTGACGGCGGGGATCGCCGACCTCGATGGCTTTGCTCCCGAGCGCTTCAGCGCGGACGCCGCGCGACTGCTCGACGCCCTGCCCGGGCACGCCCTGGTCAGCGACCTGCCCGCCCTGCCCTTCACCCCGGTCGGCCGTCATGTCCCGGCGGCCAATGCGATCCTCCGCGACCTGGCCGACGCTCGTGACCTCGCCGTGGTGCCGCTGTACGCCGCCACGCGGCGGTTGGCTCACCTGCGCGCACTGACCCACCGGTCCGCGGACCTGCTCCACCCCAACGACCTCGGCTACCGAACCTGGGCCCGCGCGATGGTCGGTCCGGCGCGAGCCCGCCTGGATGCGGTGGGCAACCGCCCCTCAGTGTGAGCGGCCTGCGCCTGGACGTGGTGGGCGAGCGCCCCTCAGTCTGAGCCGCGCGCGCCGCTGGCGTTCGTCCACGCGAGTGCGAGCTCGTCGAGCAGGGCGGCCTCGTCCACGCGTGGTTGCGCGAGGTGGGCCGTCATCGTGCGCTCGGTCATCCACACGAGCGTGTAGGCCCGAGCATCGACACGCTCAGACGTGAGCTCGGGATCACCGGCGCGCACGCGTGCCTCCGCGGCGACCCGGAAGCGGTCGTGGAAGGCGTGCCAGAAGTCGCTCACCGCGTCGTCGTAGGCGGCGGCTTCGACCACGGCGGCCAGGGCATGACGATGTTCGCGGAAGGCGTCGAGCACTGCGCTGAGCGTGCTGCGCACGTCACCCTGGCCGGAGCTGAGCCAGGGGTCGGCGGCCTCCGCCACGGCATCGTGGACGATCGCTCCGAGCTCGAGCACAAGCGCACGCTTGTCCTGGAAGTACGTGTAGAAGGTCGGCCGCGACAGGCCCGCCTGGCGGACGATCTGCTCGATCGTGAGGTCGGCGAAGGGCGTGGGCGCGGCGAGCAGCTCCAGCGTGGCCCGGATGAGGGCGCTGCGATTCACCTGGCGCGTCGATGCCGCCGCCGATCGCCGGGAGAGGATGGCCACACGTCAATGGTACCGCCCCTCCTGACAGGACGACAACAGAGACGTCTTGACATGCTGTAAAGGCTCGGCGTAGGATCGTTCACACGACGCTGGCGCGGGGGCGCCAGCCCTTCGACAACTCAGGACGACTCAGCAGGGGACACCATGGGAACCATCACTTTCGTCGCCTATGACGGCACAACTCACGAGGTCGAGTTCACCGCGGGCGAGTCACTCATGCAGCTGGCCACGAGCCACGGCGTTCCAGGGATCGACGGCGACTGTGGCGGCGAGGCGTCCTGCGGGACCTGCCACGTGATCATCGACGACGCCTGGATCGCCACCACGGGGACGCGGACCGAGCTCGAGAGCCAGATGGTTGAGATGTCCCCCGAGTGCACGCCCAACTCACGTCTGGCCTGTCAGATCACGGCGCGGGCGGAGGTGGACGGACTCACCGTCCACCTGCCCGAGTTCCAGATGTAAGCCCGCCCCTGACGCGTCCACCCTACGAGGATGAGAGAGACCATGACGACCGCCACCACCCTGCTGGACCAGGCGAAGACCACGATCACGGAGAAGCTGCAGGCCACGCTGCCGGTTGAGATGCAGGTGCGCGCCGCCCACCTCGTCGAGCGGACCAGGCGGGCCGCCGGCCTCAGCACCGCGCTCGTCTTCACCGAGCAGCCGATCCCGGACCCCGCGGAGGTGCCGCTCACCGAGATCGACGTCTCCAACCCGTTCATGAACCGCCAGGGCAAGTGGTACCCGTACTTCGCCCGGCTGCGCGAAGAGGCGCCGGTGCACTATCTCGCCGACAGCCCCTTCGGTCCGTTCTGGTCGATCACGCGCTACGCGGACATTCAGGCCGTCGACTCCAATCCCGAGGACTTCTCCGCTGAGCCGTTCATCGTGCTCGGGCCCCCGCCGATCGACATCGAGATGTTCATCGCGATGGACCCGCCCAAGCACGACCTCCAGCGCCGGGCCGTCCAGGGCGTCGTCGCCCCGCGGAACCTCAAGGAGATGGAGTCACTGATCCGCGAGCGCGTCCAGGACGTGCTCGACGGCCTGCCCACCGACCGTCCCTTTGACTGGGTCGAGCGGGTCTCCAAGGAGATCACCGGCCGCATGCTCGCCACCCTGCTGGACTTCCCCTTCGAGCAGCGCCACAAGCTGACCTACTGGTCCGACACGATCAGCGGCTCGAGCGAGGCCACCGGTGGCTCCACCCACGCGGACGAGGTCTTCACCGCTGCCGCGGAGTGCGCACGCAGCTTCGTCGCGCTCTGGCACGACAAGGCCGCCCGCCGCGCGGCCGGTGAGCCTGACGGCTTCGACCTGATCACCCTGATGCAGACGTCCCCGGACACCAAGGACCTGATCCACAAGCCGTATGAGTTCCTCGGCAACCTCACCCTGCTCATCGTCGGCGGCAACGACACCACCCGCAACTCGATGTCCGGCGGGGTCTACGCCCTCAACCAGTTCCCTGACGAGTTCGCCAAGCTCAAGGCCGACCCCTCCCTGATCCCCAACATGGTCTCGGAGATCATCCGCTGGCAGACCCCGCTGGCCTACATGCGGCGGGTCGCCAAGCGGGACCTGTATTTCGGCGGCCAGTTCATCCGCAAGGGGGACGTGCTGGTCATGTGGTACGCCTCGGGCAACCGGGATGAGCGCAAGTTCGAGAACCCCGACGCGCTCATCATCGACCGGCCGAACGCGCGCAACCACATGTCCTTCGGCTTCGGGGTGCACCGCTGCATGGGCAACCGCCTGGCCGAGATGCAGCTGCGCATCCTGTGGGAGGAGCTGCTCACTCGATTCGAGCGCATCGACGTGGTGGGGGAGCCCGAGTACGTGCAGTCGAACTTCGTCAAGGGCTACTCCACGATGATGGTTCAGCTCACCCCCAAGGACCCTGACGTCACCCCGGCTGCGGAGCGCTCCACGCCGGCAACGGCGGCCTGAGATCACGACAGTGGCGACGGACAGCGGGACACAGGCAGTGAGCAGCGCGCGCGTGGTCATCGTCGGCGCCAGCCACGCCGGCGTGCAGGTGGGCGCGAGCCTGCGCCAGGGCGGCTGGACGGGCGAGATCGTGCTGATCAGCGATGAACCGTCGCTGCCCTACCAGCGCCCACCGCTGTCCAAAGCCCTGCTCGCGGGGACGTCGACCCTGGACGAGGGGCTCATCCGCCAGCCCCAGTTCTACGCGAAGGAGCGAATTACCGTACGCCACGGACGCGTCGTGGCGATCCGCCGGGACTCCCGGGTCCTCGACCTGGACGACGGCGAGACGCTGGGCTACGACACGCTGGTGCTCTGCACGGGCGCCCGCCCGCGCCCCCTGCCGCTCCCCGGGGCGGATCTCGCCGGGGTCCACGCGCTGCGCACCGCAGCGGACGCCGAGGCCATACGTGCCGAGATCCCCAGCACGGGCCGGGCCGTGGTCATCGGCGCCGGGTACATCGGGCTCGAGACCGCGGCCTCGCTGCGCACGCTCGGTCTGTCCGTCACCGTGCTCGAGCTGGCCGACCGCGTCCTGGGGCGCGTCACCGCTCCGGAGATCTCGGCGTTCTTCGACCGCGTGCACCGTGAGGAAGGGGTCGACCTGCGCCTCGGCGTCGGCGTCACGGGGATCGAGGGCGCGGACACGGTGAGCGGGGTCAGCCTCACCGACGGCGAGATCGTTCCCGCCGACCTGGTCATCGTCGGGGTCGGCGTCATCCCCAACGTGGAGCTGGCCGGGGAGGCCGGGCTGGCCGTCGACAACGGCGTCGTCATCGACGCTCACGGCCGCACCGACGACCCGGCGATCTTCGCCGCCGGCGACTGCACGAACTACTTCGACATCCGCTATGACCGCCACGTCCGCCTGGAGTGTGTCGCCAACGCCGTCGAGCAGGCCAAGACCGTGGCCGCGACGATCTGTGGCACGGACAGGTCGATCACGGCCCTCCCGTGGTTCTGGTCCGACCAGTTCGACGTCAAGCTGCAGATCGCCGGCCTGAGCAGGGGCTACGACACGGTCGTGCTGCGCGGGGATCCTCGCGCCGGCCGGAGCTTCGCCTGCTTCTACCTCACCGAGGGTCGCCTGATCGCCGCTGACTGCGTGAACCGACCGCAGGAGTTCATGTTCGCCAAGCGGGCGATCAGCGAGGGCCTGTCGCCCACCCCCGGCCTGCTGGCCGACCCGGAGACGGCACTCGCGTCCCTGTTGCGCGCCCCCTCGGCCGGCGTCGCCTGACCCCGGCGCCCGGCCGCCCGGCGGTCAGCCACCCAGCGCGGCAAGCACCTTCTGATCGTGCTCGGCGGGCTTCACCTTGGCGAAGACGTCGGTGATGACGCCGTCGGGGTCGATCACGTAGGAGGTGCGCTCCATGCCCATGTAGGTCTTGCCGTACATCGACTTCTCCACCCACACGTCATAGGCCTCGGCGACGGAGTGATCCTCGTCCCCGAGCAGGGTGAAGCCGAGATCGTGCTTGTCGACGAACTTCTTGATCTTCGCCGGCGCGTCCGGGGAGACGCCGAGCACGACCGCGTCGAGCGCCGCGTAGTCGGAGCGGTGGTCGCGCACGCCGCAGGCCTGGGTGGTGCACCCGGGCGTGTCGGCCTTGGGGTAGAAGTACACGACGACCTTCCGGCCCCGTAGTGACGAGAGCGTCACCGGAGTGCCGTCCTGGTCCGGAAGGGTGAAGTCGGGAGCGGGGGTACCGGGTTCGAGTGCCATGGGCCAAGCGTAAAGCGAGACGGCGTGCGGCGGCGGGCCGAGGATGGCGGCGCCTTCACGGGCGCCGCCCTCGGAGATCCCCTAGGCGCGCTGGGCCTCGAGCCCGGCGATCCGCTCGCTCACCGACCGCCCCATGGCCGCCACCTCGGCGTCCATCTCCTCGACCATCGTCGCCGAGCGCGCAAGCACTGAGCGCTCGCCCAGGCGCGAGGTGAGCGCGGGCTTGAAGGCGCCGAGCAGCCCGACCCAGCCGGGGACGAAGACGCGGCGCTTGCGCTGCTCGAGCCCGTCGACAAAGGCGCTCACGCAGTCCTCCAGGGGGATCGTCTTGCCCAGGGGGCCGGGGAGCTGGGCGAGCATGCGCCGGAACGCGCCCAGGTCGGCCTTGGCCTCCTGGACCATCGGCGTGTCGATCCAGCTCATGTGCGCGGAGCCGACGTCGACACCCAGGTGAGCCACCTCGAGGCGCAGGCAGCTGGCGAAGTTCTCCGCACCGGCCTTGGAGGCCGAGTAGGCCGCAAGTCCCGGCGCGGGGGCGAAGGCGGCCTCGGAGGAGACGACGAGGATGTAGCCGCGACGCTCGATCACCGACTCCAGCGCCGCCCGCACGGTGTGGAACACCCCGACGACGTTGATGTCGAGCACGCGCGCGAAGACCTTCGGGTCGACCGCGCGCACCGAGCCGTAGGAGGCGATGCCGGCGTTGGCCAGGACGAGGTCGATGCCCCCGAACCGCTCGATCCCCTGGGCCACCGCGCCCTGCATCGACTCCAGCGACGTGACGTCGGCGACGACGGCCAG
>DASSZV010000112.1:0-13583 GCA_035702765.1 Solirubrobacteraceae bacterium
CGCCTCGAGGTCGGTGAGGTCGCAGGGGAACACCACCGCCTGCCCGCCGCGGGCGCGCGGGCCGCCCGCTCCATCTCCAGTCAGATCCCCGCCGCCGGGGAGCTCGTCGCGCCGTCCCTGGCCGCCGCGCTCACCGGACGCCTGGTGATGATCACCGGTGCCTCCTCGGGCATCGGGCGGGCGACGGCCCTGAAGATGGGGGAGGCCGGGGCGCGCGTCGTGCTCGTGGCCCGCACGCCCGAGGCGCTCGAGGAGACTGCGCAGGAGGTCCGCGCCCGCGGCGGGCAGGCGGTGGTGTTCCCCTGCGACCTCACCGACCTCGAGGCGATCGACGCGCTCGTGGCTGCGGTCACCCGTGAGGTCGGGGTCCCTGACGTGCTCATCAACAACGCGGGGCGGTCGATCCGCCGCTCGGTCTCGCGCTCCTACGACCGCTTCCACGACTACGAGCGCACCATGGCGCTCAACTACTTCGGCGCGGTCCGGCTCATCCTCGGCTGGCTGCCGGCCATGCGCGACCGGGGAGCCGGTCACATCATCAACATCTCGACCATGGGGCTGCAGGCCAACTCGCCACGGTTCTCGGCTTACCTCGCCTCCAAAGCGGCCCTCGATGCGTTCTCGCGGTCGATCGCCCCGGAGATCCTGCTCGACGGCATCGACATCACGACCATCTACATGCCGCTGGTGCGCACGCCGATGATCGCCCCGACCGAGCAGTACGAGCACCTGCCGGCGCTGTCGGCCAGCGCCGCGGCCGACCTCATCTGCGACGCGGTCCGCAAGCGGCCCAAGCGGGTGTCCACACCGCTGGGTCGGGTCATCTCCGTGACCTACGCCGCCGCGCCGCAGATTCAGGACATCGTCTTCAGCCAGATCGTCAGATACGTCGCCTGACCGCTGCGGCGCGGTGCGGCGGGTCTGGGGCGCTCGGATGGTCGACGGGCGCCGAGCGTCGTTCGTCGTTCCAGGCAGATGAGGCGGACGGCAGGCAATTTCTGCACCACGCGAGCTTTTTCGAGGGCCGAAGGTTGGCAGTCGCCGGGGCTTAAGCGAACATCTGTTCGTATGCAGTCCCCCTCGCTCGTCATCTGTGTCACGGCTCCGCGTCTCGCCTTCACCGTCGCCGCCGGGCGACGTCGTGAGGAGCTCATCGGGGTGCCGGCCGCACTGGCGCCCGAGCCCGGCAAGCAGGTCATCGGCGAGGTCTCCGCCGCGGCGGAGACCTTCGGCATCGTCGCGGGGATGCGGCTGGGGGAGGCGCTGGCGCGTTGCCCCGAGCTCACCCTCGTTCCACCGGATCCGGTCGGGGTGGGGGAACGCTGGGAGGGGATGCTCGTGGGCCTGGAGTCCATCGGAGCGGCGGTTGAGCCGGGCCCTCCGGGCACCGCCTGCTTCGACGCGCGCGGGCTGCTGCGCCTCCACGGCGGCGGGTCGGGCACCGGAGCCTGGCAGCGGGACGCGTTGCGCGGGCCGCTGGGGGCCGTGCTCGCCGCGGCCCGTCGCGCCGTGGGGGCTCCGGTGAAGTTCGGTGTCGCGCCGACGCGCTTCGGTGCGGTGGCTGCCGCCAGCCTTTCTCGCGTCCGCCGCCCGCTCGTGGTGACCGGCGGGCAGGCCGAGTGCCGGCGCTTCCTCGCTCCGCTGGGCGTGGATCTGCTGCGTTCCCGCCACGAGCTGGCCGCCCTGCCGGACACCTTCGCGCGGCTCGGCATCGCCACTCTGGGGGAGCTTGCCGCATTGGAGACCGGGGCGGTCTCGGACCGCTTCGGCTCCCTGGGGATCCTCGCCCAGCGGTTGGCCCGTGGTCTGGACCTCCCGCTGCGCCCCCGCACCCCGGGTGAGCTGGTGCGCGAGACGCTCGAGCTGCCCGAGGCGGTCGACGGTCTTCAGCTCGAGCGGGTGCTCGGGGTGCTCGTGGATCGTCTGCTCGCCCGCCGGGAGCGGCGCGGACGTTCGCTGCGGGCGGTCATCCTCTCGGCCTGCCTCGTCGAGGGTGGAGGCACCTGGAACCAGCAGGTCACCTTCCGGGAGGCGCTCGCCGACCCCGCACGGATGCGCCTCGCGCTCACTCCGCGGCTGGGCCTGCTTCCCGCCCCGGCCACCTCGCTCACGTTGGCGGTGGAGCGCTTCGGCCCGGCCGGCGGGGATCAGCGCGCGCTGTTGGACGACCCCGCGGAGGTCCGCGCGGGCCGTCTGGGTGAGGCGGTGCGCCAGGTGCGTACCGTCGCTGGTCCGGAGGGGGCACTGCGGATCCTCGCGGTAGACCCCGACTCACGTCTGCCCGAGCGGCGCTCGGTGCTGACGCCCTTTGAGGGATGACCCCGGGGCAGAAGCGCCTGGGCGTCCCCCGGCGGGTACGCGTGCAGGCCGGGGCGGGCGGACAGCCGGTGCGGGTGGATGACCGTGAGGTCGACTGCGTGCGCGAGTCATGGCTCATCGAGGACCGCTGGTGGACCGAGACGCCCCTACGTCGCCGCTATTGGGAGGTCGTCACCGTCTGCGGCCGGAACGAGGTCGTCTTCCACGATCTGCGAACCGGACGCTGGTGGCGCCAGCGCTGAGGCGCGCCCGCCGCCCCTGCCGGTCACAGACGCCGGGTCGGCGCCGCAGCGAGGCTGTTCGGTGCCCGAGCCCAGTCCAGGAACCCGACCAGCCCCCGCCGTGCCCAGGACCTGGTCGGGTTGTGCACCTCCCAGTCCACGAACCCGACCAGCCCCCGCCGTGCCCGGGACCTGGTCGGGTTGTGCACCTGCCCCCACCCAGCCCGGGACCACCTGCCCCCACCCAGTCCGGGACCTACACTCAGAGACCGTGAGCACCGACCCGACCCGCACCGCCCTCGGCACCTGGAGCGGCGGTCGCTTCATGCACTTTGGCGAGCCCCTGGACGACGAGCGCTTCCTCGCGCTCATCACCCCGGACGCCCAGATCTCCACCGTCCTCACCGCTGACGTCTACGGTCAGGGTGAGGCCGACACGCTGCTCGGCCGCGCCCTCACCCGCCCCGTCGCCCCGTCCCGGGACAACGTCTGCGTCGTCGGCGCGGTCGGTCATGACTTCTACACCGGCACCCGTGAGGGCGCCAAGGGCTTCCCCCGGTTCACCGACCCGCGCCTGCGCAGTCCCGACCAGTACGCCGCCTACCTCCGGGATGCGACCCAGCGCTCACTCGAGCGGATCGGCATCGACGCCTTTGATCTGCTGCTGCTGCACAACCCGGACCGCACCGGGTACTCCTCTGAGACGGTGTGGGACGGCATGGAGGCGCTCAAGCAGGCCGGCCTCACCCGCCGCATCGGCGTGGCCCCCGGCCCGGCGAACGGTTTCACCCTCGATCTGCTTGATTGCTTCGAGCGCTTCGGCGCCCGCATCGACTGGGCGATGGTCATCCTCAATCCGCTCGAGCCCTGGCCGGGCGAGCTCGTCCTCGACGCCGCTGCGGCCCAGGACATCAAGGTGATCACCCGTGTGGTCGACTACGGCGGCCTCTTCGGCGGGGACGTGACCACCGCGACCGAGCTGGCTGACTTCGACCATCGCAAGTTCCGTCCCGAGGGCTGGATCGGCGCCGGCCTGGAGAGGATCGCCCAGATGGCGCCGATCGCCGAGGCCTACGGCCTCACCCTGCTCCAGCTCGCCTGCCTGTGGAACCTCGCTCATCCCGCCGTGCTCAGCGTCGTGCCCACCCTCGTCCAGGAGAAGGGCGGCCGCCCGGTGGAGGAGAAGCGCGCCGAGCTTGCCGCCCTCCCGCCGGTCCAGCTCCTCACCTCCGGTGAGGTTGAGCGCATCCGCCAGCTTGGCGACAACACGGGCTGCATGGCCCTCAAGGGGGCCAGTCCGGTGCACGAGGGTGACGAGCGTCCGGACCAGTGGGCGATATCCGACCACCTGCTCGAGGTCGCCGCGCGCTGGCAGATCGACCCGAGCCGGGACCTCGTCAAGGTGCACTGAGGCCCCGGCCCCGCCGCCCCGGGCTCCCAGCTTCGACCTCCGCTCCAGGACCCTCTCCCCGCGAGCGTCGCGCAGCGCCGACGCGTCCCGGGTGGAGGAGGCGTCCTGCCTGTATGCGAACATCTGTTCGTGTCATACGTCGAGCTCCACGCCCACTCGGCCTTCTCGTTCCTCGACGGGACCTCGCTGCCCGACGAGCTGGCGGGGACCGCCACGGCGGCGGGCTATCGGGCCTTCGCGCTCACCGACCACAACTCGGTGAGCGGGTCGATGGAGTTCGCCGTCGCCGCCCGGGCCCTGGGCCTCAAGGCGATCCACGGTGCCGAGGTCGACCTTGAAGACGGTCGTCATCTCACCCTGCTCGTGCGCGACGCCACGGGCTGGCGCAGCCTCTGTCGGCTGCTCACCCTCGCCCACGCCCACACGCGGGAGGTGCGTCCGGGGGCCCCGGTGCTCGGGCCGAAGCTCGGCCTCACTCAGATCCGCGATCATGCCGCCGGGCTGGTCTGTCTCAGCGGCTGTGCGAGCCACGGCGTCGGTGATGAGGCGACGCTGCGCGCCCTCGTCGAGGCCTTCGGCGTGGAGAACATGCGCGTCGAGCTCCAGCGCCCCTACCTCGCCGACGACCGTGTGCGCAACCGCCGTCTGTCCTGGCTGGCTCGCCGCCTGGGTCTACGGACCGTAGCCACCGGCAACGTCCACGCTCACACCCGCGCTCGGGCCCCGCTGCAGGACGCCTTCGTCGCCGTGGCCCACCACAGCACCCTCGATGCCTCCGAGCCCTTGCGCCGGGGGAACTTCAGCCACGTGCTCGCCGCTCCGGCGGCGATGGCTGCCCGCTTCCCCGAGGACCCCGCCGCAGTGGCCGAGACCGAGGCTCTGGCCGAGACGCTGGCCTTCGACCTCACCGTCGACCTCGGCTACCGCTACCCCGGAGCGGAGGACCCCGCGACCATGCGCCGTCTCGCGGAGCTCTGTTGGGTCCGCTTCGCGCGGCGCTACGGCTCGAGCGCGCCAGCGGCCTCACGTCGGCTCGCGCGTGAGGCCGAGGCCCGGCTCGAGCAGGAGCTGGCGATCATCGAGTCGCTCAACCTTGGTGGCTTCTTCCTGCTCCACCACGACATGCTCGAGCTCGCCCGCGAGGTCGCCGTCGAGGTGCGCGGGCCAGACAGCGCCCGGGCACTGCTGCCCCCGGGGCGGGGTCGCGGCTCGAGCGTCTCCTCGATCGTCTGCTACCTCACCGGCCTCTCCCACGTGGACCCGATCGCCAACGAGCTGCTCATCGGACGCTTCCTCAACGAGGAGCTCGGGGCCCTGCCCGACATCGACCTCGACTTCCCCCGGGACATCCGCGAGGTGCTCATCCCGCGCATCCACGAGCGCTACGGCGCCGAGCGCTCCGCCCTCGTGGCCGCCTTTCCCACCTACCGGGCCCGGGGGGCGATCCGCGAGCTGGGCAAGGCGCTGGGTCTGCCGCCGGGGGAGATCGAGCGGGTCGCGCGCTCCTCTGAGGGGTGGGATGCGCGCAAGGTCGGGTCCGACATCGAGAGTGTCTTCACCGGGCGCACGCAAGCGGCCGGGCGCTGGCGCTGGCTGGCCCACCTCGCCGCCGAGGCCCATGGCCTGCCCCGCCACCTCAGCCAGCACTCGGGTGGGATGATCGTGGCCACGCAGCCGCTCATCGACTGCGTGCCGATCGTCCCTGCGGCCATGGCCGGCCGTCAGATCGCCCAGTGGGACAAGGACTCCTGCGCCGACGCGGGCTTTCTCAAGATCGACCTGCTCGGCCTGGGGATGCTCTCGGCGGTGGAGCGCTGCGTCGAGCTCATCGGCGCGCGCCGGGGGGAGCGGATCGACCTCTCGACGATCCCCTACGACGACCCCGCCACCTATGCGGCGATTCAGCAGGCCGAGACGACCGGGGTCTTCCAGATCGAGAGCCGGGCCCAGATGCAGTCCCTGCGCCGGACGCGGCCCGAGACGCTTCAGGACATCACCATCCAGGTGGCGATCGTGCGGCCCGGCCCGATCCAGGGTGGGGCGGTCAACCCCTACATCGCCCGCAAGCAGCGTCTGCGCGAGGACCCCGACTACCAGGTGCCCTACCTGCATGAGTCCCTGCGCGCGCCGCTGGAGGACACCCTGGGGACGATCATCTTCCAGGATCAGGTGCTCGAGGTCGCCGTCGCCTTCGCCGGCTTCTCCATCGGACAGGCCGAGGGCCTGCGCCGGGCGATGTCCAAGAAGCGCTCGGAGGCGGCGATGGAGGCCCATCACACCGCCTTCGTCGCCGGGGCGATTGCCCGTCACGGGGTGAGTCCCGAGCTCGCCGAGGAGGTCTTCCAGATGGTGAAGGGCTTCTCGGGCTTCGGCTTCCCCAAGGCCCACGGCGCCGCCTTCGGGCTGCTCGCCTACCAGTCGACCTGGCTGCGGGTCCATTACGCGCCGGAGTTTCTCTGCTCGCTGCTCAACGAGCAGCCGATGGGCTTCTATCCACCCGATGCCCTCGTCCACGAGGCCCAGCGCCGAGGGCTCGTCGTGCGCCCCCCCGACGTGAACCGCTCCGGGGTGGAGTGCGCCATGGATGCGGATGGGGCCGTGCGCATCGGCCTGGGCTACGTGCGCGGGGTGCGTCGTGAGGAGGTGGCCGCGCTCGTCGCCGCCCGCGAGGCCGACGGGCCCTTCGCCGACCTCGCCGACCTCGCCTCACGGGCGGGGGCCGGCGCACCGGCCATGGAGCTGCTGGCCTGGAGCGGCGCCTGTGACTCACTTGTCGAGGTGGGTGGCGCCGGTGTGGGCCACGGGCTGACTGGACCGGCCGGTGAGGCCGGTCCAGGTGGGCCCCCGCGTGAACGGGGCGCTGGCGGCGACGCGACGGCACCCCCCCGCGCTTCGCCGCGGCGCCAGGTTCTCTGGCAGCTCGGGATCGCCACCCCGGGGCGCCGGGTACGGGGGGGCGGGACCCAGCTCGCGCTGCCGCTCGGCCTCCCCGCCCCGCCGGAGCTCGCGCCGCTGAGCGCCTGGGAGGCGATGCTCGCCGACTACGGCTCAACCGGGCTCACCGCCTCGGTCCATCCCCTCGCCCTGCTGCGCCAGGCCGGCCGACTGCCCGGGCGGGCGGTGACGAGCATGGGTCTGGAGAGTCTGGGCCACGGCACCCGCGTCGAGGTCGGGGGCCTGGTGGTCGCCCGTCAGCGTCCCGGGACGGCTGCGGGGGTCGTCTTCGTGCTGCTGGAGGACGAGCTGGGCGTCATCAACCTCGTCGTGCCCCCGCCGGTGTACGAGCGCCACCGGCTCCTGGTGCGGACCGAGCCGCTGCTGCTCGTGGATGGCCGGCTCGAGCGTCATCCCGCGGCCGGAGGCGTCATCAACGTGCTTGTCGACCGGATTGCGGCGATCAGGGCTCCGGACCGGATCGTCGCCCAGATCAAGGACTTCCCCGTGCTCGACGAGGGGGTCCTGGCCGGTCACACGACCGTCGCGGCGGACGGGCCGGCCGGGGGAGCGGTGGAGGACTTCCGTGCCGTCGCCCCGGCGGTGATGAGCTTCGGAGGTGGACGGCGGCGATGAGGGTGGCCTCGGAGACGACATCCGGTTCGAGACCTCGATATCGTCCAGGCCCTCATGGTTGCCGTCATCATCATCGCCGTCGTCTTCACCGGTCTGGCCGCCGTCCTTTTCTGGGCCGCTCCTCGGGGCAAGCTCGCACCCCTGAGCAACGCGATCTACTCCCGGTCCAAGGGTGCGAGCATGGTGATCAACGTGTTCCTGGCCGTGATCATGATCGGCTTCGGCCTCGTTGTGCCGGCGATCTTCCTCGTGGCCAACCACAACCGCACCTCCGCGGGCACCGGCGGGCTTCAGCTCACCGCCCAGGAGGTCAACGGACGGATGCTCTTCGGTGAGCACTGCGCCGTCTGTCACACCCTCTCTGCCGCTTCGGCGGTCGGGAAGACCGGCCCCAACCTGGACCAGTTGCGTCCCTCCGAGGGCCTCGTGCTCTACACGATCGCCAATGGATGCCTGCAGGATCCCACTGCGGCGGAGTCGGCTCAGCGCTGCCTCGGCTACGGCGCCATGCCCGCCGACGTCGTGCAGGGACCCGACGCGGTCGACGTGGCGAAATTCGTCTCGGCCGTCGCCGGCCGCTGACGCCTCTGAGTCGGCGCGTCATCCCATAGAGCGCCGCCGCCCCGCTCGCGGAGAGTCTCCCGCACCCGGCTTTCGCGACCGGGGAGGAGTCTCCGGGCCCCGGATGGCTCTTCGGGCGCACGGGCCCGTACCGTGCCCTCAGTGCGCGGTCATTCTCACGCGCTCCGGGAACGGGTTTCCGCACGCACTGTTAGCGGTCTGTTGCGAGCCTGAGCACAGCCTGCAAATTGCGGGGTGGAGTGGGACGTTCGATGCGTTTCCGTCCGTCGATGTTGCTACAACACCCCAAGCATGCCGGGTAGCAGCCACCGCTCCGGGCGCGTCGTCATCATGGACGACGTCAGCTGGTCGGAGCCCACACCGCGTAAGCGCCGCGTTCTCGAGTCTGAGCCTCAGTCGCGAGCCATCCGTCCGGACCGCATCCTCGGACGCGAGTCCGACGCCCGCGTCATCCACGTCACAGACCGTGCCTGGGCGCGGGAAGCCGACCGTGAGGCGGCACTCAGCCGGGGCGTGACAGTCGAGGTCGACTTTGAGGCGATCGACGGGCTCGAACGTTCGTGGCGCGGTGCACCCGCCCCCGAGCCGGAGCTGATCGAGCTGGAGGAGCTGCCCGACGCGCTCGATGAGGAGCGGATCTGGGGCCCGCGCCCCCGCCTCCACGCCGACGAGCCCGGCGGTCGACGCACCGTCGTCATCACCGGGCACGTCACGGACCGTCAGCTCCACCCGCGCACGCGCAGCACGGCGCTCGACCGGGGTCGGGGCCTGCAGGCCGACCGGACCGCCATGTGGGCGGTCCTGCTCTGCGTCATCCTCCTGCTCGTCGCCATCACCAGCCACTGAGGCGTCGCGCTCCCCCGCGGAGCGTGCTGGCTCCCCGGCACCCGCCCGCGCCGCGGCGTGCCTCTTACGCCACCTGGGGACAACTCTTCGCGTTCCGCGACCGGGCGCTGAACCTGCGTTTAGCCACGGTTGGCTTCATGGCTGGGGTGAGTGAGATCTGCCGACAGCGGGCAGTCACCCCCTTGTCAGGCAGATTCCCCACGCATACACTTACTTTCCGTAAGTACCTCTCCTCCCACACTGACGGGACGGCCCATGCCCGGGGCCGTGCCGTGGACCGATACGGCGCACTGGTGTTGACATGAAGACGTTCATGAGCAGGTTCCAGATCCATGACGAGCTCTCCGCGCCTGAGCGGTCCGCTCCGATCCTCCGCGGTGCCCTCTCCGGCGCCGGGCAGCTGCCGAACTTTCTCGGCGTCCTGGCCGGATCGCCGGCGGCCCTGCGGGCGTATGCCCGCTTCCGCTCCGAACTGCGCCACGGCACCCTCGGAGTCGCCACGCTCGAACGGATCGGTCTGGCCGTCGCTGAGCACTACCGTTCGGACCAAGGGATCGTCCTGCACTCGCGGACCGCGCGCGCAGCCGGGCTCGGTCTGGACGAGGTGGCTCGCGCCCGGCACTTCGAGTCCGGTGACCCCCGTGAGGACGCCTTGCTGCGCTACGTCCGAGCGCTGCTGGAGGACGCCCGTCCGCCCGTGCATCTGCACGAGGAGGCGCGTGAGGCGGGCTGGAGTGACGAGCAGCTGCTGGAGGTGATCGCCGCGGTGTCGCTGGAGTCCTTCACGGCGATGGTCAACGTGGCCGGCGAGATCCCCGTCGACGGGTCCAGTGAGGCGTCCAGTACCCTGAAGGCGGCCTGAACGACGGGCGACTATCCTCATCGCCCGGCGATGGCGGTCACCGACCACACCTCAGATGCGGAGGAGCCTCGCCGCGGCGACGTCGCCGACGAACGCCCGGCCTGCTGCCCGCTGTACCACGAGGCAGTTGAGCTCGTCGGCCGGCGCTGGACGGGCGCGATCCTGCGGGTGCTCATGGACGGGCCCCTGCGGTTCTCCGAGATCGCCCAGGCCGTGCCCGAGCTCTCGGACCGGCTGCTCTCGGAGCGGATGAAGGAGCTCGAGGCCCGGGGGATCGTCGCTCGCACCGTCCACCCGGGTCCGCCCGTGCGCGTCGAGTACGCGCTTTCGGAGATGGGACGCGCACTGGGGCCGGCACTCAGCGAGATCCAGCGCTGGGCCCAGCGCTGGCTCACCGCGCGGCCCTGAGCGCGTCGACCCAGCCGCTCTGGCCCCCGCGCCGGCGCGCCGCACGGCCCTGAGCGCGTCGACTCAGCCCGCTCTGGCCCGGTGCACAGGGTCGGAACGCCCCCCCAGCAAGTAACGTTCCGCCGCGATGAACTCGCAGCCGCCGCTCACCGCCAAGGACGTCATCGCGCTCGCCGAGGAGCGCGGGATCCGCTTCATCCGTCTCTGGTTCACCGACATCCTCGGTCAGCTCAAGGCCTTCTCGATCAACGCCTCCGAGCTCCCCGACGCCTTTGAGGGCGGCATGGGCTTCGACGGCTCGTCGATCACTGGCTTCAACGCGATCGAGGAGTCGGACATGATCGCGGTGCCCGATCCGACCACTTTCGCGGTCCTGCCCTGGGGGTCGGGCGAGCACGGCGTCGCGCGGATGTTCTGCGACATCAAGACCCCGGAGGGGATCCCCTACGAGGGTGACCCCCGTCACGTCCTGCGCCGCGCCATCCGGCGCGCGGAGTCCATGGGCTTTGACCACTTCTACGTGGGACCTGAGCTCGAGTACTTCTACTTCCGCGACAGCAAGTCGACGGAGGTTCTGGACGAGGGCGGCTACTTCGACCTCACGACCCTCGACGCCGGATCGGACCTGCGTCGCGACACCGTGCTCGGCCTCGAGGCTCTGGGGATCCAGACCGAGTACTCCCATCACGAGGTCGGTCCCTCCCAGCACGAGATCGACATGCGCTACGCGGATGCGCTCACGATGGCTGACCACTGCATGACCTACCGCATCACGGTGAAGGAGTACGCGATGCAGTACGGCCTGCACGCGACGTTCATGCCCAAGCCGCTGTTCGGTGAGAACGGCTCGGGGATGCACACCCACCAGTCCCTGTTCAAGGGCGGGCGCAACGCCTTCTACGACGAGAACGACCCGTACTTCCTCTCTGACGTGGGCAAGGCTTTTATCGCCGGTCAGCTGCGCCACGCGCGGGAGATCTCGGCGGTCTTCGCCCAGTGGGTCAATTCCTATAAGCGCCTCGTCCCCGGGTATGAGGCACCGGTGTACGTTGCCTGGTCCCGGCGCAACCGCTCCGCGCTGGTGCGCGTGCCGATGTACCACCCAGGCAAGGAGCAGGCCACGCGCATGGAGCTGCGCTGTCCCGACCCGGCGTGCAACCCCTACCTCACCTTCGCCGTGCTGCTCCAGGCCGGCCTGGAGGGGATCGAGCACGGCTACGAGTTGCCCGACCCGATGGAGAAGAACCTCTATCACCTCTCCCCGGACGAGCGGCGGCGCCTCGGTATCGAGCAGCTCCCCGAGACACTCGGCGAGGCGATCGAGCTGACGGCGCAGTCTGAGCTCGTGCTGCGCACCCTGGGCGAGCATATGTTCAACCGCTACATCGAGATCAAGCGCCAGGAGTGGGACGACTACCGCGTCCAGGTGACCCCCTGGGAGCTCGAGCGCTACCTCCCGGTGCTCTGAGGCCCCGACCCGCGTGCGCCGGGGCCCCACGGCCCCGGCGCGGCATTGGGCTACTTGAGCCCGAGGACGATTCGGGTGTCCGTCGGCGCTGAGCCGACGATCAGGTAGTTGAGCTGCGTGAGCAGCCGCATCGCCTGCTGGGCCCGGTGGCCATGCGCGCTCGCGGCGAAGAAGCTCAGCAGCGCAGAGAGACGTGCGAAGGACACATAGACCGGCACCGAGGTGGTCCCCGCCGGGAGCTGGGCCAGGGCCGCCTTGTAGGCCGGCGTCGCGCCCAGGGTCGACGACGAGTGGAACAGGCCACCTGCGCTGGGCTGATTCACCAGGGCGAGGATCTTGCCCGCCCGGTCACTCACATGGACCTGGAAGGGACCGGCACCGACGGAGAAGCCCGTGGCGTTCCCGGTCAGGCTGAGCGGGCTGCCGTGGCGCGTGCCGGCCCGAGCCAGCCCGTAGAGCTCGGCGACGAGCGAGGCGGCCGCGGCCGGGCTGGGGGAGGTCATGGTCAGCCCGCCGTGCAGGGTGAGCAGCGAGCTTCCGCCGAGCGACAGGCGCAGCGGACCGAGGGCGCGCAGGGCATCCAGAGCGGACATCGCCTGGCCCTCGAAGCGGGCGAGCTTGGCGCCGTGGCCGAGGTGGGCGGCCGCGTGGGCGTCGATGTGAGCCAGCAGTTGGCTGATCTCAATCGCGCTGGGATGGCTCGTGAGATCCACGGCGGCGGCGACGATCGAGTCAGCCGGCAGGGAGGCGACGCTCGCACCCGTGCCGGAGGCGCCCGAGCCGGGCAGAGCGTGAGAGCTGATGTCCACGGCGAGCGTCTTGGCCGAGGTGACGCCGGCGCCAAGCGCGATGGCGGCGTCGGCGGGGAGGGCTCCGAGCTTGGTGAGCAGCCGCTGGGCGGCGGGTGAGTGCTGGCGGCTCAGATAGCGGCGGGCCACCCCAACCAGATCATGCACGTTCACGTACACCTGGGCCTGGTCACCGGCGACGCCGTGCTCGGTCGCTGCGAATCCGGGACTCCCGGCGAGCGAGCCGGACCCCTGGAGGATCGCGTTGATCCCGCTGAGATCACCGACGAGCAGGTCAGCGCCGTCCCGGTGGTAGGTGAGCTTCGGGGCCTTGGCGATCACGCGCTTGACGAAGGTGATCGCCGCCGACATGTCGTTGGTGGGAAGAATGAGCACCGGGTGGAACATGTGTCCGGTGGCGGCCCCGCTGGGGTCGGGCATCGCGGCCACGGCGACGGAGCTGCCGATCCACGGAGCGATGTCGCGGTTGATGTTCACCTGGTGGCCGGCGAGCATGCGGTCCAGGTGCGCGCCCAGCGTGCTCCAGGCGCCGGATCCGCCGAGTTGGGTGACGATCGCGTGCAGGCGCGAGAGCTGACCGGAGTCGGGCACCTGCACCGAGGCGTAGATGGGGACGCTCGCGGGCACGGCGGCGGCGGGGTCGGCCGTCGAGCGGTTGAAGGAGCTGCCACAGGCAGCCACGGCAACGACCATGGCCAGGGCGGCCAGCACGGACGCCAGCGCCCGTACGATCCGAGATTCACGACGAGCGGAGAGCATGCTGCTAAGGCTAGTGCACGCCCTGCGCCGGTCCGGCCGCAGCGGCGCCTAGCCCGCCGCGTCGCCGAGCAGCGCGCCGAGCGCTGCGGGGTCGCTCACCGGGGCCTGGCAGGCGAAGCGCTCGCACACGTACGCGGTCGCGGCCCCCTCGAGGCGGCCGCGATGGGCGAGCAGCGGCACGCCGTCCCCGCCGTCCCCGGCGGCGCGGTCCAGCGGCACGCCGTCCCCGGCGCCGCGCTCCCGCGGCTTCGGGGCTCCGGCGAGCACGACGTGGGGCCGGTAGGTGCGGCGCACGACCCCGGCGAGCGGGCCGTCGGCGGGCTCGCCG
>DASSZV010000039.1:0-3096 GCA_035702765.1 Solirubrobacteraceae bacterium
GAGCCGCCCGAGCCGACCTTCGGCGCGTTGGGGATCGCGGAGCGCTTGAACTGGGAGGTGCGGAAGAAGCGGTCGAGGAACACCTCCAGCCAGTGGGTGATCTGCTCGCGGCTGTAGGCGTTGCGCTTGGTCTCGGGGATCAGGTCGGGCCAGCGGCCGCGCTCGCGGTCCCCCCAGGCGCGGTGCGCGAGCCACGCCACCTTGGAGGGGGCATAGCCGAAGCGCAGCGTGTAGTAGAGGAAGAAGTCCTGGAGCTCGTAGGGGCCGACCTTGGCCTCGGAGCGCTGGACGGGGGCGGCGTCGTCTCCGTCGGCGGCGGGGATCAACTCGGGCGAGATCTCGGTGTCGATGACCGCCTCGAGCACGGCGCCGGTGGCGGCGCCGAACTGGTCGGTGTCGATCGCCCAGCGCAGCAGAAACTGGATGAGCGTCTTGGGCACCGAGGCGTTCACCGCGTAGTGGGACATCTGGTCCCCGACCCCGTAGGTCGCCCAGCCCAGGGCGAGCTCGGAGAGGTCGCCGGTACCCAGGACCAGGCCGTTGTGGAGGTTGGCCAGGCGGAAGAGATGGGAGGTGCGCTCCCCCGCCTGGACGTTTTCGTAGGTGACGTCGTAGACGGGCTCGCCGCGCCCGGCCGGGTGCTTGATCGCCTCGAGCATCGCCTGGGAGGCCGGACGGATGTCGAGCTCGTGGGCGCTCACCCCGAGGGACTCCATCAGCGCGCGGGCGCTGCGCAAGGTCGTCTGGGAGGTCCCGAAGCCGGGCATCGTGTAGGCGAGGATGTTCTCCCGCGGGAGGCCGAGGCGATCCATCGCGCTGGCCGCAACGATCAGGGCGTGGGTCGAGTCCAGGCCGCCGGAGACGCCGATGACGATCCGCTCGATCCCCGTGGCCTCCATCCGTGTGGCCAACCCCGAGACCTGGATGCGGTAGACCTCGGAGCAGCGCTCGTTGCGGCTGACCGGGTCCGCGGGCACGTAGGGAAAGCGCGGGATTTCCCGCTCCAGGGCCAGCGCGGCCTCGGGCACACCGCCTGGGACCCTCACCCGGCGCATCGCGGCCAGGCGGTCACGGTAATCGCCGACGCTGTCCCCCCACGAGCTGGTGGTCATCCGGTCGGCCAACAGCCGGTCCTGGTCGACGTCGGCGAGGATCAGGCTGTCCTCGGTGGGGAAGCGCTGCGCTTCGGCGAGCAGCACCCCGTTCTCGTAGATCATCGCCTGGCCGTCCCAGGCCAGGTCGGTGGTCGACTCCCCGTAGCCGGCCGCCGTGTAGAGGTAGGCCGACAGCGTCCGCCCGGACTGGCCGGCGGCCAGGGCGTGGCGGTAGTCGGCCTTACCGACGGTGATGTTCGAGGCCGACAGGTTCACCAGCACGGTCGCCCCGGCGAGGGCGTGGTAGGTGCTCGGCGGGATCGGTGCCCACACGTCCTCGCAGATCTCCACCGCGAAAGTGATGCTCTCGCGGGTGAACAGCAGGTCGCTGCCCAGGGGCACCTCGCGGCCTCCGACCGTCGTCGTCGTGTGGACGAGGTCGCGGGCGGGTCGAAAGTAGCGCTTCTCGTAGAACTCGCGGTACTCGGGCAGGAAGCTCTTGGGCGCCACGCCGAGGATCTCGCCGCCGGCAATGACGACCGCCGCGTTGATCACGGCCTGCTCCACCCGCAGGGGCGCGCCGACGACGATTGCCGGAGTGAGCGCCACGCTCGCGGCGCGGATCTGCTCGATCGCCGCCTCCACGGCGCCGAGCAGCGCGCCCTGGTGGAAGAGGTCGTCGGCGGTGTAGCCGGTGAGGCCGAGCTCGGGGAAGGCGACGAGCACCGCCCCCGCGGAATCGGCGCGCCGGGCCAGAGCGATGGTGCGCTGGGCGTTCACCCCCGGGTCGACGAGGCGCAGGCGGGGAACCGCCGCCGCGACGCGGATGAAGCCATGGCGGTAGAGCGAGTCGGGGTGCGCGGACACCCCGGCGATTATGGCCGTCCCACCGGCTGACCGTGCCGCGCCCAGCCGGCTCAAGCCGGGGACGCGCCAGCTGCCTCGGCGACCGCGGCGGCGAAGCGGTCGACGTCCTCCTCGGTGGTGTCCCAGGAGCACATCCAGCGCACCTCACCGGTGCGCTCATCCCACGGGTAGAAGTCAAACTGGGCCAGCAGCCGCTCCCGCGCCGCGGCGCTGATGGCCGCAAACACCGCGTTGGCCTGGGCGGGCCGGGTGACGGTGACCCCGTCCAGGCCGCTCACCGCCGCCTGGAGCCGGCGGGCCATGGCGTTGGCGTGGGCCGCGTTGACCCGCCAGAGGTCGTCCTCCAGCAGCGCGTCGAACTGGGCGGCGAGGAAGCGCATCTTGGAGGCCAGCTGCAGGGTCTGCTTGCGCAGCCAGAGCATTCCCTCGAGCAGGTCCTCGCGCATGACGACGACCGCCTCACCCCCCAGCAGGCCGTTCTTGGTCCCGCCGAAGGAGACGATGTCGGTCCCCGCGACGACCTCGTCCAGGCCGATGTCGAGCGCGGCCGCCGCGTTGGCCAACCGCGCGCCGTCGACGTGAACGAGCATCCCGTGGTCGTGGGCGAGCTCGACAAGGTCCCGGAACTCGGTGAGGTCATAGACGGTGCCCAGCTCCGTGGACTGGGTGATCGACAGAACCCGGGGCATGACCGCATGCTCGTCCGCCTCACGGAAGGCGAGCAGGGAGCGAATCGCCGCCGCGTCCATCCGCCCTTCAGGCGCGGTGACGGGCATCAGCTTCAGGCCCGCCACCGCCTCGGGCGCGCCGGTCTCGTCGGTGTGGATGTGGGCGTGCTCGGAGCAGATCACCGACTGCCAGGGCCGACAGCACGCCCGCAGCGAGAGCACGTTGGCCCCCGAGCCGTTGAAGGTGAAGAACGTCTCGACCCCGCCCAGGGCGTCGGCCACCTGCCGGGCGACCTCCGTCGAGTAGGGGTCATGTCCGTACCCAAAGGCATGTCCGACGTTCACGGCGGCGATCCGGGCGAGCACGGCCGGGTGGATCGTCGCGGTGTTGTCGGAGGCGAACCCCCGCCGGGCCGTCGTCGGCGATGCGGCGCTCACGCGAGGACCGGTTCCCGCTCGGTCCCCAG
>DASSZV010000095.1:0-18316 GCA_035702765.1 Solirubrobacteraceae bacterium
CAGCGCCTTCTGGGTGTCGGTGCGCACGCCGTGGACCGTCCAGCCCACGGCGACGCGCTCGAACAGCAGCTCGACCGCCCGCTGCCAGGCGTCCTCCTGATTGAGCCCGCCGTGGAGGGTCGCGGCGTACTCACGGCGCGCGCCGAGCGTGAGAACACCCCGCAGCTCCAGGAGGTTGCCGTCGGCGTCACGGTACTCGGCCACCGGAGCGCTCAGCTCCGGGCCCGCGAGCCCGGGGCCCGCGGGCCGGTCACCCGCCCGTCTGCGCGCGCGCTTGCCCATCAGACCTCGGCGGCCGCGAGCAGCTGAGCGGCGACCCCGGGGCCGGACACCGGCTTGGCGTGCCCGGGCCAGACCACGCGCGGCTCGAACTCGGCCAGGCGCCGCAACGAGGCCCGCGCCTGCTCGGTGTTCCAGTTGAAGGCGGGGTGGGGCGTGCGCGGTGTCCCGGCGATCCCCGTCTCGGCATTGAGCGTGTAGACCACATCGGAGCACAGCACCAGGCCATCCTCCTCGCGCAGCAGCGCGATGAGACCCGGGGCATGACCGGGCAGGTGCAGTACGCGGAACCCGGCGACGGTGTCCCCCTCCTCGATCGTGCCGGCCACCGGCACCGCTCCACCGTCCCAGATGCGGAAGAGGATCGGAAACAGCGGCCGAGCGAGCGGGCTGAGCTTGGCGAGGTCCCAGTAGTCGCGGCGGTTCGCGCTCGCCCCGGCGGCCTCGGCGTCCGCCGGGTGGACGTAGACCGGGGCGCCGAGGGCGGGCGCCGCCCCGCGGTGGTCGGAGTCGGCGTGGCCGAGGATGACGCGGCGGATGCCGCCCAGCCGCGCCCCCGCGGCGGCGATCGCCGGGGCCATCGAGCGGATCCCCGCGTCAAAGACCGTCACGCCGCCGTCCGGTTCGGCGATGAGGTACACGTTCATGCTCGAGGGCAGCTTCGCCGACACGAGCCACACGCCCGGAGCGATGACCTTGGCCTCGCCCCCGGCGAGCGACCGCCGCCGCGCACTGGCCACGTTCGTCACGCGGGCGAGGCCGCGCTCGGACGGGGACCCGGGGCGGGGCAGCAGCTCGAGCTGCTGGAGCAGGTCGACCCGATCCAGGTAGGCGTGGTTGGCCACGATCAGGTCGTCCTCGACGGTGAGGACGTCACAGCCCTCTAGGTCGATCCGCTCGCCGTTGGCGATGAAGCCCTGCAGACGACCCGGCCCGGCGAAGGTCGCCCGGGCACGCCAGCGCACGGCACAGCGTCCGCGCTGGGTCGTCGTCTCGAGGATCTCAAAGCGCCAGTCCGGGAAGGCGGCGAACAGCTGAGCGAAGAAGCCACGGATGCCCTCGGGGGCGACGAGCTCGCCCTGACCGCTGATCGCGTCGATCCCGCCGGGCCGCCAGAGGGCGACGGCGGCATCGAGATCGTGCTCGGAGAGGGCGCTGAAGTAGGCGCGAACGGTCTCGGAGCTCGAAGCCATGTCGCTGGGAGTTTCACATATCGTCCGCAGCCATGACCAAGCCCGAACTGAGTCGCGGCGAGCGAGTGCTGCCCGGGCTCTTCCGCCTGCGCCTGCCGCTGCCCTGGCCGGGTGTGCCCCACTGCAACGCCTGGGCCATCCGCGCGGGGGACGGGATCGTGCTCGTCGACACGGGCATGCATCAGGACGGGTCGCTCGAGCAGCTCGAGTACGCCATGACCCAGGTCGGTCTCCAGCTCGAGCAGGTGCGCCAGATCGTCATCACCCACGCCCATTCCGACCACTTCGGCCAGGCGGCGACGGTGAAGCGCCGCTCTGGCGCGGCGCTGTGGATGCATCCGGACATCGGCCACGCCCGGGCCGAGTACGGTGACCGGACGCTCGCTCGTGCCCACCGGTTCGAGATCGGTCGCCAGAGCGGCGTCCCCGAAGCGGCCCTGCGCACCTTTCTCGAGCGCTACGGCGACCTGCCCTCAGGCATCGCCGGGCTCGTCCAGGCCGACCACGCGCTGGTCGACGGAGCGCGCATCGACACCGACCTCGGGCCCCTGTACGTGTACGAAACCCCCGGGCACGCCCCTTCCCACGTGTCCCTGTACGCCCCCGAGCATCGGCTGCTCATCGCCGGCGACCACCTGCTGGGGCGGGTCTCGCTCTACTTCGACTACGGCTACACGCCCGACCCGGTGGCCGAGTTCCTCAGCGGCCTCGACACGGTCGCCGCCCTCGACGCGCGCCTGTGCGTGTCCGGGCACGGGCGGCCCTTCAGTGACGTGAGCGCCCACATCCAGGCCAACCGCGAGTTGGTGGCTCAGCGGCTGGCCGCCGCGCGGTCCGGCCTGGCCGACATCCCGCTCACCCCGCTGGAGCTCGTCCCGGCGATCTTCGGCGAGCCGCTCACCCCGGTCACCGCGGCCTGGCGGCTGCCCGAGACCCTCTCCTACCTCACCCACCTCGAACGGCTCGGCCAGGTGGGCCGGGTCCCCGGGGGGGACGGTGCCGCCGAGCGCTGGACGGCCAACGAGACCCAACCCTGACACAACCGTGTCAAGGTTGGTACGCTGCCCGGCACCATGAGGATCGACGACATCATCGCGACCGCCGACGGTCCGATCTTCTCCTTCGAGTTCATGCCGCCGAAGACCGACGAGGGCGACGCGAATCTACGGGCCACCCTCAGCGAACTGCAGGAGCTCGACCCGGCGTTCGTGTCGGTCACCTACGGCGCCGGCGGCAGTACGCAGGAGAAGACGCTGGAGACCACACGGTGGCTGAAGCAGGATCTCGGCCTCGAGGCGATGGCCCACCTCACCTGCGTCGGTGCCTCCGTCGAGCAGGTGACCGCGGTGCTCGACGACCTCGCCGACGCGGGGATCGAGAACGTCCTCGCCCTCCGCGGCGATCCACCCCGTGGCCAGACCGAGTGGACCCCCCACCCCGAGGGGCTGCGCAACGCAGCGGAGCTCGTGCGGCTCATCCGCGAACGACGGCCTGAGCTCGGCGTCGCCGGGGCCGCCTTCCCCGAGGTGCACCCCCAGGCGAGCGACCCGCTCGCCGACCTCCAGTACCTCAAGGCCAAGGTCGACGCGGGCGCGCAGTTCCTCATCACGCAGCTGTTCTTCGACAACAGCTACTACTTCAACTTCGTCGACGCGGCCCGCTTCGCGGGGATCGACGTCCCGATCCTGCCGGGGATCATGCCGATCACCAACGTCAAGCAGATCAAGACGATCACCGGTCTGTGCGGCGCGACGATCCCCGCCGGCCTGCTCGCCGAGCTGGAGAAGCGCGAGGATGACCCCGAGGCCGTGGCCGAGCTCGGCGTCGCCTACGCGACGCTCCAGTGCGCCGATCTGCTCGCCCACGGGGCGCCGGGCATCCACTTCTGCACGATGAACAAGTCACCCGCGACGCGGGCGATCCTCACGGCACTGAAGCTGCGCGATCCCGCCGCTGCGCGCAAGCCAATCCCGAGCGAGGCCCAGCGCCTCTGAGGCGATGCTGCGCCCCCGGCGGTCCCGGGCGATCCACACGGTCACCGGCGCCGTGGTGCCCTCGGCCTCGCGCAGGTCGATGACGAGCCGGCCCCGGCAGTCGTTGGAACCGGGCTCGACGATGGTCAGCTTGAGCAACCCCGCGGCCCAGGCGGCAGCGGCCTCCTCCACCTCGCGGCCCAGCTCGGCCCCGCTGGGCGGACGCTCCATGCCGAGGCAGGCGGCGAGGTCGCGGTCGTCCTGGTGAGCGATGAGGATCTCGGGGATGTCCCAGTCGGCGATCGGTCGCAGCTCGACGCGCTCGCCGACGAGGCGCTCGGGGGGGTCGGGGATCTCCACGGGGCCGCACCCTAGCGCGGGTCGGCGCCAAGCTCTGTCGCGAGATGGGGCGTCCCAGCGCCCAAGAGCCGACCACCCGCCGCCCGACCCGCCACCTACCCTCCATCGACGCCGATGGACTACCGCATCCGCCGCTCTGACCGCGCCCGTCGCGTCCGCGTCACCGTCGAGCCCGACGGCTCGGTTGTCGTCACGCTCCCCCGCCGCGCCGCCGAACGCCAAGCCGCCGCCGCGGTCCAGGAGCTCGCTCCGTGGATCGCCCGGCGCCGCGCCCAGGTGGCGGCCGCACGCACGGCGGCGCAGCGCGAGCCCGGCACCGTCCCGTACCTCGGTGAGACGCTGACTCTGAGACCCGAGCCCGGCCGCACGCGCGCCCACCGCCACGCCGACGCGCTCCTGGTCCCGGCAGACCAGGAGCAGCGCCACCTCGCCCTGGAGCGCTGGTACCGCCGCCGCGCCGCCGCCGAGATCGGCCCGCGCCTC
Source organism: Solirubrobacteraceae bacterium (assembly GCA_035702765.1). Lineage (GTDB taxonomy): Bacteria > Actinomycetota > Thermoleophilia > Solirubrobacterales > Solirubrobacteraceae > Palsa-465. The sequence goes on from DASSZV010000095.1 coordinate 4,289, forward strand.
GACGCGGCCTGCGCCCAGGCGGGTCTGCGCTACAGCGGCCTCACCATCCGCGGGCAGAAGACCCGCTGGGCGAGCTGCTCGGCCCGGGGGGCGATGAGCTTCAACTGGCGACTGCTGCTGGCCCCGCCGGAGATCCTCGACTACGTCGTCTGGCACGAGGTCTGCCACCTCGCCCACATGGATCACTCACCGCGTTTCTGGGGCCTGCTCGCCCAGCACCGGCCCGGCTACGAGCGTGAGCGCGCGTGGCTGCGCAGCTACGGCGCGACGCTCGTGCTCTAGGCCGCGGCGTCCGTGGGCAGATCGTCGGGCACCGGAACGCTGTGCAGCGTCCCGGGCTCGGGATCGGACCAGTCGGCAAAGGGCTCGGCGTCCCGGGGCTCGTGCTCGCGGTCGGTCATCGCGCCGATGATGAGCACCTGCAGCTGTTCGGGACCGCGGTTGAGCACCTGACGGCGCACCTCGGGGGCGACCCGCACGATCTCCCCCACCGCGAAGGATCGTTCACCGTCCGCGAAGCCCAGCCCGAGGGTCCCCGCCAGCGGGACGTAGACCTCCTCCTGGGAGGTGTGGCGGTGGATGCGCATGCGCTGGCCGGGCTCGAGCACGATCACGTTGAGCCCCATGCCCGTGACGCCGAGGGGGCCCCGGAGACGCACGAAGCGGTCACGCGCCTCACCGTCCAGGCGAGCGGCTGCGACCCCGGAGGGAAGTTGCTCGGTCATGCCCGTGCCCTCAGCCGCGCTGGGAGACGGGGACGTAGTCAACCGCGCGGGCGCCGGTGTAGATCTGGCGCGGGCGGGAGATCTTCTGCTCGGAGTCGTGAATCATCTCCAGCCACTGGGCGATCCAGCCGCTCGTGCGGCCGATGGCGAACAGCACCGGGAACATCTCCACCGGCATCCCCAGCGCCTCGTAGATGAGGCCCGAGTAGAAGTCGACGTTCGGGTAGAGCTTGCGCTTGATGAAGTACTCGTCCTCGAGGGCGATCTTCTCCAGCTCCGTGGCGATGTTGAGCAGCGGATTCTTGCCCGTCACCTCGAAGACCTCGTCGACGGCCTTCTTGATGATCTTCGCGCGCGGGTCGAAGTTCTTGTACACGCGGTGGCCGAAGCCCATCAGCCGCTCGTTCCCGCTCTTGACGCCCGCGATGAACTCGGGGACCTTGTCGACGGTGCCGATCCGCCGCAGCATTCGCAGCACCGCCTCATTGGCCCCGCCGTGCAGGGGGCCGTACAGCGCGGCGACACCCGCGGCGACCGCCGAGTAGGGGTCGACCTGGGAGGAGCCGACCGAGCGCACCGCTGAGGTGGAGCAGTTCTGCTCGTGGTCGGCGTGGAGGATGAACAGCACGTCGAGGGCATGCTCGAGACGCGGGTCGGGCTGGTACTTCAGCTCGGTCATCTTGTAGATCATCGAGAGGAAGTTGCCCGCGTAGGAGAGGTCGTTGTCCGGGTAGACGTAGGGCTTGCCCTGGTTGTGGCGGTAGGAGAAGGCCGCGAGCGTCGGCATCTTGGCGATCAGCCGGATCACCTGGAGGTAGTTGACGTCCTCGTCCTTGATCTGGTTCGCCTCCGGGTAGAAGGTCGACAGCGCGCCGGTCGCCGCGAGCAGCATCCCCATGGGGTGCGCGTCGTAGCGGAACCCCTGCATGAACTCCTTGATGTTCTCGTGCACGAAGGTGTGCATCGTGACCGCGTTGGTCCAGTCGTCCAGCTGCTTCTGCGTCGGCAGCTCGCCGTGGATGAGCAGGTAGGCGACCTCGAGGTAGGTGGACTTCTCCGCCAACTGCTCGATCGGGTAGCCGCGGTACTCGAGGATCCCCTTGTCGCCGTCGATGTAGGTGATCGCCGACCGGCACGACGCCGTCGCCATGTAGGCGGGGTCATACGTCATCAGCCCGAAGTCGTCCTCGGAGGTTTTGATCTTGCGCAGCTCGGTCGCGCGGATGGTGCCGTCCTGGATCGGCACCTCGTAGCTCTGGCCGGTGCGGTTGTCGGTGATCGTCAGCGTCTCGGCGCCGGATACGCCTGAGCCGTTCTCCGTCACTTCCGATTCAGTCGCCATCTGGTGCCTCTCTCACAGTCGCTGGGGGAGCATCGCCCTGACTCTATTACCCAACGCCGGGCGCGGCTCTGTGGCCCGCCCGCCGCCGCCGCATCAGGTCCGCGCCGGACCGGGCGGGCGGGTCCCGTAGCGGCTCTCGGTCGCCGCCCGCTGGCCCTGGTAGTGGCTGCCCAAACCGGGAGATCCGTACGGCCGCTCAGCCGGGCGGTCCAGGGTCATGAACGACAGCTGGGCGATCGGCAGCCCCGGATGCAGGAGGATCGGGATGCGCGTGAGGTTGTTCAGCTCGAGCGTGAGCGTGCCCCGGAAGCCGGGGTCGCAGAAGCCGGCGGTCGCGTGGACGATCAGGCCGAGGCGCCCGAGCGAGGACTTGCCCTCAATGCGGGCGACGATGTCATCGGGCAGCTCGACGTACTCGAGCGTGCGGCCGAGGGCGAACTCGCCCGGATGGATGACGAAGGGCTCTCCTTCGGGGACGAGCACCTCCTCGGTGAGGTTCGCCGGCGGGTTGCGCAGATCGATCGAGGCGGCCCGGTGGTTGTGGAAGACCCGGAAGGAGTCACCCAGGCGCAGGTCGACCGAGGCCGGCTGGACGTTCGCAGCGTCCCAGGGATCGATGGTGATCCTCTGGGCTTCCACGAGCTCGCGGATCGTCGCGTCGGACAGGACGGGCATGGCGGCGCAGTCTATGGCCCTGCGCCGACTCAGGTGACGGTGGGGCTGACTGGGGGTTCAGCCCCACCGACCGGCCGCGGGGCGGCGCGGGTCCCGGTGCGGCCCCCGGTCCGGGGCCGGCGGCCGGGGTGCGCGCCGGCGCGGGGCGGGACGGTCCGGGACGCGGCGCGGGGAGCTGCGGATTCGCGCGGGGGGCGCCACAGACGGGTCATCGTGGGGGCCGCGTCGGGGTCGCCGCCGCGGCCCGCCCGGCCCCGCGCCGGGGCGCGGGCGGCGGGGCCCCCGGGGTTTCCGGGGACCGCGGGGACGGTCGGAGTCGCCGAGGCGGCCGAGGATCCAGGCGCCGCCGTCATCGTCGGCGTCGCTTTCGGAGGCCTCGGGCTCCTCACGGATGAACCACCACACCAGCAGCACGAGCGCGAGCACCGGCAGCCACGAGACGATCACGTGCCAGAGGTTCACCAACAGCATCGCAGCGGAGATGGTACGCCTGTCCGGCCCGCGTCAGGTCGCCGCCTGAGGGCACACAGTCCCTCAGTCGCGCAGGGCGAGCGGGCGGTCCTCGAAGCGGGTGATGTCCGCCAGCTCGCTCACCCGCGCGGCGATCTCGGCGGCGGTGAGGCGGGCGACGCGGTCGGTGCCGAACTCCTCGACGTTGAAGGAGGCCAGCGCGGTGCCGTACGCCATCGCCCGCCGCAGGAGGCCGAGGTCGACCGTCTCGTCGGGATGGGCGGCCACGTAGCCCACGAGGCCCCCGGCGAAGGTGTCGCCCGCGCCCGTGGGATCACGTACATCGGCGAGCGGGTAGGCGGGCAGGGAGAAGAAGCCGTCCCGGGTGAGCACCGCGGCGCCGTACTCACCCTGCTTGGCCACCACCGCGGTCGGCCCCCAGTCAAGGACCTCCTGGGCGGCACGGACGAGGTTGGGCGCGCCGGTGAGCTGGCGCAGCTCGGCGTCGTTGAGGATCAGACAGTCGACCTCACCGATGGCCTCGACGAGGCTGTCGCGGGCGATGTCGATCCACAGGTTCATGGAGTCGAGGGCGACGAAGCGCGCCTGGGTCGTCTGCGCGCGGACCGCGCGCTGCAGGTCGGGCTGGATGTTGGCCAGGAAGACGACGTCAGCGTCCCGGGAGGCCGGGGAGAGCTTGGGCGCGAAGCCCTCGAACACACCCAGCTGGGTGTCGAGCGTCTCCCGGTCGTTGAGGTCCCAGCCGTACACCCCGGACCAGAAGAACGTCCGGCCGCCGGGGACGTGCTCGATGTCCTCGACGTTCACTCCGCGGGCGGTGAGCACGGCCGCCTCGGCCGGCGTCCAGTCATCACCCACCGGACCGACGACGCGGACGGTGTCGAAGAAGGACGCGGCGAGCGCGAAGTGCACGGCGGCACCACCGAGCATGCGGGGGCGCTCGCCAAACGGGGTCTTGACCGCGTCGAACGCGATCGAGCCGACGACGGTGACGGACATGGCGGCGAGACTACCCGGGCGAGCCCCGGGGCGCGGCCCGGTCCCCGCGGGCCGGTGCTGGTTGGCGTTCGGGGGCCGCATGTGTAGCGTCCCGGCCCGATGGGGGCCTTCGACACCGGCACACCCGGCACGCAGCCGCGCCTGCGCGGTCAGCTCGCCACCTCCGCCCACGGATCGGACGCGGTCACCTCCGGCGGCGGTGGTGAGGCCGCGACCCTTGACGCCCCACTGACCGTCACTCCCCAGCTGGAGTCCCCGGTCGGGCTCGACGCCGTCTTCGCCCCCGTCCATTCGCTCACCGCCTTCGAGGAGACGGTCGACCGGCTCGGTACCGCGATCAAGCTCGGGCTGCTCCCCCCGGGGACGCGGCTGCCCGCCGAACGTGAGCTCTGCACCCGCCTGGGCATCGCCCGCTCGACCCTGCGCCAGGCCCTGGTCGCCCTGGGTCAGTCCGGGCACCTGCACGCGACACGGGGCCGCGGCGGGGGCACCTTCGTCGCTGACCCCCAGCCGCCACCTCCGCCGCTGCCCTCCTCGGTGCTGGCCTCCTGGCGCGACACCTGTGACCGGCGCATGACGGTGGAGGTCGGCATCGCGGTGCTCGCCGCCCGCCGCGCCGACGCGGAGGCGATCTCCGTGCTCGAGGAGCTGCTGGAGGCGATCTCCGGCCTTCAGGATGACTTCGACGCCTACCGCCAAGCCGACATCCGCTTCCACGTCGGGCTCGCCGAGACGACCCAGAACCCGAGCCTGGTGACGGCGATGACCGAGGTGCAGGGGTCGGTGACCGGTCTCATCGCGCTCATCCCCCACCCGCCCGAGGTGCTCACCTCCTCCAACCAGCAGCATCGTCGACTGCTGCGCGCGCTCAAGAAGGGCGACCAGGCGGCGGCCGGGGCCGCGATGGTCGACCACCTCCAAGGTACCGAGCACATCCTCGCCGGGCTGCTCCCGCGCATCTGAGCCGGTCCCTCCGCCGCCCGGCTGCTCACCGCCCCGCGGCGTCGAGCAGCCGGGCGAGCAGCAGCGCGCGCAGGTCGGCGAACTCCGAGTGACAGACGGTGCGGGGGTCCGCGTCGGTGCGCCGGACGGCCTCGAGCAGCGCGGCAGCGGTGGTGGCGACGTCGGCGGGCCGGAACTCCTGGCCCAGCTGTGAGAGCTCTGCGGTGAGAGCGTCGCTGGCGGGCTGGACCAGTCGCATCCACTTGATCGGCGCCTGCGGGCCGGGAGCGATGAACAGCGCCAGGCCGCACTCGGGTCGCCCGGCCCGCTCGATGTCCAGGAGCACCGCCTCCCCCTCACTCGGCGAGGAGGCGAGGTGGGCGGCGACGATCCGCGCGGAGGCCATCTCGCTCAGGTACGTCGGGGTGCGGGCGCCGGGAAGCGTGAGCGCAACCGCGCCGGCGTAGTTGCCCAGGGCGCCGCGCTCGAGCATGGAGAGCGCGGTGAGCGCCTTGCGGGCCCGCGCGCCGCCGATGCGCGCGAGCATCGCCACCAGCGGCGAGCCGAGGATGAGGGCCCAGTCGACTGCCTCATAGAGCGGCTGGGCGACACGCTGCTTCCAGACCTGGCCCAGCAGCCACGAGGCCCAGCACTCGAGGTCCAGGGCGCTGCGCATCCGGCCGACGTCACCGACGATCTCGCGCATCATGTCGTCGTCAAGGCGCACTCGCGCGCGTGGTGCGGTGCTCGTGTAGGTGTGATGGGGCATGGAGCTCATGCTCCATAGAGGGATCAGCGGGGCGTCTTCCACCCCCCCAGCCGGAGAAACTTTTCCTCGACGCGGCGCGCGGCGGGGCGCCGATGGGGTCTGCGCGGGTTGGCTCAGCGCCGCCGCGGCGCCCGCCCGCGCTTGCGCCGGCGCTTCTCCTGAGCGGAGAGCTTGCGCGCGCGTGGTGCGGGTTTCGAGCCCGGGCGCCCGCCCGTCGCCACGCCGGAGCCGGACAGCCCGGCGTGGCGCAGACCCCGTGCCGCGGTGCGAGCGTCGCGCCACACGTAGGCGCCGATGCCGACGAGCACCAGTCCGACCCCCAGGGCGACGAGCAGCGCGTCCAGCGCACTGAAGCTGCTGCCCGTACCGGTGGTCGACGCCGTGGTGAGCAGCGTCGGGGTCGGCGTCGTCGCGACGGTGACTGACGGCTGGGGGATGCCGGGCGAGAACGGGCTCGTCGACGCTCCGGACACCGCCGGAGTCGCCGGAGTCGCCGCTGGCGCCGTCGCCGTGGCCGTCGCCGTCGCCGTCGCCGTCGCCGCGGGCACGGTGGCGGTCACCGTGGCGGCATGCAGCGGCGCGGCGGGGACCAGAGCCCCCACCGCGACCGCGACGGTGATCAGACGACGCTGGTGGCCGCGCACCGACGGACTAGCGGTCCGACGCGAGCGGGCCATCCATCGCCGGGGTGTGCTGGTCCCTGGCGTAGGGGTTCTCGGAGTCGTGAACCTCCTCGTGGTACACGCTCTCGACGTTCACTGACCAGATGTCATGGCGTTGACCCGAGAGGATGTTGTCGACCGCGCGCATGGCGGTGAGCATCGAGTGGTCGGAGTTGTTGTAACGGTGCAGGCCGTTGCGCCCGACCTGGGTGAGGTTTGCCATGTCGCTCTCCAGCCAGTCCCGGATGGTCTTGACCCGGTCGGCGTAGAGCTCATCGTAGATCGGGTAGGCCTTGTGGACCCGCTCGACGAAGCCGAACTTCACGTCCTTGGCCCGGGCCAGGTGGAGCTTCTCGATCTCCTCGGCGGCCATCTTCACGAGATCGTCGTCCGGGGTGTTCCAGAGCTCATCACCTTCGAAGCAGAAGTACTCCATGCCCACGGAGGCGTCCGTCGAGCCCTCGGGCACCATGTAGGGGCTCCAGGACTTGAAGTTCTGGATGCGCAGAACCTGAACCCCGGGCTGGTGGATGTAGATCCAGTTGTCGTCGAAGAGGTCAGAGCCCTGGATGACGAGCAGGACGGTGAGGAACTCGCGGTAGCGCAGCCCCTGGGCGGCATCGCGCACGGCCAGCGGCGCGGCCGGCTCGGCGACGCCGACGGTCGTGCGCAGCGGCAGGGACGAGATGACGTAGCTCGGGGTGAGGCGCTCCCCGCCGGCGACGACCTCGACGACCCGGTGGTCCTCGACGACGAGCTTGGTCACCGGCGCGTTGAGGCGGATCTCGCCGCCTTGGGAGGTGATCGCCTCGGCCATCAGCTCCCACATCTGGCCGGGTCCGTACTTGGGGTAGTTGAACTCGGAGATGAGGGACTTGATCTTGTTGCCCTCGTTGCCGAAGAAGGCGGACTTCGCCGCGGCGAAGAAGGACAGCCCCTTGATCCGCTGGGCGGCCCACTCGGCGCGGATCTCGGTCGCCTTGACCCCCCACAGCTTCTCCGTGTAGGTCTTGAAGAAGTGGTTGTAGAGGCGCTTGCCGAAGCGGTTGGAGACCCACTCCTCGAAAGTGTCCTCGCGGCCTTTGGGTTTCACCGCGGCCCAGAAGTAGGAGATCATGCAGCGCGTGAGCTCGACCGGGCCGAGCTTGCGGATGACGTCGACCCCCTGGAGCGGGTACTCGAGGAACTTGTCGTTCCAGTAGATGCGCGACTTGCGCGGGCGCTTGAGGAACTCGGCGCCGACGATCTCGTGCCAGAGGTCATCGACCTCCTGGACCTTGGTGAAGAACCGGTGGCCACCCAGGTCGAAGCGAAAGCCCTCCTTCACCGTCGTGCGCGCGATCCCGCCAAGCTGATCGGTCGACTCCAGCACGATCACCGGCTTGCCCGCCTTGGCCAGCTGGTAGGCCGCCGTGAGACCGGCCGGGCCGCCGCCGAGGACCACCACGGGCCGCTCAGCGGAGATGTCGCCGCCATGCGCGGATGACGGTGCAGATTTCATGTCAGGCATGAGGTGTTGAGACCTTCTTGTAGAGAACGGCACTGTCGGCGACGCAGCAGGCGCCGAAGTAGTTGTGCGGGGCCCACTTGCCGGGTTCCTGGACCAGCTGCTTGTCAGCGGCGATGATCTCACCCCACTGAGCCGAGCGCAGTCTGATGAGCTCCGTCCAGGGCGCCTTCCAGTTGAGCGCCCCCTCGGTCATCGGCCTGATGAACAGCAGCTGCTGACCCGGTTTGAGTGAATCAAGGATACGAGGCACGACCTTGAACGGGTCCTCGTTCCGATAGCGGTTGAGCGCGTCGACCCAGTCCATGTAGCTCGGCTGGTTGTCGATGCCCTGCATCGTGTTGGCGAACTGCAGGCTGTGGTGCCCGTCGGGAAGGTAGTAGTAGGCCAACGGCGTCTGCTCGGGCTGCCCCACGACGACCAGGTCGCCCGGATGCAGATACGGCCCCAGCTCACCGGCGACGTCCTTCATGTCGGACTTGTACTGCGGCGTGAAGGAGCCGGGGTTGGAGAGGAAGATCACGCTGAGCACCAGCGCGATGGCCCCGAGCACGCCGGCCCGGGAGATCCCCATGGCCCCCAGGAAGAGGATCGGCGCGACGATCGGCGCGAAGTAGCGTGGCACCCAGGCCGGGGTGATCTGGGAGGCCGCCCAGGCCAGCGCGAGCGTGATGATCGGCAATGCGAAGAGCATCCACATGAGCCGGGCCGTCGGGGTGGTGCGACCGCGACGAACGAACAGGTCGGCGAGGCCCACGCCGGAGGTGACGACAAGCACGGCGGTGACCGAGTCGGCCCCGATGAGGTTCTGGGAGAGCTGCACGGGCGCGCCGAACCGGGGGGAGGAGTCCCACGGGGCCGCGGTGTGGGTCGACTGGTACAGGAACGTCGGCAGCCAGGGCAGGAACAGCACGGCGGCACCCCCGTAGGCCAGGATGGCGTCCTTGACCAGGCCGACCCGCTCTTCGGGCGGGGTGATGCGGTAGAGCAGGATCAGGGCGAGAAAGCTCCCCAGCCCGTAGAAACCGCCCCAGGCGTGGGTGTAGAGCATGAGCGCCTGGGCGACGGCGAAGAGGATGACGAACTTGCGACGGCGCTGGACGAAGCCGGCGAGGAAGCCGATCGTGGCGAACAGGCCGAGCAGGGCCATGAGCGCGTACATCCGCGTCTCCTGGCTGTAGTCGGTGAGGAAGGCGTTGAAGCTGAAGAGGATCGCGCCCATGTTCGCCATCCGCTTGTTGTGGAACACCGTGCGGATGCCCCAGTACGCGACCGGGGTGCAGGCGACGCCGCAGACCGCCGAGAGCGCATGAGTCGCCGCCTCGCCGTTGCCGAGCATCGACATCCAGATGTGCAGCAGCATGTAGTAGAGCGGCGGCGATCCGTCGTAGCGCAGGATCCCGGGGATGGCGGTGAGCGGGTGGGAGGAGATGCCCACGGCGATCCCCTCGTCCATCCAGAACTGCCCGCCCAGGTAGCGGGTGCGCATGAACGCCGCGAGCGCCGTGAGCAGGGTGAGGAAGATGCCCACGCGCAGCCCTTCGGGCCAGCGCTCGAGCCACTGGGGCATCCAGAGCCTGAACTCGCGGACGGTGCGCGTCGGGTGATCGGCGGGGGTGAGAGAGGTGGTGCTCATCTTGGTTATCCGGCCTCAGCTGGAGGTGGGGACCTTCGGGTCGTCGGGCTGGGGGGAGCAGTCCACGAAGAAGCGCACGGACTGACTGGTGATGATGCGGTAGCGGGCCCCCCGGGCGGTCCAGGAGTTGATCTGCTGCCACGTCGGCAGCAGCGCCGCGTGACGGGTGTCGCGGTCCTGCATGATGACGTTCGGCCACGGACCGCCCGTCTCGAAATCCGAGGGCTGGTCAAAGATGTTCCGGGTCCGCTCGTTCATGTACCAGGCGACCATCGGGACCTGGAACCCCTCGACCATGATCTCGCCGGCTCCGCAGTTCTGCAGGGCCCGCGGACCGCCGTGGCGGGAGATGAACGTGGACACGTCCCGGCGCAGACTCGCCTGGTAGTTGATCGCGCCATGGAAGGCGCCCAGGTTGATGAAGTTGGAGGGCACGAAGTTCGGGAAGAACAGGAAGAAGGCCGCGAGCACGGCGGTGCCCAGCGACGCCCGCTGGGGGAGGTTGAGGCGCTGGCGGTCAGCGGGCACCCACAGGGTGGGCAGCTGGGCGAGCAGCAGCGCGCAGACGCCGTATCCGATGGCTCCGGCGATGTCGACCGACGCCGCCCCGATGGTCAGATAACGGCCGTTGCCGGAGAAACCGGCTTGGGTCTCCAGCGAAATCAGCGCCCACCAGGCGAACCCGAAGATGCCGGAGATGGCGCCGACCAGGATCGAGCGACGCTGGAGCGGGGTGAGGCGAAGCCGCAGGCGCCCGCCGAAGCGGCGGCGCGACCGGCGCTCGTAGAGCATCACACCGAGCCCGACGACGATCGTGAAGATGGCCGCCACCTTCACGCGGAAGATCGATTCGGTCCAGGCGGCCTTGAACTCCGCCCAGAAGGGGAACGACGCGAACGCGTTGGAGTTGGCCCGCGGGTGGGTGGCGCGAGCGACCCCGGAGACGAATGAGCCGCCGCCGAGCTTCTGGGGCAGGAACCAGAGCACGATGGTGAGCAGGCCGAGCCCGACGACGAGCGCCCGGGCCTGCTTGTCCTTCCACATCAGCCAGAGGCCGTAGGGACCCCAGAAGGCCCAGATCTCCGGGCGGTCCAGGGCGGCGACCAGGCCGCAGACGAAGGCCTGGCGATGATGGCCGTCGATGTGACGCTCAAAGCCGATGAGCAGGAAGGCGACGGCGAGCGCCTCGGAGTAGCCGAGCGTCGAGTTGGAGAGCCAGCCGCCCGAGAGGGCGACCGCGAAGAGCGCGATGAGGCCGGCCAGTGTGGCCGGCCCGACGGCCGCGAGCAGCTCGAGGCCGCGCAGCGACCGCAGCGGGGCCGTGCTCGTGCGCGGCGTGAGCCAGGCGGTCACGCGGGCGGCGAGCTTGGCCGACATCAGCACCGTGACGACGAACCCGGCGCGAGCGATGATGAGCCAGAGGTTCGGCTGCGCCTTGCCGAAGATGGCCAGCACGGTGGTGAAGATGACCGGCAACGGCTTCCAGCTGGCACCGCCCTGGGTGTGGAGGCTGCCGTGAAGGATCTCGCGTCCCCAAACGAGCCAGCACCACGGGTCATAGCTCGGCGTCGAGGGGACGAGCAGTGTGACGGCGCCGAGGACGAGCCCGAGCCCGATGAAGATTCCGTAGACGGTCCACGGGCTGAGTCGAGCCAGGCGGCCTGGCGACGCGCCGCCCGCGGCCTCAGACGGCGGAGCCGACCCCGGGTCCATCGGCTGACCCGACATGGTCTGGGAGATGGAGGAGGTCATGGGCGCGGCACTCAGCCCTTGACGTTGGTGGCGAGGCAGGTCTCGACGGCCTGCATGAGCCCGTCCGAGGCGTGGTTGGGGTAGATGAGCGCGGAGCCGATCACCTCGGCGCCCTCCTCCTGGCCCTTCATCTGGTCACCCTCGGCGATCCCGGGGGTCGGCTCGAACACGATCGTCGGGCCCGCGGGCCGTGTGTTGACCTGGAGCGACCGCAGCTGCTGGGTTCCGTCATCGAACTTGGTGAACGACAGGCCCGCCTGACGCAGGCACTTGAGGTACGGCTGTCGCGGGTCGTTGACGAGGCTGTGATTGCCGGGGACCCGGTCGAGGTGGACCGTTCCCGCCGTCGGCTGCGCCTGGATCCCACAGGCACTCACGCCTACCGTCACCGCGACGAGCCCGCCGACCACCGCGAGCTTTGCGAGGGACATATGGCCGATTAGCGTAGTGGATGCCACGGACCCGCCACGTGGAGATCCCGTTACGAGACTGCGCCGGGGGGCGCGACGCTCGCGCGCAGCCGTACGCTTGCCTGCATCGTGTTGAGCCCCGCGGCGATCTCCGGCCCCCTGCCCCGGATCGGCATCATCGTGCTCGGCCTGCTCGCCGCGGCGGTCATCCTGCTGCGCGCCGACCGGGCCCGAGCGCTGGCCATGCTCGGCGGGCTCATCCTCGCGCCCGTTCTGCTGCTGGCGGACATCTGGAGCTCGCCCCAGCTGCGGATCATCCACCGCCATCCGCTGTATGCGCTGATCGGCGCGGCGGTGGCCCTGCTCGTGCTCGCCGCGGCGGCGCGCGGCCTCACCCGCCGGCGCCAGTGGTTCGCCCCGCTGGCGCTCGTGGCGCTGCCCTTCCGGGTCCCCATCTCGGTGTCCGGCACGACCTACAACCTGCTCGTCCCGTTGTACTTCGTGATCGCCGCCGGAGCCCTGGCCTGGCTCGTTCCGGTGCTCCTCGAGCCCGAGGAGGCGGGGATCCGCCGGCCGCCCCACCGCTTTGAGCAGCTGCTCGCCCTCATCCTCGTGCTCTACGGCCTGGGCGCCACCTACTCGGCGCACTTCGGGGCGCTGATCGGCTTCGAGGCGGCGCTGCGCAACATGAGCTTCTTCTACGTGCCCTTCGCGCTGCTGTACGTCCTGCTGCGCGACCTGAGCTGGTGCTCGGCGCTCCTGCGCCGCTGTCTCATCCTGCTCGCGGGGCTGGCGGTGCTGTTCTCGCTCGTCGGCTTCTGGGAGGAGGCCACCGGGCAGATCCTGCTCAACCCCAAGCTCGTGGCCGCGAACCAGATCCATCCCTACTTCACGGTCAACTCGGTCTTCTTCGACCCTGACATCTTCGGGCGCTTCCTCGCCCTGGTGATGATCCTCGGGGTGGCGGTGCTCATCTGGGAGACCCGGGCCCGCGCGGTGCTCACGAGTGCCGCCGTCCTCGCCATCCTCTGGGGCTGTCTCGTGCTCACGCTCTCGCGGTCGAGCCTCGCCGCGCTGCTCGTGGGGATGGCGGTGCTCTGCGCCCTGCGGTGGCGGGCCACCCGCTGGGTGTTCGGCGTCGGGCTCCTGCTCGCCGTGATCGGCGCCGCCGCAGTGGCCGTCAGCCCCCGCACCTTCGGCTTCAACCAAGGACTCAACGGTGCCTCCAGCGGACGGGCCAACCTCATCTCGGGCGGCCTGACGATGTTCAGCCAGCGACCGCTCCAGGGCTACGGCTCGGGATCCTTCGAGGCCGAGTACGCCCGCCAGCACAACGGCTGCGGGGTGGTGTGCGCCTCGCACACCATCGCCGTCACGGTCGCCGGGGAGCAGGGGCTGATCGGACTGATCCCCTACGTCGCCTTTGTCATCGCGGTGCTGATCACGCTCTTCCGCGGGGCCCGCGGCAGCCCGGCGCGGGCGGCCATCGCGGCGATGTTCCTCGCCCTGGTCGTCCACACCGAGTTCTACGCCGACTTCCTCGAGGACCCGATGACGTGGGTGCTCCTGGCCGTCGGCGGCACCCTCGCCCTCGCGGCCGCCGACGCGCGTGAGGCGGCCCGCCGCGCCGAGCGCTCGGCCCGCCGCACCACCGCCGCCGCCTGAGGCCACGGGCTCACGCGGCCCGGAGCCGCCGTCGCGCCCCGGACAGCTGGCGTTCCACCGCCCGCAGGCTCTCCCCGGTCGCCCCGGCGATCTCCTCGTAGGCAAAGCCCATGCCGTGCATCCACACGATGCGCTGCTGCCGCCGGGAGAGGCGACGGATGCGGCCCATGCGCTCCCAGAACTCGGCCGCCTGCTGTGGATCACCCCGGTCGGCGGCGAGGCCGTCCAGGGCGCCGTCCTCCACGGCCAGGTCCGTCCCCGCGCGGCGCATGATCGCCAGCGCCTCGCGTCGCGCCGTGGTGGCCAGCCAGGAGAGCAGACGGCTGCGATCGATGGACTCCCGGCGCACGATCAGCGCCTCCCAGGCGACCTGACAGGCGTCGTCGAGAACCCAATCCGGGGCCCGCAGGTGGCTTCCCAGTACGCGCCGCAACTGGGGAGCCACCTCGGGATAGAGACGACTGATCTCGTCG
>DASSZV010000061.1:0-7470 GCA_035702765.1 Solirubrobacteraceae bacterium
GCCGAGCGGATCTGGGCGACCATCTGGTCGAGCTCCCACTGGGCGCCTTGTTGGGCGAAGTCGTAGTTGACGCTCTTCTGCTGCTGGCGCTGGGAGGTGATGAGCAGCATTCCCACGCCGCCCAGCACGATCACCGTGCAGAGCGCGGCCATCAGCACCTCGATGAGTGTCTGACCGGACTGATCGCGTCGCAGGACCGAGGGAGCGGGGCGGCGGGGGAGGGAGTGGCGACGGAGACCGGACATGACAGCGCGGCGGGACCGGGTCGGGCGCGATCCACATGCCGTGGGTGTCCATCGGGAATTCAGGGCCCGGGCTGGAGCGCTCCGGTCACGAGTCCGACATGTGTCCAGATCGACATCCGATCCCTGTCAAGTTTTTCGGCGCGCCGACCGATGCTGGCGGGCTCACGGCGCTGCGGTGACGGAGGGGCCGCAGCGCCGCCTTCCGGGCCGCGCCGCAGCATCGGGGTCAGACCTGGCAGACGGGGCACCAGTAGGTGGTGCGCCCGCCGATGGTCGCCCGTTCCAACGCCGCTCCGTCACGGGGACAGCCCGCGGGTGAGCGGCGGACCTTGACAAAGGGGAGCGTGTGGACCCCGCCGTGGGCGATGGCGTAGCGGATCGCCTTGCGCAGCTCGCGGCGCAGGCGGTCGAGATCCTCCTCGCTGAGGGTGTCGGTGCGTCGCGGCGCGGCGATCTGCGCCTGCCACAGAACCTCGTCGGCGAGCAGGTTGCCGACCCCCGCGATGGCGCCCTGATCGAGTAGGCGCGCCTTGATTGGCGCCCGGCCCGCCCCGATCCGCGTGCGAAAGGCCGCGCGGGTGATCTCGGCCGCATCAGGGCCGATGTGGGAATGGTCGGGGTTGAGGACGGCGCGGCCGAGGCGGCGCTTGTCCCGCAGGACGAGTCGCGAGCCGTCCGCGAAGTCAACGGAGAAACGGTCCCAGCGCGTTTCGGTGTGCGGTGAGATGAGCAGGCGCCCGGCCATGCCCAGGTGCAGCCCGAGGGTCGGTCCGTCGTGGGTCTCGACCCACAGGAACTTGCCCCGGCGTCGCGCCGCGGCGAAGGAGTGACCCAGCAGCGCGGAGGCGATCTCGCCGGGCTGATGGGGGCGGGTCACGTAGGTGTCGGAGTCATCGACGGCGACGATGCGCCGCTCCAGGACCCGTTCGAGCACCCCCCGGGCCCGCTCGGCTTCGGGCAGTTCGGGCATCGGCTCAGCCGGCTGGGCAGACGTGTCCGGACATCGCCTCAGACCCGGCTGAGCGCCCGGCGGGACCGTGCGGTGCCGCGCGCCATCTGGATGGAGAAGCGGGCCATGGCCCGGGGCAGACGCTCGGCATCGGCCACCACCTGCTCCAGTGCTCCGGCAAAGCGCCGGATGTCGTCCTCATCGATGAGCAGGGTCGGCAGGGCCTTGATGACGTTCATGCGATGCCCGGCCACCTGGGTGAGGATCCGGTGCTCGTGGAAGAGCGGCACCGTGACGAGCTGGGAGAACAGGCCGGGCTGGAGGCGCTCGAGGGCGCGGAACACCGACCGGCGTGAGCCGGCCGGCGGTTCCCCAAACTCGATACCCCACATCAGGCCGAGGCCACGGACGTCGTGGACCATCTCGTAGCGGTCGCTCAGCGGCCGGGTGAGCTCGAGCAGCAGACCGCCCAGCCGCTCGGCCCGGGCGATGAGGCCGTCGCGTTCGAGCACGCGCAACGTGGCCAGGCCGGCTGCCGCGGCGAGGTCGTTGCCCCCGAACGTCGATCCGTGGCGGACCGCGCGCTCCATGCCGTCGAAGACGCGGTCGAAGGCCTGGCGGGACACCAGCAGGGCGCCGACCGGCACCAGCCCGCCCGACAGCGCCTTGGACAGGCAGATGAGGTCCGGGGCGAGATCCCAGTGCTCGGAGGCAAAGAGCCGTCCGGTGCGCCCCAGACCGGTCTGCACCTCGTCACAGACGATCAGCGAACCGTAGCGATGGCAGAGCCGTTGGGCGGCGGCCAGATAGCCCTCCGGCGGCAGGTTGACACCCTTGCCCTGAATCGGCTCGACGATGAAGGCGGCGACATCCTCACGGGCCAGCGCTCGTTCGAGGGCGTCGAGATCACCAAAGGGCACCGCCTCACAGTCCGGTAGCAGAGGCCCGAACCCCCGCCGGAACAGGTCCTCCCCGTTGAGCGACAGCGAACCGAGCGTGAGCCCGTGGAAGGCATGCTCGGCGTAGAGGATCCGTGGACGTCCCGTCGCGGCCCGGGAGATCTTGATGGCCGCCTCAACCGCCTCGGTGCCCGTGTTTGCCGGCACCATCGCGGCGATCGACTCGGGCGCGCGGGCGACGAGCTGCTCGGCGAGCACGCCGCTGAGCAGGGTCACTCCCAGCTGGGGCAGGTTGCCGGTGCGGGCCTCCATCACCGCAGTGACCGCGGCGATCACCTCGGGGTGGTTGCGCCCGAGGGCGAAGACGCCGTACCCGGAGTAGAGATCGAGGTAGCGCTCGCCGTCGGCGTCGATGAGGTGCGCGGCATCTCCGCCGACCCACGTCTTGTCGAAGCCGAGGGTGCGCAGGATGCGCCCCATCTGCGGGTTGAGGTAGCGGTCGTTGAGGGTCATCTCCTCGCCCACGCGCGCGGTGAGGATCTCGGCCACCGTGGGCACCACCGGAGGGTGAGTACGGGCGGTCATTGGCGCACCGTCCGGCCGGTCGTCGGCGACGGTGGAGACGGCGACGGTGGAGACGGGGACGGTGGAGACGGGGACGGTGGGGACGGGGACCTCGGCCCTGGCGGGGAGGCTGTCCAAGGGCTCTGCGCCGGGGCAGCAGCCCCAGCCGCCCCTGCAGCGGTTCCCTCACGGAGCCGCGGAAGGCTGATCCACACGTCGGCACCGCCGCCGGCCCGGTTCCTCGCGCCGGCTGACCCACCGTGGGCTTCGGCGACGGCGCGGACGATCGACAGACCCAGACCGGCACCCACTCCGGCGCGGGCTGGGTCCGCGCGGGCGAAGCGCTCGAACGCGCAGCTCAGGAACGCCTGGTCGAATCCGGGACCGTGGTCGCACACGTGCAGTTCCACCTCGGATCCTCGTTCCAGCACGGCCACGTTCACGGCACCGTCACCGTATCGCAGCGCGTTGGAGACGAGATTGCCGAGCGCCTGGGTGATCCAGCTCACATCGACGCTCACGTGGGCCCGCGTGCCGGCGCCCTCCCGAACGAGCCGGCGCCCCAGCAGGCGTGCCGGGGTGTCGAAGCGCTCGACGACGGCATCGAGCAGCTCCTCGACCGAGGCGGGATGACGCTCCAGGGGGAGGCGGCCCCCGTCTACCCGCGCGATGAACAGCAGGTCCTCGGCGATCTTGGTGAGGCGGTCCACCTCCTCGGCGGCTGAGCGGACCCGTCCCTGGAGCTCGGCGGGGTTCGCGCCCGCCCTCAGGGCGAACTCGAGCTCGAGCTTGAGAACCGCCAGCGGGGTGCGCAGCTCGTGGCTGGCGTCGGCGACGAAGGAGCGCTCGCGGGCCAGCGCCTCCTCGACCCGGGTGAGCAGGTCATTGAGTGTGTCGCCCAGGCGCCGGATCTCATCGTGGGCCTGGGGGATGGGCAGGCGCTTGCCGCCCGGGGCCCCCGAGATCCGCGCGGCCTGCGCGCTCATCTTCTCCACCGGCGCCAGGGCACGTGCCGCGAGGATGTAGCCGGCCAGGCAGGTGAGCAACAGCAGCGCGGGCCCGCCGACGAACAGCAGGTCCGAGAGGATCGTGAGCGTATGGGCGCGCTGGTCCAGGGACGAGCCGACGATGAGCACGGTGCGAGGTCGGGTGTTGACGGGACTGAGCCGCAGCCGGGCGGATCTCTGGTTGATCAGCCGTGGCTGGATGAGCGCGCTGCGCACCTGTGCGACGGATACCAGCGGGCGCTCATGACCGCTGGTCTCGGCGACCACACGGCCGCCATGCGGCTCGAGGATCTGGGCGAAGGTGCCCCCGGAGTCGGGCAGCGAGGGGAGCCCGTCCCTGACCCGACGGCCGTCCACCAGAGTGCCGATGTCCACCGCCCGCGTCTGCAGGGAGCGGTCGATCTGCTGATCGAGGCTGTGTTCGACGAGCACGTGCAAGAGCAGCGCCAGCCCCCCGAAGAGGATGACCATCGCCCCGGCGAAGCCGAGCGTGAGGCGGGCGCGGAAGGGCACCTTCTGCCACCGGCGATCCAGGGTCTCGGGCAGCGCTGCGCTCATGGCGTGAGTCGGTAGCCCGCGCCGCGGACGGTCTCGATCGCCTCACGACCGAGCTTGTCCCGGAGGTAGCCAACGTAGACCTCGATCACGTTCGAGCGATTCTCGTATGCGCCGTCCCAGACGTGCTCCAGCAGTTCGTAGCGGCTGAGCACCTCGCCGGGCCGGCGCATGAACGTCTCCAGCAGCGCGAACTCCCGCGCGGTGAGGCCCAGCGGCTCTCCGTTGCGCCACACCTCGCGGCTCGCCGGGTCGAGGGTCACCTGACCGACGACGAGCCGCGTGGGACGCGGCGGACCGCCCCGTCGGACGAGCGCACGGATGCGCGCGAGCAGCTCCTCGCTGGAGAAGGGCTTGACGAGGTAGTCGTCGGCCCCGCTGTCAAGGCCGCGGACGCGATCCTCGATCTCGTCCCGGGCGGTGAGCATGAGCATCGGGGACCACACCGACTGGGCGCGCAGGCGACGGCAGACCTCGAAGCCGTCGATCCCCGGCAGCATCACGTCGAGCACGATGCAGTCATACCGGGTCGCGGTGGCCGCGACCAGCGCGCCGGGGCCGTCCCCGGCGATGTCGACGGCCATCCCCTGGCGGCGCAGGCCCTCCGACAGCAGCGACGCCAGCTTCGGCTCGTCCTCGACGACGAGAACGCGCACCCGGACCGGTCCGGCTCAGGCCTGCACCATGGCGCGCAGCGACTGCTTGATCGAGGTGGTCGTGGCCATCACCGCCGTGGGCTCATAGCCGCAGTGGGCCATGCAGTTGGCACAGCGGGGGTCCTTGCCGCGCCCGTAGGCGTCCCAGTCGGTGGTCTCCAGCAACTCACGGTAGGTCTTGGTGTAACCGTCGGCCATGAGATAGCACGGCTTCTGCCACCCAAACAGTGAGTAGCTGGGAATGCCCCAGGGCGTGCACTCGTAGTCGACCTTGCCCTCGAGGAAGTCGAGGAACAGCGGTGAATGGTTGAGCCGCCAGCGCTTGCGCCGCCCGCCGGCGAAGGCCTCAGAAAACAGTTCGCGAGTCTGTTGGACGCCGAGGAAGTGCTCCTGGTCGGGCGCCTTCTCGTAGGCGTAGGCCGGTGAGATCATCATCTGGTCGACCTCGAGCTCGTCGTTGAGGAAGTCGAGCACCGACCGGACTGTCTCCGGGGAGTCGTGGGTGAAGAACGTCGTGTTGGTGGTGACCCGGAAACCGGCCGCCTTGGCCGCCCGAATCGCCGCCACGGCCTTCTCGAAGACCCCCTCACGCGACACCGACGCGTCGTGGCGCTCGGCGAGCCCGTCGATGTGGACCGCCCATGAGAAGTAGGGCGACGGGGTGAAGAGATCGAGCTTCTTCTCCAGCAGCAGCGCGTTGGTGCACAGGTAGACGAACTTCTTGCGGGCGACGAGCTCGGAGACGATCGTGTCGATCTCCGGGTGGATCAGCGGCTCGCCGCCGGCGATGGACACCATCGGGGCCCCGCACTCCTCAACGGCGGCGACGGCCTGGGCCACCGGCATGCGCTGGCGCAGGACCGGGTCTGGATGTTGGATCTTGCCGCAGCCCTCACAGGCGAGGTTGCACTGGAACAGAGGCTCGAGCTCCATGATGAGCGGGAACTTCTCGCGCCGACGCAGCTTCTGCTCGGTGAGGTAGGCGGCCATCCTCAGGGTCTGTCTCAGGGGGACGGGCATGGGATCACCTCGGGGGATCGGACTTGGGGGGGCAGTTTGAAGTGGATGTCCTCGCGGGCGACGCGTCGCTCGCTGACGCTCAGCTCACCGAGTCCCGCCAGCGCCGAGATGACGCCCTGGACGAGGTGCTCGGGCGCGGAGGCCCCGGCGCTGAGCCCGATCCGCCGGGCCCCGGAGAGCTGGCGGGGATCGAGCTCGGAGGCGTTCTCGATCAGCTCGGCCGTCACGCCGGCCCGCCGGGCGACCTCGACAAGACGGCAGGAGTTGGAGGAGTTGCGCGAGCCGACGACGAGGACGAGGTCGCACTCGGCGGCCAGTGCGCGCACGGCGTCCTGACGGTTCTGGGTCGCGTAGCAGATGTCGCTGGAGGCGGGACCCGAGACGGAAGGGAAGCGCTCGCGCAGGGCCTCGACGACCGTGGCCGTCTCGTCGATGGCGAGTGTCGTCTGGGTGAGGTAGGCGACCCGCTCGGGGTCGGCGACCTCGAGCTGGGTCACCTCCTCCGCGCTGGCCAGCAGCCGCATCTGGTCGGGCGCCTCACCGAGGGTCCCCTCGACCTCGTCGTGGCCGGCATGGCCGATGAGGACGATCTCGAACCCACCGGCGGCGAAGCGCCGGGCCTCAGCGTGCACCTTGGCCACCAGCGGGCAGGTTGCGTCGATCACCTCGAGGCCGCGGGCAGCGGCCTCGGCTCGGACAGCCGGTGAGACCCCGTGAGCGGAGAAGATGACCGTGGCGCCCGGGGGCACCTCCGCGAGCTCCTCGACGAAGATCGCGCCGCGGCGCTCGAGCGAGCCGACGACGTGGGCGTTGTGGACGATCTGCCGGCGCACGTAGACGGGGGCGCCGCGCTCGCAGAGCACCCGCTCGACGACCTCCACGGCGCGGTCGACGCCGGCGCAGGAGGCCCGCGGGGCGGCCAGCAGTACCTCGCGGTCGCCCAGCAGCGCACTCCAGCGCGCCAGACAGGCCGCCGCCCGGGTGAGGACGCCCAGCGCCCGGGCGAGACCCGCGAGCGTGGTGAGCGGGCGGTGCAGCTCCCGCTCCCCGGTGTCGAGGATGACTCGCATCACCGTGAGGGGCCGGCGGCCGGCGACCTCGGCGAGCCACGCCGATTCCATGTCGACACACAGGGCCGTGGTGCGCGCGAGCTCACGCCGCGCCCCGCCCCGGACGACGCGGCGGGCGCACGCCACCGGGCCGACGTGCACGCGCAGACCGGCCTCGCGCAGCAGGGTGACCAGGAGCGTCGGATCGGCACAGCGGTACACCTTCCCGTCCGGGGCGCGAATCTCACTGGCCAGGACGACGTCGCCGACCTGGAGGTCGGCGGCCAGCGCGCCGGCCAGCCCCGCGACGAGCACCGGCCCGGGCAGCACCCCGAGGGCGCGGGTGCCGCGGCGGGCGCTGGCAGGACCCATGCCGACGGTGCTCACGGGCATCCCCGCGCGTCGCAGCGCGGCCGCCTCGATGGCCATCGGCGCGAGCACCGTGAGCCTCACGCCGCCCACGTGGTCAGCCTCCCGTCTTGCTCGTGGGAGCCCAGATGCTCCAGCGCCGCCGCCGCGGCGTGCC
>DASSZV010000076.1:0-13050 GCA_035702765.1 Solirubrobacteraceae bacterium
CGAGTCAGCCCAAACATTCCCGCCGCCGGCCCTGCCGGCCCTGCCGGCCCCGTCGCCCCGGCTGATCGGCGCCCCGGCGGACGCCCACTCCGGGCCGCCGGCGGACGCCCGCTCCGGAGCGCCGGCGGACGCCCGCTCCGAACCGCCGGCGGACGCCCACTCCGGACCGCTGCCGGGCGCCCGTTCCGGCCTGCCGTGGGACGCTCGCTCCGGCGCGCGGCCAACCGGCCGCCGGGTCACGCGACGGGTCGCCGCGCTGGTCGCGCTCCTCCCAATCCTGGGTCTCGCCGCCTGCGGCATCCAGCGACCCACCCCGGGCCCCGGCCAGATCGTCGCCGTGGGCGCCGAGAGCCAGTACGCCGACGTCATCGCCCAACTCGGGCGCCCCTACGTGAAGGTGGCGGCGATCCTCGCCAACCCCAACAGCGACCCCCACGGCTTTGAGGCGAGCCCGTCGGTCGCCGCGACCGTCGCGGAGGCCAAGCTCGTGGTCCAGAACGGCCTGGGCTATGACAGCTTCATCTCCCGCGTCGAGGCGGCGACCCCCCAGCCCGGCCGCGTCGTCGTCGACGTCCAGCACCTGCTGGGCCTGCCCGACAGCACCGCCAACCCCCACCTCTGGTACGCGCCGGCGACCATGCCGCGCGTCGCCACGGCCGTGGCCGCCGCGCTGGAGCGGCTGCTGCGCCGTCACCGTGACCGCTTCCGGGCCAACCTCGCGCGCTTCACCGCGTCGCTGCGGCCCTGGTGGGCCCAGATCGCCGCCTTCCGCGCCCGGCATCACGGCGTCGTGGTGGCGACGACCGAGCCGGTGGCCGACGCGCTGCTCAGCGCCCTCGGGCTGGTGAACGCCACGCCGTTCGCCTTCCAAGCCGACGTCATGAACGGGACCGACCCGGCCCCTCAAGCGGTGAGCGTCGAGGACGGCCTGCTCAGTCACCGCCACGTGCGGGTGTTCGTCTACAACCGGCAGGTGAGCGACAGCCTCACCCAGAGCTTCCTCGCCCTTGCCCGCGCGCACGGGATCCCCGTGGTCGGGGTCGACGAGATCCAGCCGCCGGGGCTGTCCTATCAGGCCTGGATGGAGGGCACCGTCAGCGCCCTCAGCCGCGCCGTGCGCGCATCCGGGAGCGGGCCGACATGAGCGTTCTGGAGCTTCAGGCCGCAACGGTGCGCCTGGGCGGCCGAACCGTGCTGGACGGCGTCTCCTTCCGCCTCGAGCCCGGTGAGGTGGCCGGGCTGATCGGCGCCAACGGGGCGGGCAAGACGACGCTGTTCCGGGCGATCCTCGGGCAACAGGCGCTCAGCAGCGGCCAGGTGCAGCGCCGCGGCCGGGTCGGCTACGTGCCCCAGAAGTTCCTGCTCGACGCCGACCTGCCGCTGCGCGGCCGCGACCTCGTCGGCCTCGGCCTGGACGGGCACCGCATCGGCGTGCCGCTGCGGCGGCGCGAGCGCCGGGAGCGGGTCCAGACCGCGCTGGCCGCGGTCGGTGCCGAGGACTTCGCCGACACGCGTGTGGGCCGGCTCTCCGGCGGTCAGCAGCAGCGCATCCTCATCGCCCATGCGTTGATCGCCGAGCCCGCGCTGCTGCTGGCTGACGAGCCGCTGGCCAACCTCGACCTCTCCGCAGCCAAGCAGACGGTCGCGCTGCTCTCCACCCTCGCCGCCGCGCACGGCGTCGGGGTGCTCATCTCCGCCCACGAGCTCAACCAGCTGCTCCCCGCCCTGGACCGGGTGGTGTACCTCGCCGAGGGCCGGGCGGTCTCCGGAAGCACCGAGGAGGTCATCCGCGAGGACGTGCTGAGCGCCCTCTACGGCCACCATGTCGACGTCCTCGAGGTGAACGGCCGGACGATCGTCGTCGCCGGTGAGGGGGAGGCGATCCTCTCCTGATGCTCAGCGTCGGCGCGATCATCGCCCCCGGGTTCTTCGCCAGTCCGGCGGTCGCCCTGGCCGCGGCCGTCGGGGCGGTCGTCGCCGTCGTGGCCGGCGCGGTCGGGGTCTTCACGGTCATCCGCGGACAGGCCTTCGCCGCCGAGGGGCTCGCCGATGCCGGCAGTGCCGGCGGAGCCTCAGCTTACCTGGCCGGCCTGCCCACGCTCGGCGGCTTCGCCCTGGCCGGCGTCGTCGCCGCCGCGGCGATGGAGCTCATCGGCGCCCGGCGCGCCCGTTCCCGCGAGCTGGCCACCGGCATCGTGCTCGGGGCGGGCTTCGGTCTGTCGGCGCTGTTCCTCTATCTGGGCACGACCCAGCGGGGGACCGGCGCCGCCACGGTGACGATCCTCTTCGGCTCGATCTTCGCCCTGCGCTCTGGCGACCTGCCCGCCGTGCTCGGCCTCGGCGCGCTCGCCGGCACGGGACTGCTCGTGCTCTACCGCCCGCTGCTGCTTGCCTCCGCGAGCCCGGAGCTGGCCGCCGCCCGCGGTCTGCGGGTCGGGCGCCTGGGCCTCGCGTACCTGCTCGCGCTGGTCATCGCCGTGGCCCTGGCCGCGCTCAGCGTCGGCACGATCCTCTCCACCGCACTGATGGTGGGTCCCGCCGCCACCGCGTTGAAGCTGTCGGCCCGGCCCGGCCGGGCCATCGCCCTGGCCGGCGCCATCGGGGTCGCCGCCGTCTGGCTCGGTTTGGTGCTCGCCTATGACTCCTACGCCTGGCCGCCGCTGCACCACGGCTGGCCCGCGTCCTTCTTCATCGTCGCGTTGATCCTCGGCGCCTATCTGGCCGCGAGCGCCTGGGCGGCGCGGGGGGAACGCGCCTGATGTTCGCCCCGTTCATGGTCGACGCCTGGATTGCCGGCACGCTCGTGGCCCTCGTCGGCGGGGCGGTCGGCTTCTTCGTCGTCCTGCGCGGCTCGGCGTTCCTCGCCCATGCGATCCCCAACGGGTCCTTCGCCGGCGCCGCCGCGGCGAGCCTGCTCGGCATCAACGTGCTCTTCGGCCTCGGGGTCGCCTCTCTCGGCGCAGCGGTGTCCGTGGGGCTGCTCGGACGCCGCGGCCGCCGGGACGTGGCCACCGCGCTCACCCTCGTGTTCCTGCTCGGGCTCGGGGCGCTGTTCCTCTCCTGGGGCAACGCCTATGCGCCAGCCGTCTACGGGCTGCTCTTCGGGGAGATCCTCGGGGTGTCGGTGAGCCAGCTGTGGCCGACAGCCCTGCTGTGCGCCGTGTCCCTGCTCGCCGTGGCGCTGCTGTATCGCCCACTGCTGCTCGCCGCCGTCCTCGGAGAGAGTGGCGCCGCGCGGCGGGGGCGGGCCGGCAGCGATTTGCTCTTCGGCCTGCTCGTCGCGCTCGCCACGACGCTGACCGTGCCGGTGGTCGGGACGACGCTCATCTTCAGCCTGCTCATCGGGCCCGCCGCCGGAGCCCGCGCCTTCACCGACCGGCCCCTGCGCGCGCTGATGCTGTCGGTCATCCTCGCGCTGGCCACCGTGTGGATCGCCATCGCCGCCGCGTATGCGTCAGGGTGGCCGGTGGGTTTCTACGTCGGCCTGATCAGCGCGGGCTGGTACCTGGTCGGCCGCGTCTGGGCGGCGGCCACCGCGGCGCGCTGAGCCGGGGGCGTCGGGCGTCGGGCGTCGGGCTCAGCCGAGCTGCGCAACGAAGGTGTAGACGACCATCGCGCCGACGACGAGCGTGAAGAGGCGCAGCACCCACAGCAGCACATGACCCCCGCGACCCAGCCGCGCCCGGGGGAGGCGCACCCGCCGGCCCGCGCTGAGCTGGTCACGCTCGAGGAACATGACGACCTCCTCATCCTCGCGGGGCTCCGGCAACAGCCACTCCGACACGGCGCTCAGCCTCCCCGGATGAGGTGGACGGTCTGGAGGAAGGAGTCGATCCCGTAGGCCGACCCGGCCAGGGAGACGAAGATGACGATCACGATCACGGCGACGTTGATGAGCCGACCGTTGGCCCAGCGACCCATGAGCAGGCGGTCGTTGGCCAGCAGGACCATGAACACGAGCGTCACCGGCAGCAGCACCGTGGCGAGCACGTTGGCGTTGAGGGCGATCTTCAGCAGCGGCGCACCCGGGATCAGGATGACCGCCGCGGCCAGGCCGGCCACCACGACGTTCACCGCGTAGAAGGTGAGGGCGCTGCGGAAGGAGGCATTGAAGCTCGAGGCCTTGCCGACCGCCTCTCCGAAGGCGTAGCCGGTGCTCGCCGAGATCGTCAGCACCGCGACCGCCCCGGCCTCGATCAGCCCGAGCGCGAAGAGGGTGGCCACCAGGCCACCCGAGGAGTGCTGCAGCGCCGCGGGAAAGCCCGCGCCGGCGAGCCCCTGCACCGACGCCCCCCCGTGCGGCGACAGCGCCGCCCCCGCGATGAGCGCGCCGCACCCGAAGAGCGCGGCGAGGATGCCGCCGAGCACGGTGTCGATCCGCCCGTACCGGAGGTCGCGCGGGGTGAGGCCCTTGTCGGCGGAGGCGCTCTGCTGGAAGAAGACCATCCACGGCGTCACCGTCGCCCCGATGGTCGAGGCGATCAGCAGCAGGATCGTGTTGAGCGACCCGCCGGGGAAGGGTCCGAAGCTCGCCAGGGCATGCCCGACCGAGCCCCAATGGGGCTTGGTGAGGATCGCCGCGAGCAGGAACAGGCCGTTGAAGGCGGCCAAGCCGAGCACGATGCGCTCCCAGCGCCAGTAGCGGCCCCCGCTGAGCGTGAAGAGCACCAGCAGCATGCCCAGGCCCGCAGCGACCCCCGAGCCGAGGCCGAAGTAGGCGAGACCCACGCGGATGGCCACGAACTCGGCCACGAGGGTGACCACGTTGGTGAAGAGCAGATCACCGGCGGCCAGCCAGCCCCACACCTTGCCGTAGCGCTGGAAGATGAGCTCACCGTAGCCGCGGTGGGTGACCGCCCCCACCCGCATGCACATCTCCTGGACGACCATCGCCATGAGGAAGGTGACGAGGATGAAGGGGAGGAAGAAGCCGAACCGGTACGTCGCCCCCGTCGCGGCATAGGAGATCATGCTTGGCCCGTCGTTCTCGCCGAGCATGGCGAGGATCCCCGGGCCGACGAGCAGCCAGACGAGCAGGAAGTGGCGCCGCCCACTGCGCGCCCGGTCCACGCGTGAGCGGTCCCGGGAGCGGGCGAGATCCTCGGGGGAGAGCGTCAGTCCGCCCAGCGCCGCGGCGGCCCCCCCGTCCGCGTTCATCTCCGGATCGAGAAGCTCACTCACATCACATAGACTAGCGGCAAAGTTCACACACTCAAAATCTACCTTTTACGTGCTGTGAGGTGGAGCGTAGAATCGGTGCCCATGCCGACGGCCCACCTCGCCCATCCCGTCTCGGCGCCCGTGGAGGACTACGCCAAGGCGATCTACGCCCTCACCCCGGAGGTCGATCAGACCGCGTCGACGAGCCAGATCGCCGAACGGCTCGGGCTCACCGCCGGCTCGGTCTCGACGATGCTCAAGCGCATGGACGCCGCCGGCTACGCCGAGCACGTCCCCTACCGAGGGGTGCGCCTCACCGCTGAGGGACGCCAGCTCGCCCTGGGCGTCATCCGTCGCCACCGGCTGCTGGAGCTGTTCCTCGCCCGCAGCCTCGACATCCCCTGGGAGGACGTCCACCGCTACGCCGACGCGCTCGAGCACGCGGCCTCGAACGAGCTCATCGAGCTGATCGCGGCCAAGCTCGGGGACCCGCTGGCCGATCCCCACGGGGACCCGATCCCCAACCGCCGGCTCGAGGTCGACGAGCGGGCCCTGCCGACGCTCGCGGACCTCGCCCCGGGCGACCGGGCGATCATCGTCCGGGTCTCGGACGCCGATCCGGCGATGCTGCGCTACCTCACCGAACTGGAGATCAGCATCGGCGACGAGCTCCAGCTGGTGGCCCGCCAGCCCTTTGAGGGTCCCTGTCAGGTGCGGGTGGGTCCGCGCGAGCTCGCGCTCGGGGTGCCCCTGGCCCGGGCGATCCGGGTCGAACCCCGGCGCTGAGACCCCGGCGCCGGGACCCCGGTGCGGGCAGGGGTGCGGGCACGGGGCCTCAAGTGCCGCAGGGCCCGCAGCCGTTCCCATAGAGTCGCCGCCATGAGGAGAGCCCTTCGTCGCGCCGCGGTGACGGCCGCCGCGGTGACGGCCGTCACCGTCGCCGCCGTCACGGCGCCGAGTGCCGGTGCCGCACCCGCACCGGCCCTGCCCGCCTATGTCCAGCCCTACGGCGCGGGCACCGTGCCGGGCTTCTTCAACGTCCTGCCACCGGGCGAGAACGGCACCGACACCGCGGCCCAGTTCCTCACCTACACGGCCACGGGCCAGCGGCCGGCCAACTCCGCTGACCAGCTGCCGCTGTACGAGAACCTGCTCTACGCCGCGCCGACCCTCACCAACGCGCAGATCCCCAACTACTTCCTGGACGCGACCTTCGGGGTCCAGAGCGCCGACATCACCCGGGTGGAGTCCCCCGCCCCCGGGGTGACGATCATCCGCGACAGCCACGACATCCCCCACATCTACGGCGCGACACGAGGCGACGTGCTGTTCGGCGCCGGCTACGCCGGGGCTGAGGACCGACTGTTCCTCATGGACGTGCTCCGCCACACCGCAGAAGCGCAGCTGTCGAGCTTCGTCGGCGGCTCCGCCGGCGACCAGGCGATGGACCAGGCCCAGTGGACGGTGGCTCCCTACACCCAAGCCGACCTGCAGAAGCAGATCAACGACGCGCCCCTCCTCTACGGATCCGCCGGGGAGCAGCTCGTCCAGGACGTGAACAGCTACGTCGACGGGATCAACGCCTACGTGGCCAAGATCCACGCCGATCCGACCCTGATGCCCTTCGAGTACACGGCGATCGACAAGACGCCCCAGCCCTGGCAGGCCACCGATGTCGTCGCCGAAGCGTCACTGATCGGCGCGATCTTCGGCAAGGGCGGCGGCAACGAGCTGAACTCGGCGCTCACCGAGGAGGCGTTCACCCGGCGCTTCGGCGCCCGCACCGGGCGCACGCTGTGGGCGAACTTCCGCGAGGCCAACGACCCCCAGGCTCCCACGACGGTCTCCCGGGCCTTCCCCTACGAGACGGGCTCACCGTTCGCCTCACGGGGACTGGCCATGCCCGTACCCGGCAGCGTCTCCTACGTCTCCCCGGGCCAGACCAACCCGGACACCGCCCAGATCCGTCACGCGAACCCGGCGGCGCTGGCGCTGTCGGCCGCCCAGCTGCACGCCGGCGCGGCCACGTCGGCGACCCATCCGGGCCCGCTGGGCCTCACCGACACCCCGGCGCCGGTGACCATCCCCCACGACGGCTCGATCGGCGCGGCGCTGCTGGCGAACTTCTACGGCCAGAAGGCACTGGCCTCCAACTGGGAGCTGGTGAATGCCGCGCACTCCGCGAACGGTCACGCGATCGCGGTGATGGGCCCCCAGGTGGGCTACTACGCCCCCCAGATTCTCATGGAGGAGGATCTTCACGGACCGGGCATCAGCGCCGACGGCGCCTCCTTCCCTGGGGTGAACCTGTACGTCGAGCTCGGGCATGGCGACGACTACGCGTGGTCGGCCACGACGGCCACCTCCGACAACGTCGACACCTTCGCCGAGGTGCTCTGCGACCCCTCCGGCGCCCGGCCCTCGGCCCAGAGCACGAGCTACCTCTGGCACGGCCGCTGCCTGACGATGGACAAGCTCGTGCGGACGAACTCCTGGACCCCGAACCTCGATGACCACACGCCCAAGGGGTCGGCGACGCTCGTCTCCTACCGGACCGTGCACGGGATCGTGTTCGCCCGCGGCACCGTGCGCGTCGCCTCCTGCCGGGCGGTGCACGTCCCGGCGCTCGACTGCATCCACGGGAACCGGATCGCCGTGGCCTTTGTCACGGCCCGCACGACCTACATGCACGAGGCCGACAGCGCGCTGGGTTTCTCGCAGTTCAACACCCCGGCGGACATGCAGACGCCCCGGGCGTTCAAGGTCTCGGCCTCCCACATCGACTTCGCCTTCAACTGGGCGTATGTGAACGCCCGCCACATCGCCTACTTCCTCTCCGGCGCCTACCCGGTGCGGTCGCGGGCGACCTCTCCGGACTTCCCGATCCTCGGCACCGGCGCCTATGACTGGAACCACTTCAATCCGAGCCTGAACACCGAACAGGACCTGCCAGTCTCCGCTCATCCCCAGGTCGTTGACCCCACCTTCGAGGTGTCCTGGAACAACAAGCAGGCCCCCCGCTGGGCGGCCGCCGACGACCAGTACGGCTACGGGGCGGTGTTTCGCCAGCAGCTGATCGCCCAGCACATCCGCGACGACCTTGCCCATGGGGGCAAGGTCACCATCGCCCAGCTCGTCCAGTCGATGGAGCTCGCGGCCACCGAGGACATCCGCATCGTCAAGCTCTGGCCGCTGCTGCGCCAGGTGATCGGCCGGCCCAGCGACCCGGCCCTCGCCCAAGCGGTGAACGAGCTGAACGCCTGGTACGCCGCCGGCGGACACCGCTGGGACCTCACCCGGTCCGGCACGGACGCGAACACCACGGCGATCGAGCTGATGGACGCCTGGTGGCCCCGGCTGCTGCGGGCCGAGTTCTTCCCGCGGCTGGGCACGACGGTGTTCGATGACCTCAAGGGGATGCTCAACTTCGGCAGCGTGTACACGGGCACGGCGCCGAATGAGCCCGACTTCGCCGAGGGCTGGTTCTCCTATGTGGACAAGGACATGGAGGACCTCCTGGCCGCCCGCCGTCACCACGGCCGCGTCGTCGGGGTTCCCGGTGCCTACGCGAAGCTGTTCTGCGGCGACGGCTCCTTCAACGCGTGTCGCACCGACCTGCGGGCCTCCCTCCGGGACGCCCTGGCGGTGAGCCCGCAGTCGCTGTACGGGTACGGGATCTGCGCGAGCAACCCCCAGCCGAGCTGCTTTGACCAGGACCAGTCCACGGAGGTCTCGGCGATCCCCGTCACGCCCTTCCCGTTCCAGAACCGCCCGACCTTCCAGCAGGTGGTCGAGCTCACCCAGACGCTGCCGGCCCCCTGAGGGGGGCCGCTCAGCTCCGCGCGGCGGTCGCGCCCGGCGTCGCGCCCGGACCCGAGTTCTGCTGGGTGGCGATCAGGCCGATGAGCGCGCGGGCGCCGACGTGCTGGAGGGCGAAGACGACGTGGCCGTGCAGGGCGCTGCCGCCGCGCAGGGTGAGGGTGTAGGTGCCGGCGGCCCGTCCCACCCAGCCCGGGGTGATGACCAGCTCGCCCAGGCGGTAGGCGGCGGGCAGCGGCCGCATGCGGAACTGACGGCGATACTGGGCCAGCACGGCGGCGGATCCCCGCTGTTGGCTGGCCGGGTCGATCCGGGTCACTCCGGGGGCAAGCAGGCTCGCCAGCGCCGGGAGGTTCCGGGCGCTGTAGGCCGCGGCGAAGCGCTGGACCACCGCGCTCACCTGCGCGGTCGAGAAGGGACGCAGCGGGCGGGCACGGCCCGAGGCGAGCACGACGAGGGCGAGGATCGCCGCCGCGGCGAGCGCCGCAAGGGCCCCGGCGAGCGCGGCAGAGTGCCGACGACGGCTCCGCTGAGCGCCCGCCCCGGCTGAGACCCGCAGGGTCGGCACCAGTTCGGGGTCGGCGCGGCGGGTGACCCGGGCGTCGGGGTCGGCCACGCGAGTGGGCCGCGTGGCGGCAGCGCCGACGCTCATGGCGCGCACGTCACCGACCGCCGGACGCGTCACGGGCTCCGGCGCGGCGGCGGGGGCCGCTGCGGCCTCGGCCGCGGGGACATCCCGGGTCCGCGCCGGCACCGGCCGGGGGCCCCAGCGCAACGGTCGTCCCGCGGCCGCCTCGCGGGCGGCCTCACCGAGCGCCCCGGCGGTCGCGTAGCGGTGCGCCGGGATCTTGGCCAGTGCCCGGCCGACGATCTGGTCGAAGGCGCGCGGCAGCCCGGGATGGGTCTGGGACGGCGCCGGGGGCCGGTCGTGGAGGTGGCCGGAGATGGTCGCCGCCGTGCTCGCACGACTGAACGGCGGCACGCCGGTGAGGCAGGCATAGAGCAGGCAGCCGAGCGAGTAGACATCCGAGCGGGCGTCGGTGTCCTCGCCGCGCAGATGCTCGGGGGACATGAAGTCGAGCGTGCCCACCCAGTCCCCCGTCTCGGTCGTCCGCGACTGCCCGTCCTCGATCAGACGGGTGATGCCGAAGTCGGTGAGGTAGACGTGGTCGTCGGAGAGCAGCACGTTGGCCGGCTTGATGTCACGGTGCACGAGCCCGCGGGCGTGGGCGGCGTCGAGCGCGCGGGCGACCCCGTCAAGCACCCGCGCCGCCTCCGCCGGGTCCATCGGCCCGTCCTCGCTGAGGCGTTGCTGCAGGTCGATCCCGCCGACGTAGCGCATCACGAGATACAGGTCCCCGGCCTGCTCCCCGGCGGCGTAGACGGGGATGACGTTGGGATGGTCGATGGCGGCCATCAGACGCGCCTCCCGCTCGAAGCGCCGGCGCGCCGCGGCATCCCCGGCCCGCTCCGCGGCGATGACCTTGATGGCCACGGGCCGCTGGAGGCTGAGCTCGGTGCCGCGGTAGATGACGCCCATGCCCCCACGTCCGATCACCGCCTCGATGCGACAGCCCGCGAACTCATCTCCCGCCGCCAGTCGCGTCACGATCTCATTCTGGCGCACCGCTACCGTTGCGCCGATGTCCCGGCGCGGCCTCCCGATCCCGGCCTGGGTCGCCCGCGCGGCCCTCGCGGCCCTCAGCGTCGGGGGTCTGGCCGCCTGCGGCAGCCCGCCGCCGCGTCCCGGACCGGCGGTGAGTCTGCAGCTCAGCAACCCGGCCGACGGGACACGCACGTCCGCCGTCACCGTGACCGTGAGCGGTCGCGTCCATCCCGTGCGGGCGACCGTGCTCGTGCTCGGCCGCTCCGTGCCGGTGCAGGCGGACGGGAGCTTCAGCGCCCGGGTGGCCCTCGGCGTGGGCACCAACCTCATCGACGTCGAGGCCTCCGCGCCCCGATCCGTCGGCGCGGTCACGGCGCTGTCGGTCGTTCGCTTCCTCCTGGTGACGGTTCCGAACCTGGGCGGGGAGAGTCCTTCCCAGGCCAGCCATGCCCTGCGCGCACTCGGACTCTCGGTGAAGCTCCGTGGAGCCGCGGACCCCTTCGGGTTCCTGCTGCCGACCTCCGACCAGGTCTGCTCCAGCGAACCGGGCCCCGGGGCGCGTCTGGTCCCCGGGACGACGGTCACCCTGCTCACCGCGAAGCTGTGCGGCTTCTGATGACGGCCCGACGCCCTCCTGCCGTCTCGCCGTCTCGCCGGAGGAGCCCTCCCCCGCCGCGAGCGCGGGCCCCAAGGCCCGCGTCATGATCGAGCCCGGCCGGGCCCCGGACGCCGACTGGCGCTTCCTCCAGGTACCCCGTGGCCGTCGCGACGTCGTGCTCGACCTCAGCCCCGAGGCGGGCGGCGGCCTCGCGCTCGCGCCCGAGGTGCACCAGGTGATCCTCCTGGTTTCCGACCCCGCTCGCCTGGACGAGGCCCGCGCGCACACGACGGCCGCCGGATCCGGCAACATCCTGGCCATGACCGGCGATCCCCACGCGCTGCCGTTCCTCGAGGCCTCCTTCACCAGCGTGCTGTGCGCCGGACAGATCCATCGCCGCGAGGACCCGACCGCCCTGCTCGGGGAGATCCGCCGGGTCCTGCAACCGCGCGGCTGGCTGGGCGTCGCCGAACCGATCCTCTCCGAGCATGCCGCGGAAGCCGCCGTCCAGGAGCGGGACCTCCGGGACCGGGATCCCGGCCACGTGCGCGGCCGGTCAGCCTCGGCCCTCCAGGACCTGCTGGCGCGCAGCGGCTTTGAGGTGGTCGGCGCCGAGACCCGCGAGGCTCGTGGGGTGCTCGGATGCACGGCCCTGCTCGCCCTGAAGATCGAGCGTGACCATGGCTGAGGCGCCCCAGACCCCACTCAAGCCCCCGTCGGCGAAGGAGTGGGCGCGGGCCGACACGATCATCCCCCTGCCGACCGAGCGCCTGCCCGACGAGATCTCCGACGGCAGCGGACTGGGCTTTCCTCCCGCGGCGCTGGTCGCCGAGGCACCCGCACTGGACCCGGAGGACCCGGCGGTGATGATGCTCATCCAGCAGATCGACTACGCCGCCGAGGGTCCCCAGGTGCGCATGCCCTGGCGTCGCGAGACCCGCAGCGCGGAGGAGCTCAGCGCACTGCTGGTCGGCTGGCGTGAGCTGGCGGCCACCCCCGAGCGGCGGATCTTCGGCAAGGGCGTCCCGCCTCGCCTGCTCACCGTCGGGGTCAAGCGCGAGCGCGGCCAGCGCTGGGCGATCACCGCGGTGAGCCCGGCCCGCCAGCTGCGCGCGTCGCGGGCGGGCGTGCGCGCCTCCTCCTTCCGCGTCGATCCGGAGACCCTGCCGGCACCGGGGGATCGCCGGTTGCGTCTGCTCGTCACCGAACAGACCCGGGCGGGTGGTCGGCTCGCCTTCGGCCGCTTTCAGGCGCCTGACCTCTACCTCGACGACGAGGAGGTCCTCCTGCGCTGCTTCATCACGCCGCTGGAGGGGTGGCAGGCGGGAACCCGCCGTTGGGAGACCCCGGTCGTTGTCGAGCTGCCCGAGCCGCTGGGCGCACGCCGTGTGGTGGACGGCGCGATCTACTTCGCCGGCGCGCCGCGCTCAGCCAAATAGCTTCGCGCCGGCGGGGGTGCCGCGACCGAGCCAGCGGGCGTCGGACCGGCGCCAGCAGACCCAGGCGGTTGCCGCGGCGACGAGGAACACCGAGGGCCAGGCCCCGATGAGCAGCCCAAGCACGTGGGAGACGGCAAAGGCGAACAGGCCCACGCCGGTGAGAGTCACCGCGGTGCGAACGTCGTCGCGCTGGAGCCACACCCAGATGCAGCTGAGACCGAAGAGGGCGAGGACGACCCCACCGAGGGGCCGGGACCCGGTGGCCACGGCGACGGCGAAGCCGGCGATCAGTCCGAGGGCCGACAGAAGCGAGGTGGGAATTCGGCGCGCGCGCATCTCGCTCTTGAGTATGGCGGGTCAGGCTGGGTGGGCCCGCTGTGGGCGGGCCCGGACCGGCGCGGGTGGGCCCGCTGTGGGCGGGCCCGGAC
>DASSZV010000004.1:0-11321 GCA_035702765.1 Solirubrobacteraceae bacterium
CACCGCGAACAGCGGGGCTATCCAGGGCACCTTCACCGCCCCGCAAAGCTTCAACGTCAACGGGCAGCCGAGCCAGCCCACGGTCTACTTCTCCACCCAGGAGCCGAGCTTCGCGCCGAACTCCGGGCCCAACTCCCTGTATCGCCTGCTCACCGCCAAGGGCGTCCAGATCAACGCCCAGAACCCCAACGCGGGGCCGTCCTTCTTGGAGTCGTTGGTCTTCGGCTTCGGTCCAACGCTGCTGCTGGTGCTGCTGTTCGTCTTCTTCATGCGCCGCGCGGCCGGATCCGGCGGAGCCGGCGGCCTGATGTCTTTCGGCCGCTCCCGGGCCCGCCGGGTCGAGGGCGCCGACCAGCACGTCACCTTCAACGACGTGGCCGGGATCGACGAAGCCAAGGAGGAGCTGCACGAGATCGTCGACTTCCTCAAGGAGCCCGACAAGTACCTCAAGCTCGGGGCCAAGATCCCCCGGGGTGTCCTGCTGTCCGGCCCTCCCGGCACGGGCAAGACCCTGCTCGCCCGCGCGGTGGCCGGTGAGGCCGGCGTGCCGTTCTTCCAGATGAGCGCCTCGGAGTTCGTCGAGATGATCGTCGGCGTGGGTGCCTCCCGCGTGCGTGACCTCTTCGCCCAAGCCAAGGCGGCCGCACCCGCGATCATCTTCATCGACGAGCTCGATGCGATCGGGCGCTCCCGCTCCTCGGGCGGCCCCAACCTCTCGGGCGGCCACGACGAGCGCGAGCAGACCCTCAACCAGATCCTCACCGAGATGGACGGCTTCGACCCGCGCTCGGGCGTGATCGTGCTCGGCGCGACCAACCGCCCGGAGATCCTCGACCAGGCGCTGCTGCGCCCGGGCCGCTTTGACCGGCGCGTCGTCGTCCAGCCGCCCGACAAGGTTGGGCGCGAGGCGATCCTCAGGGTGCACACCCGCAGCGTGCCCCTCGGCGAGGGCGTCGACCTGGGCGCGATCGCCTCGACCACCCCGGGCATGGTGGGAGCCGACCTGGCCAACCTGGTCAACGAGGCCGCGCTGCTCGCCGCCAAGACCGGACACGACAAGGTCACGCGCCAGGATTTCACCGGGTCGCTCGAGCGGATCGTGCTCGGCGCCGCCCGCTCGGTCGTGATGAGCGACGAGGACAAGCGCCGCACCGCCTACCACGAGGCCGGCCACGCGATCGTCGGAATGCTCACCGCAGGGGCCGACCCGGTCCGCAAGGTCTCGATCATCCCCCGCGGCCAGGCCCTCGGGGTCACCTTCTCCGCCCCGGACGCCGACCGCTTCAACCTCGACGAACGCCACCTGCTCGCCCAGATCCGGGTGATGCTCGGCGGCCGCTGCGCCGAGGAGGTCGTCTTCGGCGATCTCACCACGGGCGCGGAGTCCGACATCCAGCAGCTCACGCGGATCGCCCGCTTCATGGTCGGTCGCTGGGGGATGAGCCAGGCCATCGGGCCGATCGCCGTGCTCCCCTCCGAGAGCAGCGGCTTCCTCCTCCCCGGCGCCTCAGAGACCAGCGAGGAGACCCAGAGGCTCATCGACCAGGAGGTCCACCGGATCGTCGACACCGCTCACCGCGAGGTGCTCGAGCTCCTGCGCTCGCGGCGCAGCAACCTCGACGACCTCGTCGACGCGCTGCTGAGGACCGAGACCCTGGACGAGGCCGACGCCTACGCCGCCGCGGGACTGACCCGCGACTCCGCCACGGCCGGCGCCGCGACGGTCTGATCAGTCACCCAGCCGGGTCATGCGTGCGAGTGCCTCATGGCACTCCACGACCCGCTGCTTGACCGCGTCGGCGTCATCGCGGTCGTGGACGAGATCCCAGGTGCGGTCGGCGATCTCCCGTGCCGTCTCCGGCGTGGCGAGCTCCCAGAGCCGGTTCACGAGCGTGAGCTCGAACTGCTCGATCTGCTCCTCGGGCCGGCCGGGGGCCATCTTGGGCAGCGGTTCACGGGTCGTCTCGCGCCACATCCCCGTGGCGACGAGCAGACGGTTTCTCAGTTCGATCTGATCCATGCCCCGCGGATGTTCTCAGGTCAGCGCCGCGAGTGTTTGGGTGAGCTCGAGGACGGGGGCGAACAGGTCCCCGTGGGCCGCCACGCGGGCGAGCACCGCCTCGGGCCCGAAGCGCAGACACGTCGGGTCATCAGCGGCCAGCGCGTCCTCGAGCTCGGACCAGTCCAGCGGAGTGGAGATCGCCGGGGTCGCGGTGGCCCGCATCGAGTAGACGGTGACGGTCGTCTTGTGAGCATCGTTCTGGCTCCAGTCGACGAAGACCCGGCCCGACCGGCGCTCCCGGGTCATCACCGAAACGATCCGCTTGGGCAGCCGCACCTCCAGCAGCTCGGCGATGCGCCGGGCCAGCGGTTTGGTCTGTGCGTAGGTGATCGCCGGGTCGTTGAGCGGAACGTAGACCTGCAGCCCCTTGTTCCCTGACGTCTTCACGCACGCGCTGAGCCCGAACCGGGTGAAGAGCCCGCGGATGAGCAGAGCCACCTCGGCACACTCGAGCAGACCGGCGGGCGGCCCGGGATCGAGGTCGAAGGCGAGCACCGTGGGCGATCCGGGGTTGCGGGCGAGGGACAGTGAGGTGTGCAGCTCGATGTCAGCGAGATTGGCCAGCCAGACGAGCGTCGCGGGCTCCTCGGCGAGGATGAAATCGATGTCCCCAATCCGCGCGGTGGGAATCCAGCTGGGCCGGTGCCGCGGGGCGTTCTTCTCGTAGAAGAAGGCACCCTGGACCCCGTCGGGGTAGCGCTTGAGCGTGAGCGCGCGGCCGCGGAGGTGCGGGAGCACCGCCGGGGCGATCCGGGCGTAGTAGTCGATCAGCTCGCCCTTGGTGAAGCCGCTCTCGGGATAGAGGACCTTGTCGTGGTTGGTGAGGTTCACGCGCCGTCCCGCGTGGGTGATCGCCCCGCTGGCCCGGCCGAGGCGCGGTCCGGTCTGATCGACGTGGTCGGTGCCGGGGCCGGTCTGTGGGACCTGCCCCGGCCTCGGCGTCGCCGCGGCGCCCGGCGTCGGCGCCGCCGAGACCTCCTCCCCGGGCGTCGGCTCGAGCACAACCTCGTCCGCGCTCTTGTCCTCGCGCAGGCCCCGGAACGACGGGGCGCGCATGCGCCCCTCCCGCGTGCGTTCGGTAAAGGTGATCTCGGCCACCAGCTCGGGGCGGACCCAGACGGCGTTGGCGGGCAGCCGCGGGCGCGGCTGGAACGGGCAGTCGGGCACCACAAGCGGAGTGAGGCGCAGGCTCAACTCGCGCAGCGTCGCCTCCGAGAAGCCCGTGCCGACGCGACCGTCGAACATCAGGCCGTCGCCGTCCGGCGCGGGGTGGCCCATGAGCAGAGCGCCGATCCGCTCGGCGCGGCGCCCCTGACCCGGCAGCCACCCGCCGATGACGAGCTCCTCAGACAGCGTGTGCTTGAACTTCAACCACTGGCCGTTGCGCGTACCGGGACGGTAGGGGGAGTCCAGGCGCTTGGCGACGATCCCCTCCAGACCACGCCGGCGGGTCGCCTCGAGCAGGGCGGGACCCTCGCCCGGATGGATCGCGGGCACCTGCCAGGGCCCCTGGGTGAGCGCGAGCGCCTCCAGACGGGCCCGCCGCTCGACGAGCGCGAGACCCATGAGATCCTCGCCGTCGAGGTGCAGCAGGTCGAAGACGATGTAGGCGACGGGCACCGCACGCCGCAGTTCGGGCGTCGGCGCCCGCACGTGCATCCGCTGCTGGAGACCGCCGAACGACGGCCGCCCGGAGGCGTCGAAGGCGACGATCTCGCCGTCGAGCACCGCCTCGCTGTGGCCGGCCAGAGCGGCCGGGGGCCGGGCGAGCTCGGGGTAGGCTCCGGTGATGTCCCGCAGGTTGCGCGACTCGAGGCGCACCCGCTCCGGAGTGACGTGGGCGACGGCCCGCAGGCCGTCCCACTTGATCTCAAAGGCCCAGGCCGCCAGGTGTGCGGGCATCGGCCCGGTGCGCGCGAGCATCGGCGCGACGTGCGCCGGGGCTGTCGAGCGGTCGGGCGGTCCGGGGCGGTCGGGCGGTCCGGGGCGGTCGGGCATCCCGGAGGATCGTATGCTCGACGGCCGTGCTGGTGGTCACCTGGAACGTCAACTCGCTGCGCGCCCGGCTTCCCCGCGTGCTGGAACTGCTCGAGCAGCACCGCCCCGACGTGGTCTGCCTGCAGGAGACCAAGTGCGGCGAGGACCAGTTCCCTGATGCCCCGCTGGCCGAGGCCGGGTACGCCGCCGTCCACCATTCCGCCGGGCAGTGGGCGGGGGTGGCGCTGCTCGCCCGCTGTGACCTGGCCGCCGGTGGAGCATCACCCTTCCAGGAGGTGTCCCTCGGTCTGCCCGGGGAGGCCGCCGTCGAGGAGGCGCGCTGGATCGAGGCGACGGTCGCCGGCCTGCGCGTCGCCTCCACCTACGTGCCCAACGGCCGCAGCCTCGACTCCCCCGAGTTCCCCCGCAAGCTGCAGTTCCTCGACGCGGCCGCCCGGCGCGCCCGCGCCCTGGCCGGTCCCGCACCGACGCTCGAGAGCCCGAGTGCGGGGGGATATGCCGGGATCATCATCGCCGGGGACATGAACATCGCCCCGACCGACGCCGACGTCTATGACCCGGCGCTGTTCAGCCAGTCGACCCATGTCACCAACGAGGAGCGCGGCCGCCTGGCCGCGATCGAGAGCGCGGGCGACCTGCTCGATGCCTACCGGGCGCTGCATCCCGACACGCCTCAGTTCACCTGGTGGGACTACCGCTCCGGGCACTTCCACAAGGGCCTGGGCCTGCGCATCGACCTGGCCCTGGTCTCCCGCGGGCTGGCCGGCCGCCTGGAGGCCTGTGGCATCGATCGCACCTTCCGCAAGGGCACCAAGCCCTCGGATCACGCGCCGCTGCTCGTGCGCCTCGGGGCCGCGGAGTAGGCTCGGACGATGGCCGGGACGCTGCCGGACGAGGCGCACTTCCGCAGCGTGCTGGGTGCCCTGCCCACCGGCGTGGTCATCGTCACGGGAGGCACGCAGCAGCAGCCGCGCGGCCTGGTCGTCGGCTCCTTCATGTCGGTCTCACTCGATCCGCCGCTCGTCGCGGTGTGTCCGGCCAAGACCTCGAGCTCTTGGCCGGCCCTGCAGGAGTCCGGCGTGTTCTGCGCCAACGTCCTGCACGACAGCCAGAGCGAACTGGCCCGTGGCTTCGCGCGCTCGGGCGCGGACAAGTTCGCCGGGGTGAGCTGGCGGCCCGCGCCGGCCACCGGCTGCCCCCTGCTCGAGGGGGTCGCGGCGTGGATCGACTGTCGCATCCACGAGACGATCGAAGCTGGCGATCACTGGCTGGTCCTCGCTGAGGTGCTCGAGCTGGCCGTGGAGACCGCCGGTGGGGCGCTGGTCTTCCACGCCGGCGCGCTGAAGTCCCTGCCCTGAGCTCGGGCGCGGCCCCGCGCAGACGACGGAGGCGCGGGCGGGGCAAGCTCTTCACCTGCGCTTCGGCGGGTCTACGATTCTTGACGCACATGCCCTCCGTGCTCGTTGTCGACGATGAACCGGCGGTGCGCCGCGCCCTCGAGCGTGCGCTGCGCCTGGAGAACTATGACGTGGAGCTGGCTGCCGACGGGCGCGAGGCGCTCGACCGTCTGGCCGAGCGCCCGGCCGACGCGATCGTGCTCGACGTGATGATGCCCGGGATCGACGGGCTCGAGGTGTGCCGCCGCCTGCGCTCGGCCGGGGACCGCACGCCGGTGCTGATGCTCACCGCCCGGGACGCGATCGACGACCGCGTCACCGGTCTCGACGCCGGCGCCGACGACTATCTCGTCAAGCCCTTCGCCCTGCGCGAGCTCCAGGCGCG
This sequence comes from Solirubrobacteraceae bacterium, assembly GCA_035702765.1. Classification (GTDB taxonomy): domain Bacteria; phylum Actinomycetota; class Thermoleophilia; order Solirubrobacterales; family Solirubrobacteraceae; genus Palsa-465. The sequence goes on from DASSZV010000004.1 coordinate 5,843, forward strand.
CCTGCGCGCCCTGCTGCGGCGCGCCTCCGACGAGGACGGCGGCGCGGAGATTCTGCGCTTTGGCGACCTCGTGCTCGACCCGATCGCCCACGAGGTGCGGCGCGGCGAGCGCATCGTCGAGCTGTCTAAGACCGAGTTCATGCTGCTGGAGCTGTTCCTGAAGCATCCCCGCCAGGTGCTCACCCGCTCGACGATCTTCGAGAACGTGTGGGGCTATGACTTCGGACCGACCTCCAACGCCCTGGGCGTCTACATCGGCTATCTGCGACGCAAGACCGAGGAGGGCGGGGAGTCCCGCCTCCTGCACACGGTCCGCGGCATTGGGTACGTACTGAGGGACTGATGTTCGGGCGCGTCGGTCATCGCGCCCCGGGAGTCCTCGGCGCAGCGCCCACCCAGCGGCTCGGCCGGGCGCTGCGCGCAGTGGTCCCCCACCGCGGGATGCCTCTGCGCCGGCGGGTCTCCATGGCCGCCGCCGGCGCTGTGGCCATCGCCGTTTTCCTCGCCGTGCTCGTCGCGTACGGTGCGGTGCAGTACCGGCTCCAGAGCGAGCTGGACAACCAGCTCTCCACCCAGGCCCGCTACGTCCTGGAGGGGTACGGCCTCAGCCACCCGATCCCGGGCCTCCCCGCCTCAGCGGGCGGATCTGCGCCCTACGCCCAGGTGGTGGGCAGCAACGGCCAGGTTCTCCTGGCCCTCAACGGCCGGACGATCATCCCCAACACCGATGCCGCCGCGGCTGTGGCCACCGGTGAGTCGGCGGCGTTCTTCTCCGACCAGACCGTCGACGGGACGCGCGTGCGGGTCTACGCCTTCCTGGTGCCGAGCGCCGTACTCGACGGGATGCACGTGGCCGTCGAACTGGGCCGTCCGCTCACCCAGGTCGACAGCCTGCTGCACGAGCTGCGCCTCATCCTGCTCGCCGTGTTCCTGTTCGCCGTGCCGCTGGCGGCGATCTTCGGCCGCTTCGCCGCCCGGCGGGTGCTGCGGCCGCTCTCGGAGGTGACCGCCACCGCCGACGTGATCGCCCGCACCGACGATCTGTCCCGGCGCCTGGAGGTGCGTGAGGACGACGAGGTCGGCCAGCTCGCCTCCCGCTTCAACGCCATGCTCGAGCGCCTCTCCGCCTCCCGCGAGGAACTCGATGAGTCTGTCCGCTCCCAACGTCAGCTCGTCGCCGACGCCTCCCACGAGCTGCGCACGCCCGTGACGAGCCTGCGCACCAACGTCGAGGTGCTGCTGGCCTCACCCAGCCTGGATGCGGAGGACCGCGCTCTGCTCTCCGATGTGCTGGAACAGAGCGAGGAGCTCTCCACGCTCGTGGCCGACCTGATCGAGGTCGCCCGCGGCGAGCTCCCCTCCGACGCGCTGGAGGACGTGCGCTTGGACCGTCTCGTCGAGGACGCCCTCATCCGGGCCCGGCGCAACGCGCCGACGATCGTCTTCTCCGAGGAGCTGGACCCGACCGTCGTCCAGGGCAGCCCCGAGCGGCTGGCCCGCGCGGTGAACAACCTGCTCGACAATGCGGCCAAGCACGCCGGCGGGGGCCCGGTGGAGGTCCGGGTCGACGCCGGCGGGGTCCAGGTCCGCGACCACGGTCGCGGCATCGATCCCTCCGACCTCCCCCACATCTTCGACCGTTTCTACCGGGGCGTGAACTCCCGCTCGACTCAGGGCTCGGGTCTGGGCCTGGCCATCGTGCGCCAGACCGCCCAGCTGCACGGCGGCGGCGTCCACGCCCAGAACGCGCCGGACGGCGGAGCCATCTTCCGTCTCGAGCTGCCGACCGCCATGGTCGAGGAGTCCGCCGAGGATCAGGCCGCGGGTGGCCTCGTCACCCGTGCGTGACGGGCGCCGGCGAAGCTGCGCTGCAGCAGCCATGCGCTGAAGGCGAAGACCGGGACGACGGGAGCGAGCAAGAGGATGCGCCGGGTCGGGACCCCGACGGTGAGGGCGAGGACGATCTCGACGATGACCGCCGGGAAGGCGGCCAGGAGCGTCACGTGGGAGCGGTAGCCGCTGAAGTGCTCGCGGGCTGTCACCTCCAGCACCCCCAGGCCGCAGACGATCCCCCCGACGCTGAGCGCGGGCCCGCCGTGGTCGATGACCCCGACGATGACGGCGATGAGACCGGCGAGGATCGCCACCTCGGAGACCGGGACGGGCCCGAAGATGCTGGCCGGCCGCTCCCCGTAGGTGCCCAGGCGGCGGTTGGCCTGGGCGCTCTGGCGCGCGGCGGCAGCGGCCCGCTCCTCCCGCTGCTGACGGCGGGTCGGCCGGGCGGCGGCCTTGGGCGCGACCTTCGGCGTCACCTTGGCCGATGCCGCGGGGGCCCTGGCGGGTGCCTGCGTACTCGTGCCCGTCGGCGGGGCCGCGGCCGGGGCGGGGCCCGGCGCGGGAGCGGTGTCGCGGCCGGCCGGGCCGGCCACCGCCGCGCCCGAGCGACCCTTGCGGGAGCGGCGACGGGACTTCTGGGAGGCCATGGCCGGAAGTATCGGACATCCCCGGGACCGACGGCGCCACCGGTGAGGCGCGCACCGTCCCACCCAGATTTGTGAACCCCGTTACCCTCGATGCATGAGCGCGCAGCGACCGCTCGAACTCATCCTCGCCCGCAATCTGCTCTCCAGCCTCTCCACGCCAGGCCTCCTGGTCGGCGAGGGCGGTCGGCTCCTCTTCTACAACGAGGCGGCCGGTGCGCTCATCGGCCGATCCTTCGAGGACGCCACGGGGCTGAGCGCGGATGAGTGGACGCGCGAGTTCGGGCCCCTCGACGCCGAGGGTGATCCCATCGCATATGAGCACATCCAGGCGACGCGGATCGTGCGTGCCCACGAGCCCTTCCACGGTGAGTTCTCCATCAAGACCCCGGCCGGGCGCCGCGAGATCGCGCTCACGGCGATCCCCGTCGTCTCCCCGGACGAGTCGACCGCCGCGTTCGTGCTCTTCTGGCCGACCGACGGGGAGCCCGTGCACATCCACTCCGCTCACCTCTCCGACCACGCCCACAGTGGCGCAGGCGTCGGCAACGGAGCCGGCGGATGAAGCTGAAGGTCTGGGGGGCCCGCGGGTCGATCCCCGCACCCGGACCCGAGACGATGCGCTACGGCGGGAACACCTCCTGTGTCGAGGTGACCCTGTCGGACGGCAGCACGATCATCCTCGACGCCGGCACGGGGATCCGCCAGCTCGGGATGTCGATGCCCGCGCCCGAGCGGCCGGTGAACATCCTCCTCACGCACCTGCACATGGACCACATCCAGGGCTTCATGTTCTTCGGCCCGGTGTTCCAGCCCCGCACGGAGATCGTCGTCTGGGGCCCCGCCTCGCCGGAGGCCTCCCTGCGGGACCGCATCGCCCGCTACATCTCGGCCCCACTGGCCCCCGTCGAGGTGCGTGAGCTGCCCTCGCTGCTCACCTTCCACGAGGCCGACTCACTTGAGTGGGAGATCGGCTCGGCGCGGGTACGCGCCCAAGCGGTCAACCACCGCGGACCGACGCTCGGCTACCGGATTGAGGACAACGGCACGGTGCTCTGCTACATCCCCGACCACGAACCCGGACTCGGTCCGCCCCTGGCAAGCGTCGAGGACGAGTGGATCTCCGGCTTCGATCTGGCCCGCGGAGCGGACCTGCTCATCCACGACTGCCAGTACACCGACGCCGAATACGAGCATCACCTCGGCTGGGGTCACAGCCCGGTGTCAGACGCGCTCGAGTTCGCCCACCGGACGGGGCCCGGACAGGTCCTGCTCTTCCACCATGACCCGCTGCACTCCGACGCGTTCCTCGACCGCCTCAGCGACGAGATCTGCGAACGCTGGCGTGAGCTCGGCGGCGCCCCCGGTCAGGTGCGCCTGGCCACCGAGCGCCTTGAGGTCGAGCTGACCCCGCCGCTAGGCGGAGCCGTCACCGGAAACGGCGCCCCCCAGGCCGCCGCGGTCCCGGACGGGGCCGCCAGGGTCCGGGGCGAGCCCGCCGGCGCGCCCGCCGTCGGCTGACGGACCGGAGGCGGGGATGGCGACCACGGGCAGCTCCGGCAGGTCACCGGCTGCCGCCGAGGCCTCGTTCTCGCGCTTGATCTCGAGCCAGATCTCCTCGCGGTAGACCGGCACCGAGCGGGGCGCCTCGATGCCCAGGCGGACGGTGCCGCCGCGCACCTCGAGCACCTCGATGACGACATCGTCACCGACGATGACGCGTTCTCCGGCTCGGCGTTTGATGCGCAGCATCCCGACAGCTTATTCCCGCGCCCCGGCGGCGAGGGCTCCGGAGCCGTTCCGGTTCAGCCGCCGGCGCGGGCGCCGAACAGCGGAGCGCGCAGGGCGACCCCGGAGGCCTGGTTGATGACCTGGTGGGCGCGCCGGGGCACGCCGCCCGGCGTACCCAGCACGACGATCGGAGCCCGCAGGTTGGCGGTGCACTCGGTGGCCCGTGGAGCCGCGCGCACCGTGACGAAGACCTGGGTGAGCGTGTCGGGCTCGAGCCCGAGGCGCTGGCCCTCACTGTCGGAGATCTCGAGCGCGAAGTCCGGGAAGAAGCGCCCGGGCTCGCAGAGCACGAGCGCGACGGCCGGGTCGGCGAGCGACTGCAACCACACGAAGGGCTCCTGACGGGCGCTCACCAGCAGGTACTCGTTCCCCCCCAGGCCGATGAGGCCGTCGGGGAAGTGCAGCAGGTCCTCGGGGCGGACCTCGAGTTCGCCAAAGCGCGTGGTGGGGATCATGGGGGCGAGCGTGCTCATCACTGGAGGAACTTCAGCAGCGAGTCCTGAATGATCGACGCCGTCGACTGCAGCGCCGCCTGATATCCGGCCTGTTCGGTGGAGTACTGCAAGGTGGCCTGTGCCATATCGGTGTCCTCGATCGTGCCGAGCTGGGTCGTGGTCGTCGTCTGCAGCGACTGGATCCGCGTCGCCGCCATGGTGAGCCGGTCCTGGGTGGCCCCGACCTGGCTCTGGAGCTGCTCCAACTGGCCGAGGTTCTTCTGCAGGGCGGTGAGCTGGTTGCCCAGGTCGGCCTGAGTGCCCCCGCCCTGGCCCGTCATGTCGTTGTAGACGTTGCGCAGGGTGCTCAGCAGACCGACGTAGCCGGTGGAGCTGTTGTCGTTGAGCACGGTGGACACGTTCGCGTTGATGGCCAGCGTGGTGCCCGGCCCGATGACCCGGCTGATCGATCCGCTGTTGCCGGCGTAGGTATCGTTCTGGGGCAGGGGCGGCGGGCCGCTGTCGGCGGCGTACGGCGGTGTCGTGGTCGCCGTACCGGAGAACACGTAGGAGCCGTCGTACTGGGTGTTGGCCGCCTGCTTGGTCTCCTGGATGTACTGGTAGATCTGCTGGGCGGCATCCTTGAGGTCGTTCGCGTTCATCGTCGCGTTGGCTCCCTCGGTGGTGAGCGTCAGCGCGCTGCTGATGGTCGACTGGATCGTCTGCAGTCCGGTGGACGCGCTCTGGGTCCAGCCCACGGCATTGTTCACGTTG
>DASSZV010000090.1:0-11488 GCA_035702765.1 Solirubrobacteraceae bacterium
CACGACCCGCTCACCGGGATCGGCAACCGCCGGGCCCTGGCTGAGGACCTGCCGATGTTCCTCTCCCGCCAGCGCGAGGCGGGAGAGCCGGTGGCGGTGCTGCTCTGCGACGTCGACCACTTCAAGGCCTACAACGACACCTTTGGCCACCTCGCCGGTGACCGCGCGCTCACCACGCTCACCGCGGTCGTCCGCGGAGTGCTGCGCGCCGACGACGCCGCCTACCGCTTCGGCGGGGAGGAGCTGCTGGTCATCCTCCGCGGCGGCTCGGGTGACGGCGCGCGTGAGGTCGCCGAGCGGATCCGCGCCGCGGTCGCGCACGCTGCGCTGCCGCACCCGCTCAGCGAGGCCGGCGTCCTCACCGTGTCCGTCGGGCTGGCCGGCGGCCTGGAGCCGCCCGAGGAGCTCATCGCGCGGGCCGACGTGGCGCTCTACGCGGCCAAGGAAGGTGGGCGCAACCGGGTCGTCGAGGCTGACGTGCACGACCCCGCGACCCCGATCCAGCTCCACCGCGACCACCAGCCCGAGGAGCCCGCGGCCCGCCACGTGCGCAGCATGCTCGCCGTCTCTCGGGCCGCCGCCTCCGGCCGCGGGGCGGGCGCGTTGCTGGATGCCCTGTCCGAGGCCATCCGGGTCGAGCTGTCCTTCGGGGTCGTCGCGGTCAACCTGCTCGGGCCCTCCGGTGAGAGCTTCCGCGTCCGGGCCGTGAGCGGCGATCCGCTGGCGCGCGAGCAGCTGCTCGACACAGAGACGCCCGTGAGTGACTGGGAGAACATGGCCGCCGTGGCCACGACGATCCACGACGCGCTGTGGTTGCCGGCGGGCCGCTATGACCATGACGCCGGCCCGTCGGCGTTCTGGCGCGGCGCGGCCGTCGCCGCGATCGACGCTGACGGCTGGCATCCCGACGACATGCTGCTGCTGCCCCTGCGCGGCGGCGCCGGGGCGCTGCTGGGCTTTGTCTCGGTGGATCAGCCGCTGTTGGGCCGGCGCCCCACCGCGCCTCAGATCGGCGTGCTCATGGCCGTCGTGGACCACGCCGGGATCGCCCTGGAGCAGCTGCACCTGCATGAGGACGCCGCGGCGACCGAGACCGCCGCTCTGCGCCTGGCCGCGGTCCTCCTGTTGGCTGAGACCCTCGACCTGCGCGACCCGAGCACCGGCTTGCACTCGCGCACCGTCGGCAGCCTCGCCTGCGGGACCGCGCTGGCCCTGGGCCTGGATCGGACGCGGGTGGACCGCATCCGGGCCGCCGGGGTCCTCCACGACCTGGGCAAGCTTGGCATCCCCGACGCGATCCTGCAGAAGCCCGGCGCTCTGGACGACGCCGAGTGGCGGGAGATGCGCCGCCACCCCGAGGTCGGCGCACGCATCCTCGAGCATGCGGGCCTCGTCGACATCGCCGGCTGGGTCCGCGCCCACCACGAGCGCGTGGACGGCCGCGGCTATCCCCGGGGGCTGGGGGGCGCGGAGATCCCGCTCGAGGCGCGGATCCTCTCGGTGGCTGACTCCTTCGAGGCGATGGTCACCGACCGCCCGTACCGCTGTGGCATGCCCGTGGCCGACGCCTGCGCCGAGCTGCTGCGCTGCGCGGGCTCCCAGTTCGACCCCGAGGTCGTCGACGCGTTCCTGCGCGCCCTGGACGGGGAGCGGAGTGATTGCGACTTCATCGCGGCGCCGTATGTGAGCGCGACCCCGGTCGCACCCTCGATCGCCGCCGGGCTCTGAGCTCGGCCGGCGGAACCGCGGAGGCCCCCATGGCCCGGCCCCACAGGCCGGGCCCACAGGGATACCGCTGAGCTCAGACCGGCAGCGTGTACTTAAGCGTGAAGTCGAGCACGACGGCCCACACGAGGTACATCAGCCACAGGCCGGTGCCCAGGTGGAAGAAGCCGAGGATGCGCTCGCCGATCGCCCCGATCCCCGGGCGCACCGGCGCGAGGCTCACCAGGATCTCCGCGACGTAGACGCCGCACAGGCCGATGAACAGCCCGCCCACCGGCGAGTCGTGGGCGCCGAAGAAGGCGACCACGCCCAGCACTGAGAGCAGGAGGAAGGCGACCGCCATGCCCGTGAGGACGCGGGCGTCGGAGCCGTGCATGCGGCTCCACCCGATGGCGAACCAGTGAATTCCGTAGGAGGTAAAGGCCAGCGCCGCCATGTAGAGGATCGGCGCATTGAAGGTGCCGAACAGGTCGAGCCCGAGGAACAGGATCAGCCCGGTGAGCATCTGCATCAGGCCGGGCATGAAGATGCCCCAGACGCCCATCGGGAAGTCGACGCTCACCTTGTCGCGCTTGGGATAGCCGAACAGCTCCTGGGGGCCGTAGATGAGATAGCCGGTCCCCAGTCCCATGAAGCCCAGTGCGATCGGCGGCAGGGCCGAGACGGGCAGGGACACCATCGTGGTACTCACTCACTCACTCCTTCACACAGGTGGACTGATGAAACGAGGATCACCCTACCGGCTCGCACGTCGGCGCTCTCTCTGCTGGTCCGCCAGCTTGACGCCGTCAGGTGCGCACGCCTACGGTGGGTGAGCCGCCCGCCCTCGTCCAGGAGCTGCTCCCATGACCGCCACCGCCGGACCTCTGCGCTTGCAGTCGACTCTCATCCCCCGCCGGGACCTGCAGTTCCTCCTGCACGAGTGGCTCAAGGTGGGGGAGCTCGGTGCTCGGCCCGCCTTCGCCGAGCAGGGCGCCGAGATCTACGACGACGTGCTCGAGCTCGCCGAGCGGATCGCCGCTGAGCGCTTCGCCCCGGTGAACCGCGAGGGTGACGAGCACGAGCCGCGGATCGGCCCGGACGGCCGGGTCATCCTCGCCCCCGGGGTCGCCCCCGCGCTGGAGGCCTTCTTCGCGGCCGGACTCGGCGGGGCCACCGCGCCCGAGGCGGTCGGCGGGATGGGCCTCCCCCAGGTGATCGGCGCAGCGGCCATGAGCCTGCTCCAGGCAGCCAACACCGGTGCGGCGGCGTACGCGCTGCTCACCACCGCGGCGGCGAACCTGCTGCTCGCCAACGGCTCCCCCGAGCAGGTTCAGCGCTACGTCGCCCCGATGATCGAGGGGCGCTTCTACGGCACCATGTGCCTGTCCGAGACCCAGGCGGGGTCCTCCCTCGCCGACGTGAGCACGCGGGCGATCGCCCAGGCCGACGGCACCCACCGGATCTTCGGGTCCAAGATGTGGATCTCCGCCGGTGATCACGAGTTGGGCGAGAACATCATCCATCTGGTGCTCGCCAAGATCCCCGGCGGCCCGGCGGGGGTGAAGGGCATCTCGCTGTTCATCGTCCCGCGCGTGCTGGTGGGCGAGGACGGCTCGGCCGGGGAGCGCAACGACATCACGCTCGCCGGGCTCAACCACAAGATGGGCTTTCGCGCGACGGTGAACACGGTGCTCAACTTCGGTGAGGGCACCCACCGTCCCGGTGGGGAGGCCGGTGCGGTGGGCTACCTCGTCGGCGAGCCCCACCGGGGCCTGGCCTACATGTTCACGATGATGAACGAGGCGCGCACCGGGGTTGGCCTGGGCGCCACGGCGGTCGGCTACACCGGTTATCTGAAGTCCCTCGCCTACGCGCGGGAGCGGCCCCAGGGCCGGCCGCTGGGCGCCAAGGACCCCGCCGCACCCCAGGTGCCGATCATCGAGCACGCCGACGTGAAGCGGATGCTGCTGGCTCAGAAGAGTTACGTCGAGGGCGCCCTCGGCCTGGTGCTGTACTGCGCGCGCCTGGCGGACGAGGAGGCGACCGCTTCGACCGAGGAGGAGCGCCACCGGGCCAACCTGCTGCTGGAGATGCTCACGCCGATTGCCAAGGCGTGGCCCTCGCAGTTCTGCCTGGAGGCGAACTCCCTGGCCATCCAGGTTCACGGCGGCTACGGCTACGCGCGGGAGTACGAGGTCGAGCAGCACTACCGCGACAACCGTCTCAACGCGATCCACGAGGGGACCAACGGGATCCAGGGCCTCGACCTGCTCGGGCGCAAGGTGACCATGCAGGGCGGGGCCGGGCTGGTCCGGTTGGCCGAGACGATCACCGCCGCGGTGTCCCGCGCGCGGGAGGCAGCTCACCCCGGCGGATCGGGATCGGGTGACGCCGGCGGGGCGGGCGATCCCGACCTGGGCGCGCTCGCCGCCACGCTCGAGGCGGCGCTGGGGCGCATGCTCGAGGTGACCGGTGCGCTGTGGGCGGACGGGCCCGCCGGAGCCGAGGTCGCCCTGGCCAACGCGTCGCTCTACCTCGAGGCGGCCGGCCACACGGTGATCGCCTGGATCTGGCTGGAGCAGCTGCTTGCCGCCGCCGGCCGCGAGGGTGCCTTCTACGCGGGGAAGCGGGCGGCCGCGCGGTACTTCTACCGCTACGAGCTGCCGCGCACCGGGCCGCTCTGGGACCTGCTGGAGAGCCGGGACCGGCTCACCCTGGAGATGCGGGACGAGTACTTCAGCGCCTGAGGCGGCGCGTCGGCGCCCTGTTTGGGCTCGCGCCCTGTCCGGGCTCGCGCCCTGTCCGGGCTCGCGCGCGGTACGGGGATGCGGCTCGCCGCGGCTGGGTCGGTGCGCCATGATGGCGAGCGATGCCGCGCTCCCTCCGCATCGCTGACCGGTTGACCCGTCTGGATGCGCTGATCGGTGACGGGATCGAGGCGGCCGTCCGGGCCAAGCATCGCCGCCGCCTGGCCCGGCAGAACTCCCTCCACGCGCTCGACGCCCCGGCGGGCGGCTGGGCGGTCGGCGATCCGCCGCCCCGGGAGGGCTGTGAGCTGGAGGTGCTCATCGACGGGGCCGAGGCCTTCGCCGCCATCGCCGCGGCGATCCGCAGCGCCCGGCGCTCGGTGTGGGTCGCGGGCTGGCATATCAATCCCGGCTTTGAGCTCGTACGGGGTGAGCGGGGGACGTCCGTGGGCGCGCTGCTCGGGGAGATGGCCGAGGCGGTGGACGTGCGCGTGCTCGTGTGGGCCGGGTCGCCCATCGCGCTGTTCCATCCCACCCGGGCGGAGGTGACTGAGGCGGTGGCCCAGCTGCGGCGTGCCACGCAGATCCGCTGTGAGACCGATCCGCGCGAGCATCCTTTCCACTGTCACCATGAGAAGCTCGTGATCGTCGACGGTGAGGTCGCCTTCGTCGGGGGCATCGACATGACGGACATGGCCGGGGACCGTTGGGACGCCGGGGGCCACCCCGCCCGCCGGCGGATGGGCTGGCATGACGTCGGGACTCGCCTGCGCGGACCCGCGGTGGCCGACGTCGCGGCGCACTTCGCCACACGCTGGGCGGAGCTCACCGGCGAGCCCCTGGATGTCGTGTCATCGAGCTCGCTGGCACCGGCCGGCTCGCACACCGTCCAGGTCGTGCGGACCGTCGCCGAGGGCATGTATGACGCCGTGCCCCACGGCGACTTCCGCGTCCTGGAGTCCTACCGGCGGGCGATCCGTGGCGCCGAGCGCTTCATCTACTTGGAGAACCAGTTCCTGTGGGCGGCCGAAATCACCGACGTGCTCGTGGACAAGCTCGCCCACCCGCCCTGTGCGGACTTCCGCGTCGTCATCGTCCTGCCCACCCGGGCCAACAACGGCCAGGACGACACCATGGGGCAGGTGGCCGTGCTCAAGGACGCCGACGACGGGGATCGCCTGCTGGTGGCCACCTTGCGCGCGTTGAGCGGTCGGCGTGAGGACCGCCTGTACGTGCACGCGAAGGTCGGCATCGTCGACGACCGCTGGCTCACCGTCGGTTCGGCGAACCTCAACGCTCACTCGCTGTTCAACGACACCGAGATGAACGTCGTCTGTGATTCCTCCCAGCTGGCCCGCGACACCCGTCTACGCCTGTGGGCCGAGCATCTCGACTGCGACGTGGCCAGCCTTGCCGACCGCGAGCCCTGCGCGGTCGTCGACGGGCTGTGGCGGCCCATCGCCCTGGATCAGCTCGCCCGCCACGAGCGCGGCGCCGAACCGACCCATCACCTCCTGGCCATGCCCGGGGTGTCCCGGCGGGCGCGGCGCCTGCTCGGCCCGCTCAACGGGTTGACGGTGGACGGCTGAGGCTGATGAGGTGGGCGGCCCGGAGGCCGCCCGCATAGTCAGTCCGCACACTCACGTTCGCCAGCTCGGTGCCGGTGCCGGTGCCGGTGCGGTGGCGGTATCCGTGGCCCTGGTGGGCGTGGCCGTAGAGGGCCAGCCGGGGGCGCGTGCGGGCGACCGTCGCGGCGATCTCGTGGGTGCCCATGTGCGTCTGCGCCGGCGGCTCGCCGATCTCGTCCCCGTGCCCGTAGGGCGGGCAGTGGATGAGCAGGACGTCCAGGCCGTCCTCGGGGACGGGCGCGAGTCGGGTGGCGAGCTCGGTGAGAGGCGCCTCGAAGGCCGAGCCGTAGTCGTTCCGTGTCCACGGGGTCCCGTAGATACGCAGGCCCGAGGCCGAGCGCGTCTCGGCGTCGATGAGCAGCGTCCAGCTGATGCCAAAGAGGTCGGTGTGTGCGCCGCGGCCGAGGTCCTGGGCCCAGAAGTCGTGGTTGCCGGGGATGGCGATCACCTCAGGGACCGCGAGCGCGTCACGCCACGGCGCCACCTCGGCGGCGAACCAGCTCCGCACCGCCTCGGGGTCGCGCTCGATCGCGGGCGGAGCGATGTCTCCGGCGATGAGCAGCAGGTCCGCGGGCGGGATTGCGGGAAGGTGGCCGTGGAGGTCGCCGGCGGCGGCGATGGTGATCGTCTGGACTGCCATGGTGCGGGCCCGAGAGTACGCGCTGGGTTGGGTGCTGAGGGCCGCACCGACCGTGTGGTCGGCGGCCTGTTGCCCTGGGCGCGATTCCGACAATTCGATCCTTCGCTGGGCGCTTTGTCGGAAACGTCACCCTGGCGGACGCCCAACTGACGATGCGGCCCTCGGCCCGACGCTATGTCGGAAACGCGTCCATTCGACGGGCCGGCCGATCACGCCGGCCCGGGTCGGTCCCGGAGCGCCGCACGCGCCCGGGACCGACGCTCGAGGTCACGCCCCGTTCGCCGCGGTGCTCGAGGTGGTCGAGGTTGTCGAGCTGGCGGTGCTCGTCGGGGTGGTGGTCGTCGACGAGGTCGACCCGCTCCCGGCCGGGGGCGTCGGGAGGGCGCCCGGTCCGGTGCCGCGCGGGCCCGGTCCGGTGCCGCGCGGGCCGGGACCGCCGGGCCCGCCGGGACCGCCGGGACCGCCGGGACCGCCGGGACCGCCGGGACCGAAGCAGCCGCCGGGACGGCCCGGACCGCCGGGCCTGGCCACCGCGAAGGAGCTCGTCAGGTGGATCTCCACCGTGCGGCCGCCGGTCTTGGTCACAGTGACCTCATAGCCATGGCCGCTGAAGTCGGTGGTGACCGCTCCGGCGCTGCCCCCGCCGGCGGCCTTCACCGCGGCGGCTCGAGCCTTGGCGGCGTCCGTGCCGGTGACCGTCTTCTCCGCGCTCTCGTGCGCGGCGCTGCCGGGGCGGGGCAGGTGTGCCGGCGGGCCCGCGTGGGCGGGGGTGGGCAGGCTCGTCGTTGGTGTCGTGGTCGTGGTCGTGGCCGTGCTCGTGGCGGCGCTCGCCAGGGTGCCGCCCCCCAGGGCGGCGGCACCGACCGCGGCGGCGGTGACGAGCATGGATCGGGTGGTGGGCATGGATGTCCTCCTTGTCGGTGGGGAGATCCCATGCTGGGCGCCGGCTGTGTGAGCGCCCCGAGGGAAACCTGAGGATCTGCCGAGAGTCCCCGGATTGCCGTGCTCTCAGCCGACTCCCAGGTTCGGCTCCGATAATCCGGGCGTGAGCGACGGTCCCCGCATCCTCGTCGTCGACGACGAACCCCACATCGTGGACGTCGTCGCCATGGCCCTGCGCTTCCAGGGCTTCGAGGTCGAGACGGCCGCCTCGGGCCAGCAGGCGCTCGAGCGGGTGAGCGCCGCTCTGCCCCAGCTCATCGTCCTGGACGTGATGATGGGGGACATGGACGGCTTCACCGTGGCCCAGCGGCTGCGCGGGCGTCGTCTGGAGGTGCCGATCATCTTCCTAACCGCCCGCGATGCCGCGGAGGACAAGCTGCGGGGGCTCACCTCAGGCGGGGATGACTACGTCACCAAGCCGTTCAGCCTCGAGGAGCTCATCGCCCGCATCCGCAACGTCCTGCGCCGCACCGGACAGGGCGTCGAGAGTTCCGCGCGGCTGGTCTTCGCCGACCTCGAGCTCGACGAGGACGCCCACGAGGTCCAGCGCGCCGGTGAGATCGTCGACCTCACCGCAACCGAGTTCCGCCTCCTGCGCTACCTGATGCTCAACCCCCGGCGCGCGCTCACCCGCGCCCAGCTGCTCGACCACGTCTGGAGCTACGACTTCGGCGGCGATGCCCGCGTTCTGGAGACCTACGTGAGCTACCTGCGCCGGAAGCTCGACGCGCTCGGGCCGCCACTGATCCACACTGTGCGCGGGGTCGGGTACGCCCTGCGCGAGCCGCGCTCGACATGAGCTCGCCCATCCACCCGGACCGGTGGCGATGAGCTCGCTGCGCGCCCGGCTCGTGCTCGCGCTCGTGCTGCTCGCCGGGGCCGGACTGGTCGCCGTGGGGGCGATCGTCTACACGGAGCAGCAGTCCTTCCTCTACAGCCGGGTGAACCAGCAGGTGCAGAGCTCGATCGGGCTCGTCTCCCGTGACCTCGACACGCACGGGTTCGCCGTCGCGCCGAGCGGTGCGCCGTTCTCACCGGCCGCGCCGGGGGGCGGTCAACCCATGCCCGATGGCCTCCCCCCCGGCCGCGGGCCGGGGGGGCACGGCCCCGGTGGCGGAGAGGCCGGCCCCCACGGGAGCGGGGTGGCCACGCTGCCGCCGGGCACCTTCGGTCAGCGGCGCACCGCCTCCGGGCGCGTGCTCGGCAGCGTGACCCTGTCCTACGGGGAGACGGCACTGCCGGCGCCCGATCTGCCAGCCCGCATTCCCCTGGGGCGCCTCATCAGCGTCCCCGCCCGATCCGGTTCCGGCAGCTACCGCGTCTTTGCCCAGCGTGATCCCGGGGACAGCGGGATCACGGTGGTCGCCGTCCCGCTGGGGGAGCTCGGCGCGACCCTGCACCGGCTGCTCGCCGTCGAGGTGATCGTCATCGCCGGGGTACTGCTCGCCCTGGGCGGGCTCGGCTGGGTCGTCGTGCGGATCGGGCTGGCCCCGCTGGAGCGGATCGCCACCGCGGCGGGGGAGATCGCCGGAGGGGACCTGGACCGGCGCATCGACACGACGCAGCCGCGCTCGGAGGTGGGCCGTCTGGGCATCGCGCTCAACACGATGCTCGACCGCCTCCAGCAGGCCTTCCAGGCGCAGGAGGCGAGCGAGGAACGTCTGCGTCGCTTCCTCGCCGACGCCTCCCACGAGCTGCGTACCCCGCTGGCCTCGATCCGCGGGTACGCCGAGCTCTTCCGCATGGGGGCGATGGCCGACCCCGCCGATGCCGCCCGCGCGCTGGCCGGGATCGAGAGCGAGGCGGCGCGCATGGGCGTGCTCGTGGAGGATCTGCTCGCCCTGGCCCGGCTCGATGCGGTCCGCGAGCCGGTGCGGACCCGCGTCGACGTCTCCGCGCTGGCCGCCGCCGCGGTCGAGGGGGCCCGCGTCCAGGCGCGGGCCCGGCAGATCACACTGGAGGCCGTGCCCGACCAGGCGTGTCTCGGGGACGCGCACGAGCTGCGCCGCGTCATGGACAACCTGCTGCGCAACGCGATCACCCACACCCCGCCCGGCACCCCGATCGAGGTCGCCGTGCGCCCGGTGGCCGATACGGTCGAGTTGACGGTGCGCGACCACGGGCCCGGGCTGCCGACGCAGGAGCCCGAGGCGCTGTTCGAGCGCTTCTGGCGCGCCGAACCGGGTCGTGGCCGGGGCCGGGCCGGAGCGGGACTCGGGCTGGCCATCGTGCACGCGATCGTGGTCGCGCACGGTGGTGCGGTCCGTGCCGCCAACGCGCCCGGCGGAGGAGCATGCTTCTCCGTGAGCCTGCGCGCGGGTGGTACGACCGAGCCGGTCACAACGCCTGGCCTCCGGGCCTGAGCCTCGGCCACGAGACAGCGGGGGCGTCGGGCAGGCGGGTGATGCACGTCCGGCCGAGGTCAGCGACCCGGGCGCGGTCAAAGGTGAGGGTGAATGCGAAACGCCGTTGGTCCTCGGGTACCTCTCGTGCGCCGCTGCCCAGCCGCTCAGTTGAGTGCGCGGGTGCTCTCCGGAAGCGTTCCCCCGCCGAACAGCGCCGCCGCAGCGTCCTGGAGCGCGGTGAGGGCGACACGCTGTGCGAAGGGGCCGCTCGAGACGCGGGCGACCCCGAGGGCCTGGAGCTCAGCCACAGGCAGTGCACGACCGGGGACGGCGATGACGGTGAGCCGGTTGTGGCCGAGGCCGTCGACGAGTGCCTCGATGTCTCCTCGGGTGAGCGCGCCGGGCACGAACACGACGGGGGCGCCTGCGTCGAGGTAGGCGCGCCCGCGGGTGATGGCCTCCTGCACCGGGTTCTCGGCGCCGCGCACGAAGGCGTCGGTGCGGGCGTTGAGGACGAAATCGATCCCGGCGTCGCGCCCGGCGCGCAGCACCGCCTCGACTGCGGCCACGGCCTCGTCCAGCGGCTTGAGCTGATCCTCGAGGTTGGCCCCCACCACACCGACCTCGATCGCCCGGCGGGCGCTCTCGCCCGGGTCGCCGTAGCCGGCCTCGAGATCCATCGACACCGGCAGGTCGACTGCCGCGACGATGCGGCCGACCATGTCGAGGTGCAGGTCGAAGGGGATGTTCTCCCCGTCCGCGTAGCCGAAGCTCGAGGCGATCGCGTGGCTGGCTGTGGCCAGTGCCGTCGCCCCCGGGGTGGCCGCGACGACCTGCGCGGAGACGACGTCCCAGACATTGGCCAGGGCGAGGATCTCCGGAGCGCGGTGAAGCTCGAGCAGGGTGCGGGCGCGGGTGGCGAGGTCGGACATGGGCTGGCTCCTTGACGGGCGGGCTGGGCGATGCACCGAGCACCGCGGGGCGGGGACCAGAAACCTAGCAGGCATTTCAATCGTGGGCAAGGTAAAGGCCCGCCCCTGCAAGCGCCGTCAACCCGGGCTGACGTTGAGAGCGAACTCGGGGGCCCTCAGCGCCGGCCCGGGTAGATTCGTCCAGGTGTCCGCGCGCACGCAGGCCAAAGGCACCGTGGAGCCGTCCGGCTTCACCCTCGAGCGGTTCAGCTGGATCGACGGCGACCGCTACGAGGTGCAGGGGCGTTGGACCGGCGTGCGCGGTCGACGCTGCATCCGCCCCGAGCTGACCTTCATCGACGGGGACGACAGCCGCCGCCTGCTGGCCGACCTCGATCAGAAGCCCTGGCAGCCCGAGGAGGACGCCCTCTGGACGGTCGCCTTCCCGGCGGAGACGGAGATGCCCGCGGAAAGCCACGTCGAGCTCACCGTCGCCCCGGATCTCGTGATCGCCGTGCGGGGTGCGCCGGCCCGTGAGCGTCCAGTGGCCTCCCAGCAGTCTCCGGCG
>DASSZV010000029.1:0-6881 GCA_035702765.1 Solirubrobacteraceae bacterium
CGGCCCGCGCGCCCGCGGCGAGCACCGGACCGAACCGCGCAGAGCGCGTCACCGGGGCCCGGTCGGGCGCCGCATCCGCTCCGGGCCGGGACCGATGGCGGTCGGTCACGACTCAGACCGGGGTGCCGGAGTCGTGCAGCAGCTGGCTCACCGGCACGGCCCGGAGGTGATGGCGATGCAGCTCGTCGGCGACCTTGGCCAGCTCGTCGACGGCCTGGCGCAGCGAGCTGAAGCGCACGGCGATGACCGCACCCGCGTGCAGGTTCGCCAGCGTGCCGCGGTCCCACCCGCGCCAGCCGGGCCCGACCTGGAGGCGGCCGGCCACCAGGCGGCCGCCGGTGCCATGGGCAAAGAGCCACTGCCCGAGGCTCGGACCGCTGGAGGCGTACAGGAAGGGGTGATGCCAGCGGATCCCCAGTCCCTCGGTCATCTGTCGCAGCTCGTGGGGGGTGGCAAGCCAGTTGATGAGGCCGCTGTCATTGAGCAGCGGCAGAGTGCTGTCCCCCACCGCGGTCGCCCGATCCATGGCCGTCTCGGTGCCGCGCTGAGGGCCGGCCCCGCGGAGGGCGAAGGAGGCGCGCAGGCCGCGGGCGTGCAGCGCCGTGATCAGCGCGGGAACCTGCTGGGGCGAGGCCTCGAGCATGAGACCGACCTGCGGCCGGGCGGTGGTCACCGCGGTGAGCGCCTGGACGGGCGCCACCTCCGAGATGACCGAATAGGCCACCGAGGCGGTCATCGCCCAGGCTCCGAGCACCAGGGCGGTCGCCCCGGTGGTGAGCGCGCGGACGGTGCGCACCCGCCAGACCGGCAGGGCCCGGGTCCGCCGCTGGCAGTTGCGGATGAGCGTCGCGGTCGACGCCCGCTCGGCAAAGCGCGCGTCCGGCGCGGGGCGGCCGGCGCTCAGCGCCCGTGACAGAGCCGGCCCGAGCTCGGCCTCGGTGCGGGCCACCTGCGCGAGCCCGAAGCGCTCATAAGCGAGGTTCGAGGCGCGGATGTGGCCGTAGCCGAACCCGTAGGAGATGACCGGACAGCCACGGATGATCGCCTCAAGCACAGTGAGACCTGCGCTGGAGTGCACGAGCACGTCGGCGGCCGCGAGGATGTCGCCCATCTGGTCGGTGAAGCCGAGGGTGTGCAGGCGTGGCTCTCCGGCGAATTCGAGCTCGACGCGCGTCCGGGCCTTGGCGTTGTGGCCGCAGAGGCAGAGCACGATCGCCTCCTCGACGCCGAGCGCGGCGCGCACGGCGCCGCAGAGGTCGCCCAGGCCCCAGCCGCCGCCGGACACCGCGATCAGCGGGCGCTCGCCGTCGATGCCCAGGCCGAGCGCCTGCCGGGCGGCGTCCCGGTCCCGGGGGACGAAGAAGATGGGGTCGGTGGGCGGGCGGGACCAGCGCACGCTGCCGGGTCCGGCGATCGCCTCGACCTCGGCCGCGGACTCCGGATGGGTGATGAAGTGCATGTCCACCCCGGGATGGGCCCAGTGGTGGAGGCCTGCGAGGTCGGTGATCGACGAGTACAGCGGCACCTTGAGCCGCCCCCGCTGGCGCATCTCGGCGAGGATCGCCGTCGCTCCCGGATAGGTGGAGACGACGACGTCGGGGTTGTGCGCGCGCACCAGCCGCATGAGCCCCCGGGACCCGAGCGCGGTGAGCAGACGCCGTGAGAGCCAGCGGGTCGGCCCGACGTGCATGAAGAGCCGGTACTGCAGGTCGAAGAGCCAGGGCATCCAGCGGAACATGAAGGCCGAGTTCTCCCGCAGCGCGTGGGTGAGGAAGCGACCCATGAGCACGAGTGAGTTGACGACGGTGATCTGGGCCCCCGGCGACTCGGCGAGGAACTCCCGGGCCACAGCCGCGGCGGGCAGGTCGTGGCCGGCCCCGATGTCGGCGGTGAGGACGAGGACCTTGGGCGCCTCCGGCAGGGTCGCGGCGCCCGGCCCGGCGTCGGTCTCGGCAGGCGCGGCCAGGGCCAGCGCCGGGTGCCGCTGGGCCGCGTCGGCGGTCGCGTCGACCCGCTGCAGATCCGCGGCGGCCCGCGCCGGCGACGGAGCCTGAGCCTGTTTCCAGGCGATGTAGCGGCGAACCCCCTCGCGGAACGGCGTGCGCGCACTCCAGCCCAGTTCGGACGCCGCGCGCGCTCCGGAGACGAGCTTGGAGCCCAGATCACCCGGCCGGGCCGGGCCCAAGACGATCTCCGTGTCGCCGACGAACTCCTGGACGAGCTCGGCGATCTGACGGATCGTCACGTCTTCGTCTGAGACGAGGTTGTAGACGCGGCCGCGGGCGGCGTCGTCGAGGCCGGCCACGACACCGTCGGCGAGGTCGCGGACGTAGACGAAGCGCCGGCTCTGCAGCCCGTCGCCGGAGAGGGTGAGCGGCTCCCCCGCAAGTGCCTTGTTCACGAATGCGGGGATCACCGCCGCCTCCCGGGCCCGGGGCCCGTAGGGGATGCCGAAGCGCAGGATCGTCGGGGAGATCCCGTATAGCTCGGCGTAGGAGCGGCAGTAGAGCTCCCCAGCGAGTTTCGTGGCCGTGTACAGGTGCGCCGGGGGAGGCAGCGGCGTGTCCTCGTCCACCGCGTTGCGGGGGGTGTCGGAGTAGACCCAGATCGTCGAGGCATAGACGATCCGCGCGACGCCGGTGCGCCGCATCGCCTCGAGGACTGTCACTGTTCCGCGTGAGTTGATCTCCTCCGCCCGGGCCGGGTCGGCGAGCACGTCGTTGACGTCGGCCACCGCGGCGAGGTGCGCCACGGCGTCACAGCCGCTCAGGGCCTGGGTGAGCGCACCGACATCGGTGATCGACCCCAGGTGCGTCTCGACGTCCGCGTGCCAGGGCGACGGACACAGGTCGAAGACCACGGGCTCATGACCGGCGCTGGCCAGTGAGTCCACGACATGTGAGCCGATGAATCCCGATCCCCCGGTGACCAGAACCCGCATAGAGCCTCCTTGTCAGGTCTCCGTCAGACAGGACGGTAGTACAACGGCG
This sequence comes from Solirubrobacteraceae bacterium, assembly GCA_035702765.1. Lineage (GTDB taxonomy): Bacteria > Actinomycetota > Thermoleophilia > Solirubrobacterales > Solirubrobacteraceae > Palsa-465. The sequence goes on from DASSZV010000029.1 coordinate 2,991, forward strand.
GACAGGAGTGGTTCTGGGCAACCCAGTCGGTGTTTGGCAGCTCGACGTGGGTGTGACCGAAGATTCGGTGACAGGGCTCATCGTAGACCCGCCCGGTGGACCGGTCGAGCCAGTCAAAAACGATGTACTTGTACAGCCCCGAGGTCATCCCCGCCGGCAGTTCCAGGCGTGAGCCGGGGAAGCGCGGGTCGAGCTCGGCACGGGCGATCTGGTTCTTCCAGGCGACGATCTCCTCCATCCGCTCGGTCTGGATGAGCCCGAGAGCGGCGGTGAACTCGCTCATGCGGAAGTTCAGGCCCTGGACCTCGTAGGTCGGCTTGCCGTAGTTGCGGAAGCCTCGAGCGAAGTCGATGAGCTCCCGGCGCCGGGAGACGAGCATCCCGCCCTCGCCGGTGGAGACCGTCTTGGTCGCATAGAAGGAGTAGACCCCGGCGTCCCCGTACTGACCCGGCTTGGTCACCGTCCCGTCACCCGCCCGCCACTGCGCCCCGTGGGCATGGGCGCAGTCCTCGATCAGGAAGATGTCGTGCGCGGCGCAGTAGTCGGCGATCCGCTGGGCGTCAAAGGCGATGTGGCCGCCGATGTGCACGAGCATCGCCGCCCGCGGCTTGTGGGCCTCGGCCTTGGCCTCGAAGTCCGCGAATGACATGCAGAGGTCCTCGCGGTTGCAGTCGACGAACTCGACGCGGGCCCCGGCGCGGATCGCGGCGAGCGGCGTGGCCATGAAGGTGTTGGAGGGGCAAAGCACCGTCTCGTTGGCCACCCCCGCGAAGGTGAGCGCAGCCATCGCCCCTCCGGTCCAGGAGGAGGTGGCCACGGCGGGCAGGCCGTTCCAGGCCGACCAGGCCTGCTCGAAGGCCTCGGTGAAGGACGCCTCCGACCAGCGGTTGGAGTCGAGCACCTCGTCGATCAGCGCGTGGAAACGGGCCCGGTCTCGGGGATCGAAACCGATGGCGAAGCGCTCGAAGTCGGGCGCGGACACGGGTCCGGAGGGTGTACTGCTGGTCAAACCTGCGCTCCTTGGGGGGGTGTGCGGCCCATGGCGGACGGATTCAACGCCACGGTGCCCAGTCCTCGCTGTCTCAGCTCGGCCAGGATGATGGCGAGTGCGGCGGCGGTACGTCGATGAGACTTATCTGAGTTATAGAAGTCCGCGTCGTGGAGCAGCATGACGTCGCCGGCGGCAACGGGCTCGCCGGCTCGGTCTCCGGTGCCCGACAGCGCGTGGGCGGCGATCCGCTCCGGGGTCGTGAACCGCCGCCAATCCTTGCCCCAGGTCGACCACAGCTGCGGAACGAGACCGGCGGCGCGGACGAGCCCGAGACCCGCCGGGGAGTAGATGCCGTACGGCGGCCGGTGCAAGCGGGGGGTCTGCCCGGTGACGTCCTCGAGGGTGGCGATGTTCACGCGCAGGTCCTCGGCGAGGGTCCGGGCGCGGCGGCGGGTCTGGAGTTGGTGGCGGTCGCCGTGGAGGGCGACGCTGTGGCCAGCGGCGAGTGTGCGGCGCACGAGCTCGGGGCGGGCGCGGACCTGCTCGCCGACGACGAAGAAGGTGGCCCGGGCCTGGTGGGCGGCGAGCAGCTCGAGGATGGCGGGAGTGCCCTCCGGGTGGGGGCCGTCGTCGAAGGTGATCGCCACGGCGTGCTCACATGCCGCGGCCGGACTCCTCCGGGCGATGCCCAGGCGCTGGGCCGACGGAGCGTGCAGGCAGGCGATCGCGTGGTGGGCGGGGGCGATGCGGCTGGCGGGTCCGGCGGGCACGCGCCGTTTGTAACAGGAGGCTCACAGGCGCGGCTCTCCCGCCTGCGCGCGGTCTAACGTGACTGCGGCGATGACCCAGTTCGACGCCGAGGTGATGATCACCAAGCAGCGCTTCGCCAATGCGGAAACCGGCTTTGCGGTACTCGACGCCGAGACGGGGGGAGAGCCGGTGGTCCTCGTCGGACCGCTCATCCACCTCGAGGCCCGCGAGCGCGCTCAGGTTCGCGGCGCCTGGGTGACCGACGCACGCTACGGACCCCAGGTGAAGGTGGCCGAAGCTCGGCCGCTGCCCCCCGCAGACGCGGCGGCGCTCGTCGCCTACCTGCGCAAGGTCCGCCACGTCGGGCGCAAACGCGCCGAGGCGCTCATCGCCCGGCACGGGCCCGCCCGCGTCTTGGAGGCGATCGACGACGACCCGGCGGGAGCCTTCGGCGCCGTCGGGCTCTCGACCCAGCGAGCGAACGAGGCCGCCGCGGCCTGGCACGAGCTGCGCGTGACCCGGCAGCTCCATCTCCTGCTCGCCCCCCACGGCCTCGGGTACCTTGTGGGCCGGATCAACGCCGAGTACGGCGCCACCGCCCAACGGGTCATCCAGGAGAACCCCTACGAGCTCACCCGGGTCTTCGGGGTCGGCTTCGTCGTCGCCGACCGCATCGCCCGGGCTCAGCATCGGGACGTGAGCGCGATTCCCGGCCGGCCGCGGGCGGCCGTCGTCCACCTGCTCGCCGAGGCCGAGAAGAGCGGCTCGACCTGCCTGGCCACCGAGGTCCTGCTCGAGGAGAGCCGAGAGCTGCTGGGCCGGCCGGTGAGCCGCGACGGGCTCGTCGCGATGGTCCGGGAGGGTGATCTGGTCCTGGAGGGCGACCCCGAGCGCGGCGAGTTCGTCTACCGGACCGCCACCGCACAGCTCGAGGAGGAGCTCGCCACCCGTGTCGTCGAGATGGTGCTCTCCGAGGGCCGCCTGTCCGGCCGCACGCCGGACATCTCGGGAACGGGCATCGCCCTCACCGAGGAACAGGAGGCCGCCGTGGCGGCGGCCTTCGCCCACCGGCTCTCGGTCATCACCGGCGGCCCGGGCACGGGCAAGACGGCGACGATTCGGGCGATCGCCGCCGCCGCACAGGCCGCGCAGGCCAAGGTGCTGCTGATGGCGCCCACCGGCCGCGCCGCGGCCCGGATGCGCGAGGCCTCCGGCGTGGAGGCCTCGACGGTTCATTCCGCGCTGGGCTGGATCCCCGGCGAGGGTCCCGAGCACGACGCCGCCGATCCCCTGCGCACCGACCTGCTCATCCTGGACGAGTCCTCGATGGCCAACCTCGAGTTGATGGTCACGCTGCTGCGGGCCGTCGCGCAGCGCACTCACGTCGTACTCGTGGGGGACGCCGACCAGCTTGCCCCGGTGGGGGCGGGCAAACCCTTCGCCGAGCTGCTCAGCTCTGGCCGGGTGCCCTCCACCCGGCTCACCCACATCTTCCGCCAGGCCGCCGGGTCGATGATCGTCCAGGGCGCCCACGCGATCCGGCGCGGCCAGCTGCCCTCCTTCGAGGTGCCGAGCGACGCCTCCGGCGCGCCGGACCCGGAGGTCCGGCGCGATCTGTTCATGATCGAGCGTGCCGACCCGCTCGCCGCGCGAGCCGAGATCGTCTCGCTGGTATCCGAGCGCCTGCCCGCCCACTACGGGGTCGACCCGGTGAGCGACATCCAGGTGTTCGCGCCGGTGTACAAGGGTGAGCTGGGCATCGACGCGTTGAACGTCGCCCTGCGCGAGGCGATCAACGGCCACGGGCCGGCCGTGCGCGGCGGGCGCCTGCGCCTCGGCGACAAGGTGATGATGACCGGGCGCAACCTCCATGAGCTGCGACTGATGAACGGGACGCTGCTGCAGGTCATCGACGAGCTCGAGGGCGGGGGTGCCCGCAGCGGGTCGGCGCGCGGCGCCGAGGACGATGACTCCGGCGCGCTGCTGGTGCGCGCGGACGACGGCGCGCTCTTCCGCCTCGCTCCGGAGGAGAGCGAATCCCTGCGCCTGGCCTACGCCTGCTCGGTCCACCGCGGCCAGGGGATCGAGCTGCCGATCGCCGTGATCGTCGCTCACCCCGCGGCCGGCGCCTTCTTCCTGCGTCGGGAGAT
>DASSZV010000065.1:0-12668 GCA_035702765.1 Solirubrobacteraceae bacterium
GCGCCGGGCACAGCCCGGCGGACCGCGCTGGCCCTGACCAAGCTCGGTGCGACCGTGCTCGGTCCCGGCGCAGGGGGCGGCGACGCCCGCGATGACGTGACCCGGGGGCTCATCGCCTCGGCGACGCACCTGCATCTCGGCGCTGTCGACGCCACGGACCCTGAGGCGGCGGCCGCGCTGCTCACCCTCGCCCGTGAGCAGGGGGTCATCACCGCCGCGGACCTCGGCGCCCCCGCCGCTCAGGCGGGCGCGGTCCTCGAACGGATCGCCCCGCTGCTCCTCCACCTCGACGTGTTCCTGCCCGACGCGGCACAGGCCCTCGCGCTCACCGGGACCGCGGACCTGGCCGCCGCCGGCGCCGCCCTGCAGGCCGGCGGGGTCGGGGTGATCGCCGTCAGCTCCGCGGCGGACGGAGCGGTCGTGATCGACGCCCGCGGGGTCACCCGGGTGCCCGCCCTGCCCGTCGAGGTCGTCGACAGCACCGGCTGTCGGGACGCCTTCGGCGCGGGCTTCCTGCGCGGCCTGGCGCTCGGGCGCAGCCCCGCCGATGCCGCCCGCCTGGGGGTCGCCACGGCGGCCTGCGTCGCCCAGGGCCCGGGCGCTGACTTCGGTGAGTTCGACCTCAGCCTCGTCGAGGGGCTCGCCTACTCCTGAGGCCGGCTCCGGTTGCCCCGTTCAAGGACCCGGACGGGAGTGACCTGCAGCGGTTCAGCCGCGCCTGAGCCGGCGGCGCTCAGGCCGTCGCGGGCGCCGTCGTCATCCCCCCGTGGGAGCGGCGCTCGCGGTTCCGGCGCCCGGACTCCAGCGGCCGCGGCGGGCGGACGCGCAGCTTCTCCGGGAGCACGGGCAGGAGCACCCGGCGGGTCGATTCGGCGCCGGAGTGCAGCAGCACGGTGCGCACGGGGTCCCACCAGAAGCCGTAGCCCTTGCGGATCGGGCGGGGGAGCAGGCCGACGATGATGAAGTTGGCCAGCTCCAGCAGCGGTCGCGCGGCCAGCGGGACGGGCGGGTTGAGCACGATCTGCTTGCCCAGCTCCCGGGCGGTCTCTGAGACGTGGAGGACGTCGCCGTGGATCATCTCGAGCATGTAGTCGTTCAGCGCGATGAGGTCCATCGGCATCTGCGCGGGCGTGAGGCCGAAGAGCTCGCCGACGACCCGCCAGTCCTGCCAGTAGGCCTCCCGCTCGGCCTGGCTGAGGCGCTGGACATAGCGGTCATAGACGAGGATGCCCGAGTCAACGAGCGTGGCGATGATCCACAGCAGCAGGTCAGGGTCATCGGCGCCCCAGGGCGTGCCCGCCGGGTAGCGACCCACCGGCTCGGGCAGGGTCCCGCGCATCCGGCTGTGGATGGCGCGCACCGCGGCGGTGGCCCGGTCGGCGTCCTCGCGCTCGCCGAAGAAGATCGTGTCGAGCGTCTGGGCGGTGCGCTCCAGGCGGGGGTAGGGATCCCCCAGCGCGCCCGTGGACATGAAGAACCCGGCGAAGGCCACCGGGTGGGCGGCCTGCATGAGCAGCGCCCGGGCCCCGGAGATACCGACCACGTACTCGCTGTGGACGCGGCGGATCATCGAGTCGTCGTGGAAGTAACCGGCCATGACATAAGTGTGACAACCCCGCGCCGGAGTTCGTCGGCGCGACCGGTGGGGTACACATGGCGACCATGACCACAACTGGCCTCCCGCGGCCCTCGGACCGGGTTCTCGTGCTGTTCGGCGCCACCGGGGACCTGGCGGCGCGCAAACTGCTCCCGGGTCTCTTCCACCTCCACCAGCTCGGGCTCATGCCCGAGCGCTTCGCGATCATCGGCTCGGGTCGTCACGCCCCCGATGATTTCCGCGGGCTCGTTCGCGCCGCGCTGGAGCGGCACGGTCCGGACGAGCTCGACGGTGACTGGGAGAGCTTTGCCGACGCGCTCAGCTTCGTCGCCTCCGACGCCGAGGACGGCGAGGCACTCGCCGCCGCGGTTCGCCGCGCGGAGGAGGAGATCTCCGCCTCGGGGGAGCGGCTCATCTACCTCTCGGTTCCGCCGACGGCCACCCAGAAGATGGTGAGGATGCTCGGGGCCACCGGCCTGGCCGAGAACTGCTCGCTCGTGGTCGAGAAGCCCTTCGGGCACGATGTCGACTCCGCGCGTGAGCTCAACGCGACCCTCCACGACGTGCTCGAGGAGGAGGCGATCTACCGCATCGACCACTTCCTGGGCAAGGAGCCGGTGCAGAACGTGCTGGCCCTGCGCTTTGCCAACGGGATCTTTGAGCCGGTGTGGAACCGCGACCACATCGCCTACGTGCAGATCGATGTGCCCGAGCAACTCGACATCCAGGGTCGCGCCGGCTTCTATGAGGAGACCGGCGCGTTCCGGGACATGGTCGTCACCCACCTGATGCAGATCCTCGGCGTCATCGCCCTGGAGCCGCCGACCCGCATCGACGCCGAGTCGCTGCACATCGAGCGGACCAAGCTCTTCCACGCCGTGCGGCCGTTGGATCCCGCGCGCACGGTGTTCGGCCAGTACGAGGGCTACCGGGACGAGGAGGGCGTCGCCGAGGACTCGCGCGTGGAGACGTTCGCCGCGCTGGAGGTCCACATCGACTCCTGGCGCTGGTCCGGGGTTCCCTTCTACCTGCGGACCGGCAAGTCCCTGGCCGAGGGGCGTCGGACCGTCACCATCGGCTTTCACGGTGCGCCCCTGCGCATCTTCGGCTCCCACGACCCCGAGCGCGACAACGTGCGCCCCTCCGAGGTCGTTTTCGAGCTCACCGACAACCCCCAGGTACGCATCGAGGTCCAGGCCAAGGTGCCCGGCCCCGGCCTCGCCCTCGGCTCGGCCGCGCTCACCCTCGACATCGACGACGCCTTCGGCGTCCCGGGACTCGAGGCCTACGAGCGTCTGCTCCACGACGTCATGTGCCGGGACCGCCTGCTGTTCACCCGCGCCGAGCAGATCGAACGGCTCTGGGAGGTGTGTGAGCCCGTCATCGCGAACCCGCCCGACTCTCAGCCCTACGCCCCCGGCTCCTGGGGGCCCGAGGCCGCGCTCGCGCTGCCGCCCGACCCGGGGTGGCGCCTGCCCGAGGCCGCCTGAATCCCGGGGGCCCGGCGGATCGGCGCCCACCCAGAGCCCCGGCCCCACAGGCCGGGGCGGGCACCCCGTTCGCCGCATGGAGCGGCTGGGGGCAGAGGATCCAGCGCCGTCCGTGGGCGGACCCGGCGATCGACCGTCCGTGGGCGGACCCGGCGATCGAGGCACCGGCGAAGGAGCCGCAGAGCAGGCCACCGAGCAGGAGCGAGCTGAGCAGGAAGTAGCGACGCAGGGGGCGCAGCATCCCGTGGAGTACACACCATCGCGCCGGCCGGCACGCGGGCCTTGGGGGGAACGGGTCGGGTCGGTAGGCTCCCGGACATGCCCGCTCTTCGCTCTCGCACGGTCACCCACGGTCGCAACATGGCCGGCGCCCGCGCGCTGCTGCGCGCCGCCGGCGTTGAGCGCGAGGACATCGGCAAGAAGCCGATCGTCGCCGTCGCCAACTCCTACACGCAGTTCGTCCCCGGCCACACCCACCTCAAGCCGGTGGGCGAGATCGTCGCCGCGGCGGTCCGTAAGGCTGGCGGGATCCCGCGGGAGTTCAACACGATCGCCGTCGACGACGGGATCGCCATGGGCCACGGCGGGATGCTCTACAGCCTGCCCAGCCGCGATGTGATCGCCGACAGCGTCGAGTACATGGTCAACGCCCACTGCGCCGACGCGCTCGTGTGCATCTCCAACTGCGACAAGATCACCCCGGGGATGCTCAACGCCGCCCTGCGGCTGGACATCCCCACCGTCTTCGTCTCTGGCGGTCCGATGGAGGGTGGTACCGCAACGCTCGTCGACGGGACGGTGCGCAAGGGCCTCAACCTCATCACGGCGATCGCCGAGGCGGTGGACGACAGCGTCTCGGACGAGGACATCGCCCGTATCGAGGAGGCGGCCTGCCCGACGTGTGGCTCCTGCTCGGGGATGTTCACCGCCAACTCGATGAACTGCCTCACCGAGGCGCTCGGGCTCTCGCTGCCCGGCAACGGCTCGACCCTGGCTACCCACACCATGCGCACCCGCCTGTACGAGGACGCGGGCCGGCTCGTCGTCGAGCTGTGCCGGCGCCACTACGACGAGGATGACGCCTCGGTGCTGCCCCGCGCGGTCGCCACGCGGGAGGCGTTCGAGAACGCGATCGCCCTGGATTGCGCCATGGGCGGTTCGACCAACACCGTGCTGCACGTGCTCGCCGCGGCCCAGGAGGCCGAGCTTGACTTCACCATGAAGGACATCGACGCGGTCTCCCGCCGCGTGCCCTGCCTCACCAAGGTCGCCCCCAACGGGACCTACCTGATGGAGGACGTCCACCGGGCCGGCGGCATCCCGGCGATCCTCGGCGAGCTCTGGCGCGGCGGCCTGCTCCACGAGGGCGTCCATACCGTTCACGCCGCCTCGCTGGCGGATTGGCTCGGGGAGTGGGACATCCGCGGCGGCCGGCCCTCTGAGCGCGCGACCGAGCTCTTCCACGCCGCCCCGGGCTGTCGGCGCTCCTCTCAGGCGGGCTCTCAATCTGAGCGCTGGGAGTCCCTCGACACCGATGCCGCCAACGGGTGCATCCACGACGTCCCCCACGCCTACTCCGCCGACGGTGGCCTGGCCATCCTTTACGGCAACCTCGCCGTGCGCGGCGCGGTGGTGAAGACCGCCGGGGTCGATGAGTCGATCTGGCGCTTCTCCGGGCCTGCGGTGGTCGTCGAGTCCCAGGAGGAGGCCGTCGAGGCGATCCTCGGTGATCGCGTGCAGCCCGGGGACGTGGTGGTCATCCGCTACGAGGGCCCCCGCGGCGGTCCGGGCATGCAGGAGATGCTCTACCCGACCTCCTACCTCAAGGGACGCGGTCTGGGCAAGGCCTGCGCGCTCATCACCGACGGGCGCTTCTCCGGCGGGACCAGCGGGCTCTCCATCGGCCACGTCTCACCCGAGGCGGCGGCGGGCGGGGCAATCGCCCTGGTCGAAAGCGGGGACACCATCTCCATCGACATCCCGGCGCGCCGGCTCGTGCTCGAGGTCTCCGAGGAGGAGCTCGTCGCCCGCCGGGCCGCGCTCGAGGCCGCTGGCGGCTACGCGCCCAAGCTGCGCGACCGCGTCGTCTCCCCGGCCCTGCGCGCCTACGCGCTGATGGCCACCTCGGCCGACACCGGCGCGGTGCGTGACGTCAACGCCGTCGAGCGCGCCGTCGCCGCCGCGGCCGCGGCCAAACCCGTCACCGCGTAGGGGAGGTCGATGGGCGAGCGGCTGCTCATCCTCGGTGACCGACGCAGCCTCGCCGATGCGCTCGTCCGGCAGGTCATCGCCGGTGGGGGGCAGGCCGAGTCGGCCCTCGGCGGCAGCGACGCCGAGCTGAGCGCACGGCTGCGTGACCCCAATCTCACCGCGGTGGCGGTCCTCACCCACGATGACGCGCTCGCGCTGCGCCTCAGCCTGCTCAGCGGGCACACACGCCCGGACCTGCCCGTGTGGGCGACGTTCTTTGACCGGTCGATCGTGCACCGCTTCTCCGAGATCGTCTCCTACGTCCGGGTGGTCGCGACCGCCGATCTCGTCGCCGAGGCGATCGCACGGCGCTGCTGTGCGCACACCGACGGTGGCGGCGGCCGTCTCCGGGCCGGGGTCTCGGTCGTCGACGACGCACTCGCCCTGATGCTGCGAGCCGGGGCCGGCCTTGGCCTGCTGCTGGCGATCCAGACCGCTCTCAGCATCGCCGTCCTCCACAAGGGCGTCATCGACGCGCTGTACTTCAGCACCCGCTCCCTGGCCACAGTCGCCGACGTGCCGGGGTCGACCGGGGCCGCGGGCTGGTTCAAGCTCGTCTCCGCCCTGGCCACGATCGCGTCGGTCGTGCTCGTGGCGATCTTCACCGCCGCGCTGGTGAAGCGGCTCAGCCGGCTGCGACTCACGACCATCCTCGGCTCCCGGCGCGCGCCGGCGCGTCATCACGCGATCGTCATCGGCTTCGGCCAGATCGGCTTCCGTCTCGCCCAGACGCTGCGGGCTCGCGGCGTGGCGGTGATCGCGCTGGAACGCGACATCGACGCCTCGTGTGTTCGGCTCGCGCCCGACGCGGGAATCCCCCTGGCCATCGGCCGCGGTGATGACCGGATGACCCTCGACCTCCTCGGTGTCCGGCACTGTGCCGTCCTGGCCGCCGTCACCTCCGACGATCTCACCAACGTGGCGATCGGCCTGGCCGCGAGCGACCTGCGCCCCGATGTCCCCCTCGTCCTGCGCCTGGGTGACGGCAACGTCGCCGCCGAGACCGAATCCCTGCTCCACCTGGGGGAGATCTGCGACGCCAACCGGCTGGTGGCTGAGCACATCAGCTCCGAGCTGTTCGCCCCCCGGCACGGAGATCCCGCGCATCTCTGGCGCTCGACCTGAGCGTCGGGCCCGGCGGTTCTCCGAGCGGGACCCGCGCGTGGCGCATGTCCCGCCGTGCCTCCATGTGGGGCACCGGGGGAAATCGACTCCCTGGACCGCGGCTCAGGGGGTCAAGGGATCGAGCGCTGAGCCGCCCGTGGCCAGGCGCATCATCTCGCTGTCTACGTCGATCTCAAGCTCGGCGCCGCCGTTGGAGCCCAGCTCGTGCTGATAACTGCGCCAGGACTGCCCGCGCACGCGGTCCTGGACGCCGCTCTGCATGAGGGCGACGAGCTCGGCCGCCGCCCGGTCCATCCGGCCCCCGAGGGCCGGGTCTCCCCAATCCTCCTGGCTGGCGAAGACCCCGGTGGGGACGGTGAGCGCGCGCAGGTAGGTGAACAGCGACCGCATGCCCTCGTCGACCACGAGGGCATGGCGGGCCGTTCCGGCCGTGGCGGCCAACAGGACCGGCTTGGCGATGAGCAGGTCGTTGTCCAGCAGGTCGGCGAAGGACTTGAACAGGCCGGAGATGCCCGCCTTGTAAACCGGTGTGGCGGCGATGATCCCGTCCGCCTGCGCCAGCGCGGCCACCGCGTCCTGAAGCCCCGGCCCGAGCAGGCCCGAGACCAGGCCGGCGGCGATCTCCTGGGCGAGGTCGCGCAGCTCCAGGCCCGTGGCGCTCGCGGTGACCCCGTGCTCGGCCAGGCGCGCGCTCACCCGGTGGCTGAGCTGACGCGCCAGCAGTCCGGTCGAAGAGGGCTCCGAGACCCCGGCGGAGACGACGACGAGCTTCATGCCGCCACCCGTGCCGGCTCGCTGCTCAGGCGCCGGCAGAGCCGCGCGAGGTCCTCCAGTTCGCCGCGGTCGAGCCGGTCGCTCAGCGCGACTCCGACCTCGCGGCCGTGGGCCAGGCCGACGCGGCGCTGGAGCTCCGCCCCCCGGGCCGACAGCGACAGGCGGACGCTGCGCCCGTCATCGCTCGAGCGCTCGCGGTGGATGAGGCCCCGGTCGGCCAGGCGTTCGACCATCCGCGACAGCGCGGGCTGGGAGAGCAGCACGTGGCGGTTGAGCTCGACCAGGGAGAGCGGTCGCTCCGCCCGGGCGAGGCTGTAGAGCACGTCGTACTCGCGCATGGAGATCTCCTGCCAGAGCTCGGCGGCGGCGAACCGGCGCATGAGCTCGGCGTGGGCGCCCAACAGGGCCTCCCAGGCCTCGTTGGCCAGCCGGGTGCGGCTGCTCATCGCGGCGCCCCAGCTCCGGCCTGGGCTGCTTCGGCCTGGGCTGCTCCGGCCTGGGCTGTGTCCGTCGCCACCGCGGCGGCCGCGGCCGCTCGCGCGGCGGTGTCCTGATAGGGCCCCCCGGCGGTGAGGTTGTCGCCCCGGTCGGGGCTGGGGCGGAACTCGCGCACCGGGCCATCGCCGTAGGTCCGGGCCACCAGGTCAGCATGGCTCGGCGGATCTGAGGGCGACTCGGGGTCACGCAGCAGCTCGAACTCGCGCCGCAGCACGGGGACGACCTCCCCGCCGAGCAGCTCGAGCTGCTCGAGCACCGTCTTCAGCGGCAGGCCCGCGTGGTCGATGAGGAACAGCTGACGCTGGTAGTCGCCAAAGGCGTCCCGGAAGGACAGGGTCTTCTCGATCACCTCCTGGGGCGAGCCGACGACCAGCGGGGTCATCGCCTCGAAGTCCTCCATCTTCGGTCCGTGGCCGTACACCGGCGCGTTGTCGAAGTAGGGGCGGAACTGACGCTTGGCGTCCTGGGAGTTCCGCGCGATGAAGGCCTGGCCGCCGAGGCCGACGATCGCCTGCTTCTCCGTCCCGTGTCCGTAGTGGGCGAAGCGGCGCCGGTAGAAGCCGATCAGCCGCTGATAGTGGTCCTTGGGCCAGAAGATGTTGTTGGCGAAGTAGCCGTTGCCGTAGAAGGCGGCCTGCTCGGCGATCTCCGGAGTGCGGATGGAGCCGTGCCAGACGAACGGGGGCACGCCGTCAAGCGGGCGCGGGGTGGCGGTGAAACCCTGGAGCGGCTCGCGGAACTTGCCCTCCCAGTCGACGACGTCCTCCCGCCACAGGCGGTGCAGCAGGTTGTAGTTCTCCAGCGCGAGGCCGAGGGACTGGCGGATGTCCTTGCCGAACCACGAGTACGTCGGCACCGTGTTGCCGCGGCCGAACATCACGTCCATCCGGCCGCCGCTGAGGTGCTGGAGCATCGCGTAGTCCTCGGCGAGCTTCACCGGGTCGTTGGTGGTGATGTGGGCGATGGTCGTCGAGGTGATGAGCCGCTCGGTCACCCCGGCGATGTAGGCCATCAGCGTCGTCGGTGACGAGTTGACGAAAGGTGCGTTGTGATGCTCGCCGATGGCGAGCACATCGAGGCCGACCTCCTCGGCCTTGCGGGCGATCTGGACGAGCCCCGAGATGCGTTCGGCCTCGGTCGGCGTGACCCCGCTCACCGGGTCACGCGTCACGTCTGAGACCGAGAAGATTCCGAACTGCATGCTCACCACCTCCGAGAAGTTAGATGCGTTTGCATGTAGGTTAGCAGCAGTGGTTGCGTCCGCAACGGTCTGGCCCCGCGAGCAACGGTTGCTCGGAGCACTACCCTCGGCGCGATGGACGCGATCGCGATGACCGAAGCGGAGCTGGCCCGGCTCCGTGCAGAACTCGACGAGCTGGAGGGGCCTGGCCGCAACCAGATCGCCGCTCGCATCAAGACCGCGCGGGAGTGGGGCGACCTGAAGGAGAACGGTGAATACCACGCGGCCAAGGAGGCGCAGGCCTACCTGGAGACGCGAATCCTGCGCCTGCGGGAGCAGCTGCGCGCGGCCAAGGTCGTCGAGGCGCCTGCCGCGGGCGGCCGCGGTCAGGTCGCCCACGGCGCCACGGTGACGGTGACGGACCTGGCCACGGAGAAGTCCCAGACCTTCACGATCGTGTCGCCCAACGACGCCAAGCCGGCTGCCGGGCAGATCTCCTCCGCCTCCCCGGTGGCCCAGGCGATGCTCGGTAAGTCCCTTGGCGAGGTGGCCAGTGTGGCCACGCCCAAGGGCGAGCGGCGCCTGCGCATCGACACCATCGCCTGATGCCGCCCGGGCGCGCCGTCGAGCTCGTCCTCTTCGACTTCGGCGGCACGCTGTTCCATCCCGCTCCAGCCGAGCGCCTGCTCGCCGCGGCCACGCGCTCACTCGGTCTCTCGTTCCCTGCGGATCGGCTGGAACGCCTGGGGGAGGCCTACGCGGCCGCCGGGATCCCCGGAGGTCCGGTGCCGCCGATCCCGGCGGAGCTCCAGGACGCCTATGACGTCCGTGACCTCGGGCAGGCGGAGCACCGGATCGCCTGGGTGGGCATGCTCTCGCGCGCCGAGATCCCCGCGGACATCCGGGTGCCCGATCCGGGCGCCCTCGCTGACGCGGTGTATGACCAGACCCTCGATCCGAGGCAGTGGGTGCCCTACGCCGACGCTGCGCCGACGCTGAGCACGCTCGCCGCGCGCGGGATCGCCACCGGGCTCATCTCCAACATCGGCTTTGACCTCCGTGAGATCCTCTACGCCCACGACTTCGGGGCGCTCGCCGACACCGCGACGCTGTCCCTCGAGGTCGGCGTGATGAAGCCCGACCCGCGGATCTTCTCCGCCGCGCTGCGCCGCTTCGGCGCCGACCCGGGAGCGACGGTGATGGTCGGCGACACCGCGGAGTCCGACGGCGGCGCGTCCGCGCTGGGGATGACCACGCTCATCCTGCCCCTCACCCCGCCCGGGAGCGTCCACGGGCTCGCGCGGGTGCTCGAGCTCGTCGATGGCCTCGAGGCCTGAGCACCCGCGCTAGTCCGACGCGAGCGCGGCGAGCAGGGCCATGGCGGCATTGTGGCCGCCGATCCCGCTCACCCCGCCGCCGCGCCGCGCCCCCGAGCCGCAGATCCACACGTTCGGGCGGGTGGTCTCCACCCCCCAGCGCCCGACCTCGTCCGCGTGCTCGGCCCACGGCCAGGCCAGGGCACCGTGGAAGATGTGGCCACCAGGCAGGCTCAGCTCGGCCTCGAGCTCGACCGGCGTGTGGGCCTCGAGGCAGGGCGCTCCGTCGCTCGGGTTGATGAGGACGCAGTCGAGCAACGGCTCGGCGAGCCCCGAGTCGATCGAGGCGAGCGTCGCCGCCACCGCGGCGCGCTTGGCCGCATCATGGTTGATCGGGCACCCGTCCGGGCCGGTGCCGCGGAAGAGCCGGGCCGGCATGTGCAGGGCGAAGACGGTGAGGGTCGCCGCACCGGAGGCCGCAAGTTCCGGAGACGGGATCGACCGCTCCGTGAGGGAGTGACAGCGCCCGCCGCGCGCCGCGGACGCTCGCCCAGCGCGGTGAACGCCTCTGCGCCGATGAGCGCGCGGATGTGATCGGGACTGCGCAGCGGCTCGGTGACGAGCCCCTTGTGACCGGCGCCGACCACCGCGACGTCGCAGATCTCGCGCTGGCCGCGCACCGCCACAGTGTGACGCCCCCGCTACCGTCCGCGGTCATGGAGACCGTTGCCATCCGCGGGGAGATGATCCGGCTGGGGCAGCTGCTGAAGCTCGCCGGCGTGGTCGGGGCCGGGTCGGATGTCAAGCTGCTGCTGGCCCAGGTGCCGATCCTTGTCAACGGTGAGACCGAGAGCCGGCGCGGGCGCCAGCTCCATCCCGGGGACGTCGTCACCGTGGCCGACCGCGAGCTCGAGATCGTCGCGTCATCGATCTGACCGTCGCCCGGTCATCCGGTGCGCCTTCACAGCGGGGTGACATGCGCACGGTTGGGTCGACCTAGGGTCGCGGCCATGTTCTCCCATCCCCTCCAGTCCGTTCGGCGCCGGCGTGTGGCCTCCCTGACGACGCTCGCGCTCGCTTCGGCCGGGGCGGCCGTCACGACGCTGCCCGCCGCCAGCCAGGCGACCACGCACCGCCCCGGCGCCCCGGCGAGCTTCAGCTCGCGCGTGTTCGCCAGCGGCGCCACGATCACGCACGCGATCCCCGGCGGGCATGCCGCAGTCTCCAAGCCCGACGACATCACGACGCTCGACGGACGCATCTTCGTGAGCTTCCAGAACGGTGTCGGGCCCCAGGGGCAGCCCGCCAGTGACGGGAACCGGGACAGCACGATCGTCGAGTTCACCCGCACCGGTCACGAGGTCACCCAGTGGGACATCCTCGGCAAGTCCGACGGCCTCGGCGCCGATCCGGCCCGACATGAGGTGATCGCCACCGTCAACGAGGATGCTCACTCCAGCCTCTACCTGATCAACCTCAGCGGCCGGCGGGACATCGTCCACCTGCGCTACTCGCGGCCGGTTCCCTCGGCTGGCGGCACCGACTCCGTCGACGTCTACCGCGGCCGGATCATCATCAGCGCATCGGCCCCCGGGACCACCGGCACTGCGGCACCGCAGGCCGCCTACCCGGCCGCCTACGTCGCCCACCTCGCCGTCGCGAGCGGCATGGCCACCCTCACACCGCTGTTCGGTGACGAGGCCCGGGCGACCCCGGCCAACGCCGGCGCGGCCGCCACTCCGACCCGGCTGGCCCTCACCGACCCTGACTCCAACGCGACGGTGCCCACCGACGCGGCGCGCTTCGGGGGCGACTTCGAGCTCACCAGCCAGGGGGATCAGGAGCAGATCTTCCTCTCCGCTGGCTCGCATGCCCGCCGCGGCCTCAGCGTCCTGAAGCTCCAGGACGCGGTGGATGACTCGGCCTGGCCCTCCGGGCCCGGGACGCTGCTGGTCACCGACAGTGGCGCCGACCAGATCGACGCCGTCAGCGGGCCCTTCACGCGCGGGCAGGAGATCGCCGCCGAGACGCCGTGTGATGCGAACAACGCCCCGGCGACCTGCGCGGCCAACTCGCTGGTGACGGTAGACCCATGGACCGGCGCCCTCGCGCCGCTGCCGTTGAGCGGCTCCACGCCCGACGCGGGCGGGCTGCTCTGGATCGGGTAGGTCCCCGGGATGAGGCCCGTCGGCTCGCTCGCTCGGTCGAGTCGGCGGGCGGTCCGTGGCGGTTCGCGGCGGTTCGCGGCGGTTCGCGGCGGCGGGGCGGTTCGCGGCGGCGGGGCGGCTCAGGCCGGGCGGTCGCTGAGGCGGGCGGCGAGCCGCGAGACTCGCCGGCCCCCGTCCGGGGTGGCGGCCGCCCGCGCCACCACGGCCCGGGTGCCGACGATGATCGTCGCCAGCTTCGCGCGGGTCACCCCGGTGTAGAGCATCTCCCGA
>DASSZV010000086.1:0-12390 GCA_035702765.1 Solirubrobacteraceae bacterium
GAGGCGATCCAGCGCACCGAAGAGCACGAGGAAGTTGGCCGCCTGCAGGCCCGGGGCCTCGTACCCGAAGGCGACAGTGGAAACGAGCAGCGGGAACCAGCACAGCCGCATGGCGAACATGAACTGCCCGACGAACTCGGGACCGTAGGGGTACGGGGGCCGGACCGCCGACACGAGCGTGCGCCCGGTCAGCGTGATCATCTCTCCGGCCTCCTCGAGCACGCCCTTCGTCGGCCCGAGCGCCCTTTCCATGGCGACTCTCACATCTCCTCCGCCGCGCAGATTAGACACACGCAAGGCGTCACGCGACAGTTCCCTGTTCAGGCGGCTCGCCGGCGTCGTCTCGCTGGTATGTTCGCCCGGGTGAGGAGAGGTATGTCCCGCGGTATTGCCAGCGCCCCGCGCACCGCATTCAGCTCGCTGGTGGTCGCCCTGGCGCTGTCCGCCTGCGGCGGCGCCAGCCCCAACGAGGGCCAGTCCACGCAGGCCACGGGCGCCTTCCCGGCGACCGTCTCCGCCGCCTTCCCGGCCCGCCAACGCCTTGCCGAGGCGACGCGCCTTCTCATCACGGTGCACAACTCCGGGACCCGGACGATGCCCAACGTGGCGGTGACCCTGCTCAACCCCCAGGCGGGCTCCGGCGCTCAGGCCCTGGGCACGCTGCTGGCCCAGCCCGCCTCGGGCCAGCCGCCCCTGGCCGGACGCTCGCGGCCGGTCTGGATCATCGACCAGGCCCCAGGGCCCTGTGGGTACTCCTGCCACCAGGGCGGCCCGGGCGCGGGGGCGACCGCGTACACGAACACCTGGGCTCTCGGCCCGCTGGCCCCGGGCCGGTCACTGACCTTCGCCTGGCACGTCACCGCTGTGGAGCCCGGCACCTACACCGTGGCCTACCAGGTTGCCGCCGGGCTCTCCGGCGCGGCGACGGCGACAGGGGCGAGCACGCGCGGGCGCCTGCACATCGTCATCTCGTCCAAGCCGCGCAGCGCCTACGTGAACAACGCCGGCCAGGTCGTCTCCCACTAGCGCCGTCAGGCACACTGGGTTGGTCCTGGCGACCCGCCGGGACCGGGGGTCGCCATCAGGCCAACAGATCTGAGGGCCCTTTGGACATAGGGACAATGCGGGGGCCCGGGCTCTCCCATAGTCTCCGCACGCTCACGCCCTCAGCTCGCGCCCGCGCATCGACCGTCATCGCGCGGAGCCAGCGGACAGGAAGGAACTCATACACGTATGTCGCCGATTCGCCAGCAGAACGTCATGGCCGCTCAGTGGAGCCCGGACCGCACCATCGGGGTCCGGGACCTGACGAACTCCGACAACCAGATCTTCGGTGAGAACGTCTTCTCCCAGGCCGTGCAGCGCCAGCGCCTGCCCAAGGACGTCTACCGCAAGCTCTCCCAGACGCTGGCCACCGGGTCCCCCCTGGACACGAGCCTGGCCGACGCCGTGGCCCTGGCCATGAAAGAGTGGGCGCTGGAGAAGGGCGCCACGCACTACTCCCACGTCTTCCAGCCGCTCACCGGGCTCACCGCCGAGAAGCACGATTCCTTCTACTCACCCACCGGCGAGGGCACCGCGCTGGCATCCTTCTCGGGCAAGGAGCTCATCCAGGCCGAGCCCGACGCGTCCTCCTTCCCCTCCGGAGGGATCCGCGCCACCTTTGAGGCCCGCGGCTACACCGCCTGGGACCCCACCAGCCCGGCCTTCATCCTCGAGAACCCCAACGGCGCGCTCCTGTGCATCCCCACCGCGTTCGTCTCCTGGACGGGCGAGGCGCTGGACTCCAAGATCCCGCTGCTGCGCTCGATGGACGCGATGTCCAAGGCGGCGGTCCGGGCCCTGCGCCTGTTCGGCAACGACTCGGCCTCGCGCATCTTCACCACCGTCGGGCCCGAGCAGGAGTACTTCCTCATCGACGAGCAGTACTACTTCGAGCGCCCCGACCTCATCACCACGGGCCGCACGCTCTTCGGGGCCAAGCCGGCCAAGGGCCAGGAGCTCGACGACCACTACTTCGGCTCGATCCCCGAGCGTGTGCTCGCCTGCATGCTCGAGTGCGAGGAGGAGCTGGCCAAGCTCGGCATCCCGATCAAGACCCGCCACAACGAGGTGGCGCCCTCCCAGTACGAGATCGCGCCGATCTTCGAGAACTCCAACGTCGGCGCCGACCACCAGCAGCTCACCATGCAGGTGATCCAGAACGTCGCCCGGCGCTACGGCCTGGTTGCCCTGCTGCACGAGAAGCCCTTTGCCGGGATCAACGGCTCGGGCAAGCACAACAACTGGTCCATGGGCACCGATGAGGGCGAGAACCTGCTCGAGCCCGGGGACACCCCGGGAGAGAACTGGCAGTTCTTGTTCTTCTGCACGGCGGTCATCCAGGCCGTCGACACGTACGCGGGCCTGCTGCGGGCGACCGTCGCCTCGGCCGGTCAGGATCACCGCCTGGGCGCCAACGAGGCCCCGCCGGCGATCATCTCGATCTTCCTCGGCGCCGAGCTGCAGAAGGTCTTCGACGCGCTCGAGAAGGGCAAGGCGGCCAAGTCGACCCCCCAATCGTTCCTCGGGCTGGGCACCCCGGTGCTGCCCGCTCTGCCGATCCACGGCGGGGACCGCAACCGCACCAGCCCGTTCGCCTTCACCGGCAACAAGTTCGAGTTCCGTGCGCTGGGCTCCTCCCAGTCCCTGGGCCTGCCCAACACGGTGCTCAACACGATCGTCGCCGAGGCCGTCGACGCCCTGTCTGACGAACTCGAGGCGGCGCTGGCCAAGCGCGGGGCCAAGCTCGAGACGGCCCTGGCCTCGATCCTGCAGAAGGCCTACACCGAGCACAAGCGCGTCGTCTTCAACGGCGACGGCTACTCGGACAAGTGGCACAAGGAGGCGGCCAAGCGCGGTCTGAAGAACCTCCGCGCGACCCCGGACGCGCTCCCGGAACTGATCACCGAGGAGACCATCGCGGTCTTCACCAAATACGGAGTGCTCTCCCAGCGCGAGCTGGAGTCCCGCTATGAGGTGTTCGCCGAGCAGTACGTCACCAAGCTGAACATCGAGGCCGAGACCACGGCAAACATCGCCCGGACCCGGCTGCTGCCTGCCGCCATCCGCTACCTCACCGAGCTGTCGGCGGCGGAGATGGGCGAGCTGGCCTCCGAGCTGCGAGCCAAGATCGACGAGTTCGTCTTCGCCATCACCAAGCTCGAGGAGGCGAACCTCGAGGAGAACCACCCCTCCTCCGAGGCGGTCATCGACCACGCCCGGTACTTCCACGACGTGGTTATCACGGCGATGACCGACGTGCGCACGGTCGGGGACGAGCTGGAGAAGTTGGTGGCCGACGATCTCTGGCCGCTGCCGAAGTACTCGGAGATCCTCTTCATCAAGTAGGGGACACACGACCGGGGGAGCCGGACCGCGCGGTCTGGCTCCCCTCTCCGTGCTGCAGCGCAACTTGCCGCCCACCGACCCGTTCGCAGCTACCGTGGGACCCCGCATGGCGGAGAACCGGCTCCGGAGACGAATCTGCGCGCTGGCGCTCGCTCTGGGCGCGTGCATCCTCGGCCCGCTGGCGGCGATCGCCGCGGCCGGGTCACCCCCTGCGCGCTCAGGCGGCGCGGGCCTGGTCACCACCTCCTCCCGTGGCCACACGATCACCACGGGCACGACCCGGGTGTCGGTGACCAGCCCGACCGGCACCGGCACCGCACCGGCTCCCGGCCCCGGGGCGGGGACGACGACGTCGGCGTGCTCCGAACCCGCCGTCGGCACGGTCACGGGGCCGATCACCTCCACAACGCCGTCCGGCTCGGTCGGCTCGGGCACCTGTGTCGTGGCGCCCCCACCCCCGATCCCCGCCCCCAAGGGCAGCCCGTTCGCCCGGCGCGGGATGTGGATCTGGGAGCTGCCGGCCACCGACGGCGGCAACCTTTCCGCGATCATCGCCCAGGCCAGGCAGCTGGGGATCGGCACCCTCTTCATCAAGAGCGGCGACGGCACGGGGATGTGGTCACAGTTCACCCCCGCGCTGGTCGATCAGATCCACGCCGCCGGCCTGCACGTATGTGCCTGGCAGTACGTGTACGGGATCTCTCCCGTCACCGAGGCCGACGTCGGCATCCAGGCGGTCCACGACGGGGCGGACTGCCTCGTCATCGACGCCGAGACCGAGTACCAGGACCGCTACGTCCAGGCGCAGCAGTACATGGGCACGCTGCGCGCCCATCTCGGCTCGGGCTACCCCATCGGCCTGGCCGGCTTCCCCTACGTGGACTATCACCCGACGTTTCCCTACTCGGTGTTCCTCGGGCCCAACGGAGCCCAGTTCAACCTGCCCCAGATGTACTGGCAGGACATCGGCACGAGCGTCGACGCCGTCTACGCCCATACGTTCGCCTTCAACGAGCTCTACCAGCGGCCGATCGATCCTCTGGGCCAGCTCTACAACTCGCCGCCGATCTCCGCCGTGCGGCGGTTCCGCTCGGTGTCGATGGCCTACCGGACCAACAGCGTGAGCTGGTGGGATTGGCAGTCCGCGGGCCGCACCCAGCTCTCGGCCATCGCCATCCGCACCGGTCCCCTCCCCGGTTTCCAGCCCGACACGACGGTGGCCAGCCTCGCCCGCGGCGCCGTCGGGGACCTGGTCGTGCTGGCCCAGGAGCACCTGTGGAATACGCCGGAGCGGGTGACCATCGACGGGTCCTACGGAGCCGCCACCCAGGCGGCGGTGAGCGCCTTTCAGTCCCAGGTCGGCCTACCCGTGTCGGGGATCATCACCCCACAGACCTGGACGGCGCTGCTGAAGGTACCGCTCCCCCACGTCCTCTGGCGCGCCCGTGGCCACTCCGTGGTCGCGGTGATCCGTCCCTAGGGCGTCCGTGGGGCCGTGGCCCCCCGGCAGACGCTGGGCGGGCTGATCCGCCGTGGTCACCGCGCTTCCGCTTGAGGATCCCGATGGTTGGGTAGGACCCCGCACGCAGGAACCGTTCCCGCTCAAGGAAAGCCGATGCGTCACCTTCGCCTGGCAGTGCTCGCCCTCTGCATCCTCCTCGGGGGGCTCACCCTCTGTGAGGGCGCGGCACGGGCTCAACCCACCTCGAACGCCACGGCGGGCCCGGACCGAAAGTCGAGCCTTCCCCGGGATCAACGGCTCTCGAACGAGCAGACGTTCACCCGCTGGGCGCACATCGCCCGAATCGCGTCGATCTACAGCCGGCCCACCACCTCCGCGTCCCGTGTGGCGACGCTGCACTGGTACACCGAATCCTACTTCCCGGAGATCTACCTGCTCCTGCGCACGCACTGGGACCGCCGGCACCGGGAGTGGGTGCAGCTGCGGATCCCGATGCGCCCCAACGGACGGACGGGATGGGTGCTGCGGCGTGATCTGGGCAGATTTCACCTCACCCATGCGCTGATCATCGTGAACCGCGAGCAGCTGCGCATGGATCTGTTCGAGCGCGGGCGTCTGGTCTGGAGCGCCCCCGTGGGGGTCGGCGCGCCGTCCACGCCCACGCCCGCGGGCCATTTCTGGGTCACCGAGCGCTTCGTGATCCAGGATCCCAGCTCCGGGTACTGGCCCTATGCCTTCGGGACGAGCGACTACTCGACCCTGAGCAACTGGCCGGGAGGCGGCGTCGTGGGCATCCACGGGCCCTACTACCAGGCCAGCGAGATTCCCGGCCGGATCTCTCACGGCTGTATCCGCCTGCGCACCGGCGACGATGCGTGGCTCGGCCATCACCTGGGCCTCGGGACCCCCGTGCGCGTCCTCTGAGGCAGCCGACGCCGGGAGGCGGGGCGACGCGGCCGCCCGCTCACCGCCGGGGAGACTCCCGGCAGATTCACGTCAGGGCACCGACACTCCACAAAATGTTTGACCCCAACACCTCCGGGTACACCCGAGGTGGACCGTCAGCGTCAGGCGGTCCCGGGACCGGGATCTCAGGCGCACCTTCGCATTTCCCAAGGAGAGACAGGATGTCTACCGCCCGCTGTTACCTTCACCGTCCGAGGGTGTGGATCACCTTCGCCCTCGTGATCGTCGGCTTGATGCCGGCCACCGCCTCAGCCGCCCCGTCCGGGGCGTTCTCCTGCCGCGCCAGCGCGGCAAGAATCACCCTCGCCGGCGGGACGACGCCGACGATTGAGCCGTTCGTCGCCAACGGTCCGGACGCACCGTGCATGAACGCCAGCACCGCCGTGCTGAAGCCCACCACCGTCGGCCCACTCTCCGCTGACGCGGTGAACGTCGCCACGATGCTCACCCCGCAGACGGCCGCCGTCGCCACCTCCACGGTGACGGATCCGGGCGTCGCCCTGGGGTCGAACAGTCTCGTCGTCCACGCGAGCGTCGTCAGCGCGACCGCCGCCTACCGCTGTGTCAACGGCGCGCCCCAACCGCTCACCAGCGGCCAGGTGGTTGGCTTGACGATCAACGGCCAGGCGATCACCGTGCCGTCCGGGACGAACGTGACGATCCCCCTCGGCCCGCTCGGCACGCTCGTGCTCAACCAGGTCATCAGCAACGGCACCACGGTGGTGCGTCGCGCCGTGGCCCTGGTCAGCCCGCTCGGCACGATCGTCCTCAGCGAGGCGATCGCCGACTTCTCCGGTTCCCCCTGCGCGGTCACCCCGGCGGGATCCGCCGAACTCTCGGTCCGGCCCGCCGGCGCGGCGAGGCTGATCGCCGCCGGCACCTGCGTGAGCAACCACTTCGAGGCAACGGTCACCGGGCGGGAGATCTCCCGCGTCGTGTTCTTCCTCGGCGGACGGCGGCTCGCCGATCGCACCGCCAGCCCGTACCGCGTCGGAATCGAGCCCACGGTCGGACGTCATCTGCTCACAGCGCTGGTGACCTTCGCTCCCGCCAGTGCGACGGCGCCCCGCACGCTGCGTCTCAGCTTCACGGGCTGTCCCCCGAGAGCTCGTCTGGTGATCACTCCGAGGACGGCGGCGCGGCTGATCGCAGCCCACATGTGCCTCCGCGACACGTTCTTCGCCACGGTCGTGGGAACCCACATCCAGCGCGTCGCGTTCTCGCTTGACGGCACGACGATCGCCACGCGCACGCGAAACCCCTTCCGCACCGCGGTTGCACCGACCCCGGGCGAGCACACCCTGCTGGCCCGGGTGACCTTCCAGCGCAGCACCCATGCGCGAGCGCGGACCCTGCGGGTCGGGTTCCGTGGCTGCCCGCTCCCGGCGCCGCCCTTCACCGGCTGAGTCCGGACGGCGCCCTGGGCCCGCGGCACCGGTTGCCATCGCGCACCGGTGCCGCGGGCCTGCTCAGGGGGCGGTGAGCAGCCGCGCCAGGCCGGTGCCGGACGCCCGCGCGGTGAGGAACGAGTCGTTGGCGGTGTTCTCCAGCAGTCGCCGGACGAGGTAGGCCATGCCGGCGACGATGTCGCCGACCGGCGCATACACGCGCGACCGCAGTCCGGCCCGAGCCAGCGCCCGGCCCAAGCCGTCGCCCAGGCCGCGCAGGACCTGGTACTCAACCTCGCCGGGCCCCAGCCCGCGTGACTCGGCATAGGCGACGGCGTGGGCGACGGAGCGCAGGTTGTGGGAGGCCACCGCCGTGCGCAGCACCGGGTGGGCGTCGATGAGCCGGCGTGAGAGAGCCTCGAAGCAGCGGTCCGACTCGGCCTTGTCGGCCCACACCGGGGAGGGCCAGGAGTGCTGGGCGGCCTGGATCGTCTCGTGGTCCCAATAGGCGCCCTTGACCAGGCGCACGGTGAGCGGGACCGAGCGTCCCGCTCCCCCACGGGGGTCGCGTGCCCAGGCGAGGATCCGCTCGAGCACCGCGGGAGCGTCCCGCAGGTAGGCCTGGAGGACGACGCCGGCTGAGGGCCCGTCGGAGAAGGCGGGCTCGCTGAGCAGGTCGAGGACGAGCTCGAGGATCAGCTCACGGGAGTCGAGCGACTCCATGTCCACGTGCAGGTGGGCGCCCAGGTCACGTGCGTGCGCCAGCAGCTCCCGCAGCGCGCGGCGCGCGTCCTCCCGGCCCCGTTCGGGCGCGTGGGCGCGCACCAGCGGGGTGAGCGCGGTGACCTTCACGGACAGGTTCACCCGAGGGATGGGCCCGGCGGCGTCGGACTCCAGCTGGGGGCGGGCGGCCAGGCCGGCCGTGCCGGCGTGCAGCGCCTCCAGCGCCTCATGACAGCGCTGCGCGTAGGCGGCCCCCTCCGCCGGGGTGACCGTCTTCTCCCCGAGCAGGTCGACGGTGCCGGCGATCCCCTCGGCCCACAATTCGGCGAGGACGGGGGCCGCCGAGGGCACGTCGGCGGCGAGGATGAACCGGCCGGCCATCTGACGGACGGCCATCTCCGCGGCAGGGCCGCTCACCCGACCCAGCCCGGGCCGCTCCAGCAGCCCGCGCAGGGCGCCGTCGGGCAGGAAGGCATGCAGGTGGGCGGCCAGCTCCGCCGGGGTGGCGCACGCCGGGGCCACGTCAACGGTCCGGAACAGCGCCGCGCGCAGCTCGGGTCGGTGGGTGAGCCAGGCCATCCCGCGGTCCTCGACCCGGGCGCGCAGCGACCCGCCGGCCGAGGCCCGGGCCAGCGCGCGACCGATCCGGCGGATCTCGGCCTCCAGGGCCGGGTCACCCGCCGCCGTGCCCGGACCGCCGCGGCCGCGGGTCGTCGCCCAGCGACCGCGCTGCGACCCGACGCTCACGCGGGGATCCCGTGCCGGGTGGTGTCCTCGCAGATGACCACGGGATCACAGAAGTGGCTGAGGTAGCCGGGGCCGCCCGCCTTGGCTCCCGTGCCGGACTGGCGGTTGCCACCAAAGGGCTGGCGTCCGACCATCGCCCCGGTGCTGCCCCGGTTGACGTAGAGGTTGCCCACCGGCGTCACCGCGGCCACCGCGGCGATCGTCGCCGGATTGCGCGAGAACACCGACCCGGTGAGGGCCTGGCGCTGGGCGGCCACACGCTCACACGCCTCGGCCATGTCGGCCACCGGCTCGACGCTGAGCACCGGACCGAAGATCTCCTCCTCCCGCACCTCGGCGCCGGCGGGTGGGTCGAGGACGAGCGTCGGGGCGACCCAGAAGCCGTCCGCGGCGGGAAGATCGGCGACCCGGACGACCTCGGCGCTCGACCCCGCGGCCGCGACCGTCGCCTCGATCCGGTCCCGCGCCGCGGCCTCGATGACCGCCGGCACGTCCGTGGTGAACTCCCGGGCCGGACCGACGCGCTGGCCGTCCAGGGCGCCGCACAGGCGCTCGGTGACCGCGGCGGCGACCCGCGCGTGGACGAGCAGGCGTGAGGTGGCCGAGCACTTCTGCCCGGCGAAGCCGAAGGCCGAGGCCAGCGCGGCGGGGATGACGTCATCGAGGTCGGCGTCGGCATCAACGAGCATGCAGTTCTTGCCGCCCAGTTCGGCGACCACGCGGGTGAGGCCGCGCTGGCCCGGGCGCGGGGTCGCCGTGGCAGCCATGATCTCCAGGCCGACGGCGGCCGAGCCGGTGAAGGCGACCGTGGCCACGTCGGGGTGGCGCACCAGCCCGGCGCCGACCTCACCCTCCCCCGGCAGCAGGGCAAGCAGCCGCGGGTCCAGTCCGGCGGCGAGGAACGCCTCGAGGATGGCCAGCGCACAGCCGGGGGACTGCTCGGCCGGTTTGAGACACACGGCGTTGCCGCTCACCAGCGCGGCGGCGGTCATCCCGGTGGCGATGGCGATGGGGAAGTTCCACGGGGCGATCACCGCACACACCCCGCGCGGGCGCTGGATGAGGCGGTTGTGCTCCCCGGGCGGCTGGGCCAGGGCGGGACCGTCGGCCATCGCCACGGCCTGGCGGGCGTAGTACTCGCAGAAGTCGATCGCCTCCGCCACGTCGGCGCTCGCCTCCGGCCAGGGCTTGGCGCACTCCAGGACCTCCAGCGCCGCGAGCTCGACATGGCGGCCGCGCAGCTGCGCGGCCACGTCGCGGAGCAGCGCCGCACGGGCCCGCACGTCGCGGCGGCCCCAGGCGGGCTGGGCTGCGCTGGCGACCGTGACGGCCGAGTCGACGTCTCCCGCGCTGGCCCCACAGGCCAGCGCGACGGTCCGCTCCGGGGCGGACGGGTCGACGCTGAGCAGCGACTCCCCCGCGCGCCGGTCCCCGCCGACGGCCACGGGCACCCGCAGGGGCAGCCGCGGCTCGAGCTCCGCCAGAGCCTCGCTGCAGCGGGCGCGCTCTGAGGCGCGCCGCAGCTCCAGCACCGGCTCGTTGGCGAAGTCGCTCACCGCTGTGGTCGGCCCCTCAGCGCCAGCTGCTGGTTGCGGTAGCGACGGTCCTCGGTGACCTCGGCGCCAAACCAGTCCGGCGCGGTGAAGTCATGCGCCGCCGCTTCAGAGGCGAACTCGACCTCGGCGACGATCAGTCCGCTGAGATCTTCGTCATAGACGTCGACGTCGACCCCCTCAGGCAGGTTGATCCGGCGCTTGGCCACGCGCCGGCCCGCCGTGGTCTCCCACAGCGCGGCGAACTGCTCGGCGCTCAGCTCGATCTCGGTCTCGGCGCGCACCAGCCCGTGACCGGACTTCACCGTGAGCATCGCCCGAGACTCGTTCTCACGAACGCGGACTTCGTCACCCTCGGCGCCGATGACGATGTAGCCCTGGCGGATACGCTCCCCGGACAGCCCGGCGAGCTCGGCGGGCAGCGCCGGCACCAGCCACTTGCGCTCGATCTCAGTGCCCATCGAGCACCGAGTTGGCGGCGATCGTCTTCGGACCCGGACCGGGCAGCTCGACGGTGCCGCGGACGACGACACCGTCACCGAAGGTGTAGTCGCCGTGGACCGTGAGCCGCTCGGCGTCGACGAGCGACGGCGCCCCGGCGGGGAAACGCGCGTCGAAGGCGTCGATGAGCTTGTAGTAGGCCGTGTCGAGCTCGACCAGCGGCAGCGCGTCGGGCCGCGCGGCCACGATCTCAAAGGCCGGGCTCAGCGAGTAGGCGTCCGAGCGCAGCACGAGCAGGTCATCGGTCGTCTTCACGGGCACGAAGCGGGTCCGCGGAACCTCGAGCAGCCGCGCGCCGGGGAACGCGGCGATCGCCGCCCCCATGGCCGACTCGAGCTGGACCACCGGCGTGGAGTCGCCGTCACGCGGGTCGACGGACTTGTGATTGACGATCACCGGCAGCTCGAGCCCGCCTCCCTCGCCGCGGCCGAGGAGCTGCTCCAGCGCGTCGAGATCGACCCACAGCGAATTGGTGTTGTAGTAGCGCCAGCGGTGGTAGTCGCGGAAGGAGTCCGCGTCCTCGGGCGGCGTCTGGGCGGTCTCGCGCAGGACCAGCTGCCCGTCCTCGATCCGCCGGGCGATGTGGCCGCCCTTGCGGTCCGCGGCAGTCCCCCGCACGACCTCCATCAGGAAGGGGATCTCCTCAGCCACGACGTGGGCGGCGATCCGCGGGTCGACGGTCGCGCCGAGGTTGTCGGCGTTGGAGATCATCACCCAGCGGATGCCGTGCGCGCGCAACGCGGCGAGCATGCCGCTGCCGCGCAGGGCGCTGTAGACGTCGCCGTGACCCGGGGGGCACCACTCCAGCGCGGGGTTGGCCGGCCAGCTCACCGGGGAGAGCGACTCGGCCTCGAGCTTGGGCACCATGCTCTGGAGGAAGTCCAGCTCGAGTCCGTCGACGGGCAGCTCCGGGTAGCGGGTGAGCGCACCCAGGGTCGGCTCGCGGGTGACCGCGGAGTTCATCAGCACCAGCGGCAGGCGCACCCCGTGCTGGCGGCGCAGGGCAAGCGTCCGCCCGACGATCACGTCGAGGAAGGTGATCCCCCGCCGCGCCTCGAGCAGGGACTTGGGCTGCTGTAGGCCCATCGAGGTGGCCAGGCCGCCGTTGAGCTTGATGACCGCGACCTGGGCGAGGGCGTCGCCACCGGGCTCGGCCGTGAGGGCGTCGAGCCGCGGCACGTCGGGCGCGGGCTCGAGCTCGGCGCTGGGCATCAGCGTCTGGGCACCGGAGGCGAGGCGCTCCAGAGCCGAGAGGAAGGCGCGCACGGCCTCGTCGGTCTGGCCGGCGGCGGCCATCTTCTCGCGGGCGGCGTCGAGGGCCTCCTCGACCCGGGCGGCTGGGGCGTCACTCATCGGGGGCCCCATTCTGGCGCAGCTCCGCCAGCCACGCGGCGGCATTGCCGTCCGATGGCGCGCGCCAGTCCCCGCGCGGGGAGAGCGACCCGCCCGAGCCGACCTTCGGGGCGTTCGGGATCGCCGAGCGCTTGAACTGGCTGGTGTGGAAGAACCGCTCGAGGAACACCTCGAGCCAGTGCCTGATGTCGGCGAGGCTGTACTCGTTCCGCCGGTCGTCGGGGATGAGGTCGGGCCAGCTGCCGCGCTCGCGGTCTCCCCACGCGTGGCGTGCAAGAAACGCGACCTTGCTCGGCCGGTAGCCGAA
>DASSZV010000046.1:0-4942 GCA_035702765.1 Solirubrobacteraceae bacterium
CGATAGTCGAGAAAGGGCCGCTCTTGGGCCAGATTGTCAGCCTCCTGGAGCTCGAGCACCCCCGCCCAGCCGGGATCCTCACCCGCCAGGCGCCGCACCGCCACCGCGCCGCCGCTCAGACGCTCCGGAACCCGCAACGTCCCGGGGGCTGCGAGCAGGCCGGCCATCGCCTCAGTCTCAAAGTCGGGAAACTCGGTGTCCGCCGCGCCGCGGGACCCGTCGGTGACGTCCCAGGCGAACGTGCGACGCGCGAGACTCGGGAACTCCGCGAAGGAGCGGGTCATCCACCGGTCGCGGTCACCGGGACCGGGAGGCGAGTCGAAGATGAGCAGGTTTCTCCAGTAGTGATCATGGTTCGAGGGGGAGCGGACGACCCAGTAACCGTCTCTGCGACAGAGCTCGTGATCGATGGGCAGGACGTCGATCCGTACTCCACACGAGACTGGCCAAACTCGTTTTCCCTGCATTCACCGGAGCAAAGCCTTGCTTTTAATCCACCAAAGATGGTAGTGTTTCTCGTCTATGCGTTGTCGTAGTGGAAGTCACTGTCAGGAGCCGGCCCTCAGCGGTCGTCGCTTCTGCGCGGAGCACGCAGCTGAGCTCGATCGCATGCGCGAGGAGCTCAAGGATGCGGCTGCCGCGCGCATCGGCCGTGGCCGGCCCAAGCGGTCTTCGACCTGCTGCCGTCCCGGCTGTTATGAGCCCCGCGTCCCCCCCGCCGCGTACTGCGATGCATGCGCAGCGGCCGGATACGTGGAAGAGGCTGCCTGAGTCCATCAGGCACCTGGTCTCTGGAGGAGATCAACAGCCCGCCTGAGGGTGGCGGGGGTCACGGTTCAGCAGGTTCACGCACCGCGATCCCCGCTGCCGCCAGGTGCCGCTTCACGTCGGCGACGGAGAAGCGCCCGTAGTGAAAGATCGACGCACACAGCACGGCGTCGGCGCCCGCCTCCAGCGCCGCCACAAGGTGGTCAAGTTCCCCGGCCCCGCCTGAGGCGATCACCGGCACCCCCACCGCCGCGGACACCGCGGTGAGCAGCTCCAGGTCATATCCCTCCCCCACCCCGTCCTGATCCATCGAGGTGAGCAGGATCTCCCCGGCCCCCAGGCTGACCCCCTGGACCGCCCAGGCCACGGCGTCGCGCCCCGTCGGCGTGCGTCCCCCGGCCACGTAGGCCTCCCAGCGCGGCGACGCCCCCGTCGCGCCGGTGATGTCGAGCCCCGAGCCGACATCACCGCCACCCCGCTTGGCGTCGATGGCGAGCACGACACACTGGGAGCCGAACACGTCGGCGAGCTCGGTGATGAGCTCGGGACGGGCCAGCGCGGCGGAGTTCACCGAAACCTTGTCCGCTCCGGCGTCGAGAACGGCCTGGGCGTCGGCGACCGAGCGCACGCCGCCGCCGATGGTGAAGGGGACGAAGACGTCGTCGGCGGCGCGCCGGGCCAGGGTCGTCACGGTGTCGCGCTTGTCCGAGGTCGCAGTGATGTCGAGGAAGACGATCTCGTCGGCCCCGGCGAGGTCGTAGGCGCGGGCGAGCTCGACCGGATCCCCGGCGTCGCGCAGGTCGAGGAAGCCGACGCCCTTGACCACGCGGCCCTCGCTCACGTCGAGACAGGGGATGACGCGTTTGAAGTGGGTCACGCCGACGCCGAGCCACGGGTGAGGGCGGCCTGTCCGTCGGCGACGCTGAAGCGGCCCTCGAACAGGGCCTTGCCGACGATCACTCCGGAGAGCTTGCCCAGGCCGAGATCGCCGACGCGCTCGAGATCGGCCAGCGAGGAGATGCCGCCCGAGAGGACGAAGCTGCCGTCGAGCAACTCCTCGACGCGCCGAGCTCCTTCCAGGTCCGGGCCGGTGAGCATGCCGTCCCGCTCGATCGAGGAGTAGACAAAGCGCGTCACCCCCTGTTCCTGGAGTCCGTGGAAGGCCGCCTCGAGCGAGAGGTCGGTCGTCTCCAGCCAGCCGGAGGCGAGCACCTTGCCCTCTCGCGCGTCGACGGAGACGACGATCTGATCCCCGTGGCGCGAGATCATGCGCTCGAGGAAGGCCTCATCCTTGAACGCCGCAGTACCGAGGATCGCCGTCTGGGCCCCGGCGGAGAAGGCGTCGGCCACCGCGCCGTCACTGCGCAGGCCACCGCCCAGCTCGATGGGGATCTCCAGCGTCTCGACGATCCGGTAGATGTGCTTGAGGTTGGCCGGCTGCCCCGTCCGCGCGCCGTCAAGATCAACGATGTGCAGCGCCTGGGCCCCCTCATCGACCCAGCGGCGCGCGGCGTCGACGGGATCGGGGTAGTAATCGGTGCGCCGCGCGTAATCGCCCTGGTCCAGGCGGACGGCGCGCCCGTCGATGATGTCGATGGCCGGCAGGAGGATCATGCCGCCACCTTGGCGCCGGTGTCGGCGGCCAGGACAAGGGCGCAGAAGCGCGCCAGCAGGGCCAGACCGTCGCGCGAGGACTTCTCGGGGTGGAACTGCACCCCGTGGACGGACCCACGCGAGACGACGGTGGCAAAGCGCTCCCCGTACTCGGTGCTCGCCACGATGTCGGCGGCGTCGGCGGGCCGGGCGCAGAAGGAGTGCACGTGGTAGTAGGCCGCGTCGGCGTCGAGCAGCGGAGAACTCCGCTCCGCGTGCACGACATTCCAGCCGATGTGGGGAATGCGTAGACCCCCGGCCTCGATGCGCGACACCGACCCGGGGATGAGCCCCAGGCCCCCGGCCCCGCCCATCTCGGTCGAGCCGTCGAAGAGCAGCTGCATGCCCAGGCAGATGCCCAGCAGCGGCCGGCCGGCGGCCGCCGCGTCCGTGACGACGGCGTCGAGCCCGGAACTGCGCAGACGCTCCATCCCGCGCGGAAAGGCCCCGACCCCGGGCAGGACGAGCCCGTCACAGCCGGAGAGCCGCGCGGGCTCGGAGCTCACGAGGACGTCGGCGCCGACGTGGACGAGCGCCTTTTCGACCGAGCGGCGGTTGCCCATGCCGTAGTCGATGACGCCGATCCTGGCCCCGCTCATGAGAGCGTGCCCTTGGTCGAGGGCACGCCCGGCTCGGTCGGGTCGAGGCTCACGGCGACCCGCAGTGCCCGGGCGACCGCCTTGAAGATCGCCTCGATGATGTGGTGGACGTTGGTGCCGGCGGGCACGCTCACGTGAAGCGTGAGCTTGGCGTTGGCGGCAAGGGCCTGGAGGAACTCGCGACACAGCTCATGGTCGAAGGTGTGGATGGCCCCCGGGGGCAGCTCGGGCTCGAAGACGAGCATCCCGCGACCGGAGATGTCGAGCGCCGCCTCGGCGCGGGCCTCGTCCATGGGCACGACGGCGGTCCCGTAGCGGGTGATGCCGAGCCGGTCGGCGAGCGCCTGGTCGAGGGCACGCCCCAGGGCGATGCCGACGTCCTCGACGGTGTGGTGGGCGCCCGTGTCGAGATCCCCGGTGGCCTCCACGGACAGGTCGAGGCGACCGTGGCGGGCGAACAGATCGAGCATGTGGTCGAAGAAGCCGACGCCGGTGCGGCGCGTCCCCGCGCCGCTGCCGTCAAGCGTGACCGCGACGCGCACGTCGGTCTCGCCGGTGCGGCGCTCGACGACGGCGGAACGGGAGGAGGGGGAAGTGGCCATCAGCGGGGATTCTCCCCGATCCGGGCCTCCATCGAGCGGGCGTGGAAGGCGAACCCCTCCGCGCGGGCGATCGGCGTGGCGGCGGCGGCGAGCGCGTCGGCGTCCGGGATCGTCACCTCGGTGTAGGTGCGGCGGAAGTGCCACGGCCCCAGCGAGGAGGCGAAGCGCGCCGCGCCGCCGGTGGGTAGGGTGTGGTTGGAACCGGCGATGTAGTCCCCAAAGGCGGTTCCCGTCCCGACGAACACCGACCCGGCGTGGGTGATCGACTCGCTCAGCGTCTCGGCGTCGGGGCCCAGCAGCTCGAGATGCTCGGGCGCGAAGGCCTGTACGAGCGCCTCCGCGTACTTCAGATCCGGGACCGTCACCAGACGGCAGACCGCGGCGGACTCGTCCAGCTCGCCGGCGAGGCGCTCCTCCAGGGCGCCGATCACCGACTCATCCGTGGACACCGCGACGACGAGCGTGCCCGGCCCATGCTCGGCCTGGGCGAGCAGGTCGAGGGCCACCGGCTCGAGCGGGACGCCGCCGTCGACGACCACCAGGACGTCGGAGGGACCCGCGAAGGAGTCGATGCCGACGACATCACAGACCTGGCGCTTGGCCTCCTGCACAAACAGGTTCCCGGGCCCGCAGATGACGTCGACGGGGGCGACCGACTCGGTGCCGTAGGCGAGCGCGGCGACCGCCTGGGCCCCGCCCATGGCGTACACCTCAGAGGCCGCACAGAGCCGGGCGGCGGCCAGCACCACCGGGTTCACGTGACCGTTCTCACCCGGTGGCGAGCAGACGACGACGTCGCGGACCCCCGCTGTCCGGGCGGTGACGACGCCCATGACGACCGTCGAGGGGTACGGCGCCCGCCCGCCCGGGACATAGACGGCGGCCCGGTCCAGGGGCACCTCGCGCACGATCACCTCGTGGGAGCCGAAGTCGACGAGCCGAGGCAGGCGCAGGCCCGCCTCGGCGACCCGGCCGACGTTGTGGATGGCCATCTCCAGTCCGGCGCGCACGGCGGGGTCGAGTCCGGCCAGAGCGGCATCAAGCTCGGCGTCGGGGACGCGCAGGGCCTCGACCGGACCGTCAAAACGGCGGGTGAGGGCGAGCACTCCGGTATCCCCGTTCGAACGCACGTCGGCGATGATCTTCAGGACAGCATCGGCAACGTCAGCCCCTCCGGGGATGAGCGCGCGCAGCGCACGAGCGAGCTCGGCGGGGCTGTGCCCGCCCGCCGGGAGGACGTCAACGTCCATGGAGGCGCTCCAGCACGGCGTCGATGGCCGACGCCCTGAGCTTGTCGGCCACCGGGTTGGCGATCAGCCG
>DASSZV010000093.1:0-77945 GCA_035702765.1 Solirubrobacteraceae bacterium
CGTCGACGCGGCCCGGGACGAACTCGACCTCGACCGGGGTGCCGGCGTCGGCCGCCGCCTTCTCGACTCCGGCGACACCGCCGAGGACGATGAGGTCGGCGATGGAGACGGACTTGCCGCCCTCACCGAAGGTGCCCCTGATGTCCTCGAGCCTGGCCAGCACCTTGGCGAGCTGCTCGGGGTTGTTCACCGTCCAGGAGCGCTGGGGCTCCAGGCGGATGCGGGCACCGTTGGCCCCACCGCGCATGTCGGTGGCGCGGAAGCTCGAGGCTGCCGCCCAGGCGGTGGAGACGAGCTCGGACACGGTGAGACCCATCATCGACGCGCGGTCGAGGAGGTGGTGCTCGAGGTTCATCCGCTGGGGCTCAGTCGCCGCGTAGTTGCGGAAGCCGTCGAACCGGGGCTCCATATAGCCGAAGGACTCGACGTCAGTCTGCTCCTGGGTCGCGTCGACGCGGCCCGGGACGAACTCGACCTCGACCGGGGTGCCGGCGTCGGCCGCCGCCTTCTCGACTCCGGCGACACCGCCGAGGACGATGAGGTCGGCGATGGAGACGGACTTGCCGCCCTCACCGAAGGTGCCCTTGATGTCCTCGAGCGTGGCCAGCACCTTGGCGAGCTGAGCGGGGTTGTTCACCTCCCAGGAGCGCTGGGGCTCCAGACGGACGCGGGCGCCGTTGGCCCCGCCCCGCATGTCGGTGGCGCGGTAGCTCGAGGCTGCCGCCCAGGCGGTGGAGACGAGCTCGGACACGGTGAGACCCGAATCGAGCAGCTGCTGCTTGAGGCCGGCGATGTCCTCGGTGCTCAGCGTCTCGGTCGGGGCCTCGGGCAGTGGGTCCTGCCAGAGGAGGGTCTCCTCGGGGACCTCGGGGCCGAGGTAGCGGACCTTCGGGCCCATATCACGGTGGGTGAGCTTGAACCAGGCCTTGGCGAAGGCGTCCGCCAGCTCCTCTGGGTGATCGAGCCAGCGCTTGGTGATCTCTCCGTAGGCCGGGTCCTCGCGCATTGAGATGTCGGTGACGAGCATCGTCGGCTTGCGCATCGGGGAGTCGGGGGTCGGTCCGGGGATGATCGCCTCGGCGTCCTTGGCCACGTACTGCCAGCCCCCACCCGGGGACTTCTCGCGCTCCCACTCGTATCGGTAGAGCAACTCGAGGTAGTCGTTGGACCACTGGGTCGGGGTGCGGGTCCAGGTGACCTCCAGGCCCGAGGTGATTGCGTCGGCGAGCACGCCGGTGCCGTAGGAGCTCTTCCAGCCCAGGCCGGCCTGCTCGAGGCCCGCCGCGTTGGGCTCGGCGCCGACGTAGTCGGGGCTCGCGGCGCCATGGGTCTTGCCGAAGGTGTGGCCGCCGACGATCAGCGCCGCGGTCTCCTCGTCGTTCATTGCCATCAGCGCGAAGCTCTTGCGGATATCCAGGGCAGCACGGAGCGGATCGCCGTTGCCGGCATGGCCCTCAGGGTTGACGTAGATGAGGCCCATCTCGGTCGCCGCCAGCGGCTGGTCGAGCTCGACCTCGTGCTCGGGATCGTCGCTGTAGCGGGCGTCGTGGGTGACCCACTCGGGCTCGTCGCCCCAGAACACTGAGTTGTCGGGCGTCCACTCATCGACACGACCGCCCCCGAAGCCGAAGGTGTCAAAGCCCATCGACTCCAGAGCGACGTTGCCCGCGAGCACGATCAGGTCACCCCAGGACAGCGCCTGGCCGTACTTCTGCTTCACCGGCCAGAGCAGGCGCCGCGCCTTGTCCAGGTTCGCGTTGTCGGGCCAGGAGTTCAGCGGCGCGAAGCGCTGCTGGCCGTGGCCCGCGCCGCCGCGGCCGTCCCAGACCCGGTAGGTGCCCGCTGCGTGCCAGGCCAGGCGGATCATCAGGCCGCCGTAGTGACCAAAGTCCGCCGGCCAGAAGTCCTTGGAGTCGGTCATCACCTGCGCCAGGTCGGCCTTTACCGCGGCGAGATCGAGGTTCTGGAACGCCGCCGCGTAGTCGAAGTCCGGGTCCCGTGGGTTCGCCTCGGCAGCGTTGCGCCGCAGGATCGACAGGTTGAGGCTGTTGGGCCACCACTCGTGGTTGGGATCCCCGGCGGTGGGGTTGACGCGGCCGTGGGCGACCGGGCAGCCCGACTGGGTGTCGGCCGCCTGGGGGGTGTCCATGTGGCCGGCGACGGCTTCGGGCTCATCGGTATGGGACATGAGCGTCCTTTCTGGGTCGGGTGGGGTCAACGGTGAAGGGAACTCGGTAACGCGCGGGCGGGCGCCGCCGTGCGGCAGTCCGGGCAGAGGCCCCAGAAGGTGACCTCGGCCTCCTCGACGCTGAAGCCGCGGGTGTCCGCGGCGGTGAGGCAGGGGGCGGCTCCGA
Source organism: Solirubrobacteraceae bacterium (assembly GCA_035702765.1). Lineage (GTDB taxonomy): Bacteria > Actinomycetota > Thermoleophilia > Solirubrobacterales > Solirubrobacteraceae > Palsa-465. The sequence goes on from DASSZV010000093.1 coordinate 2,355, forward strand.
CGGCGCAGTCAACGTCGGCGACGGCGCCGCAGGTGCGGCAGACCAGGTGGTGATGGTTGTCGCCCACGCGCGCTTCATAGCGCGCCGCCGAGCCCTGGGGCTGGATCCGGCGCACCAGGCCGGCCTGGGTGAGCGCGGCGAGCACGTCATAGACGGCCTGGTGGCTCACCTCGGGCAGATCCTCGCGGACGTGGGCGATGATCGCGTGGGTATCCGCGTGGGGGTGGCGGTGCACGGCCTCGAGCACGGCCAGCCGCGGACGGGTGACTCGCAGGTCATGGGCGCGCAGGAGCTCCTCCACTGACGCGCAGCCTAGCGAGTATCTTGATTCGATCAAGTTTTCCTCCTGTGATCAGCGATCATGGCCATCCATGGTGCGCCTGCTCTTTGTCTGTCTCGGAAACATCTGTCGCTCCCCCACCGCGGAGGCGGTGATGCGCGAGCTGGTGCGGGCGCGCGGCCTCGACTCCGCGGTGCGCGTCGCATCCGCGGGGACGGGCGACTGGCACATCGGCTCGGGCGCCGATCCCCGGGCGGTGTCCGCCGCAGCGGGCCGGGGCGTCGTGCTGGACGGGGTCGCCCGCCAGGTCGTGCCCGCCGACCTGGACCGCTTCGATCTTCTGCTCGCCGCGGACCGGGCTAACCACCGCGCGCTGCTCGAGCTCGCGGGTGACTCCCCCCAACGCCGCGCCCGCGTCCGCCTGCTGCGTGAGTTCGACCCGGCCTCCGTGGCCGCGGGCGAGCTCGAGGTCCCGGACCCCTACTTCGGCGCCGGCGACGGCTTCGAGGCCGTTCTGGACATCTGCGAGGCCGCGTGCACCGGTCTGCTCGCGGAGCTGGTGACGTCCGGGCGCGTGGTGGAGGCGGGGAGGGTTCGGTCGGAATGACAGCGCCGGGTCGACTGGGGAATGACAGCGCCGAGTCGACTGGGCGCACAGGGTCGGCGTGAGCGCGCCGGATCGGCATGAGCGCACAGGGTCGGCGTGAGCGCACCGGATCAGGTCACCGAACGGCTCGAGCTCTGGCGTCCGGACCCTGAGCGCGATCTGGCTGACGCGTTCGTTCTGATGTCGGACCCGCGCAGCTGGGAGCACGCTCCCGCGCTGCGACACGCCGCACCCGAGGTGAAGCGCGGGTGGCTCCAGCGCGCGGCGGGACGCTGGCAGGAGGACAGTCTCTCCTACTGGATCGCTCGATCCCGGGCGGACGGCGCCTTCGTCGGGATGGGCGGAGTCCAGAGGCACGTGACCGGCAGCTGGAACCTGCTCTATCGCGTGAGCGTGCCCTGGCGCAGGCGTGGCCTGGCGGTCGAGATCGGGCGGGCGGCCATGCTCCGTGCCCAGCTGCAGGACGCCGGCGTGCCGGTGATCGCCTGGATTCAGCCGCACAACCTGCGCTTACGCCGGACCGCCGAGAGGCTCGGACTCAGCGACCGTGGTCTGTTCGTCGACCCCGCTGACGGGTTGGCTCGCCACGCCTACACCCCAGGTTCGCCGGAGTCGCTGGCGCTTGAGCCAGGGCGCGGGCCGGCGTTCGGGCCGCTGGCGGGTGGTCGGACGTCTGGGGCGCCGCGTCGCTGAACGTCGAGCGCGGCGGGGCGGACCGGGTCTCGCCCGGTACCGGCCGAGACCCGTCTCTCGCCTCGCGCGTGGTGAGCTCGCGCCGCCGCGTCGGCCACCCCAACCCCTCTTCGTGGCGCAGCGTGAGCTGGCGATGCGCGTGCGGTGTCCCTCAGCGACACCTAACGCGCACCGTCTCGTCCCGGTGAGCCACGAAGGAGACTTGAGGGGTCAGGGGATGCTCGGTGGCGGCGCGGGGCCCAGATTCGCTCCGAGCTCCTGGGGCTCCTGGGGATCCCGGGGCTCCTGGGGCTCCTGGGGCTTCTGGGGCTCCTGGGGCTCCTGGGGCGTCTGGGGCTCCCGGGGCTTCTGGGGCTCCCGGGGCTCCTGGGGCGGCACGGGACTGATAGGTGCCGGTGGTGGCGGTGCCGGCGGCGGCCGGAGGCGTCCGCGCCGAATGAGGCGCTGGGCGATCCACAGCAGCAGCAGTCCGAAGAGGATCGCCACCAGACGCGCGGGCAGCAGGTTGACGACCACCACTCCCAGTAGCGCCCCCGGGACCGAGGCGAGCGCGATCGGGAGGGCCAGGGAGAGATCGAGGTTGCCGTAGCGGTACTGACTCGCCGCTCCGACGAGCGACACGGGGGCGATGGCCAGCAGCGAGGTGGCCTCGCCCTGACGCTGGGTGAGGCCGGCGAAGAACACCAGCGCGGGGACGAACAGGGTCCCCCCACCGACCCCCAGCAGACCGGCGATGACGCCCGCGATCACCCCGACCCCACCGGCGGCGACGATCCCCAGCGGAGTCTGGTGACCCTGGCCGGGGTGGAGGCCCGAGACGGTCAGGGCGGCGACCGCGATGAGCAGCGCGGCGAACAGCGTCCGCACCGTGGCGGGCTCGATGCGCTGCTGCAGCGCGGTTCCAGCGATCACCCCGAGCACGGCCGGAAGCCCCACGACGAGCGACTCCAATGGACGCAGGTTGCCGTAGGCGATCTGAGAGAGCGAGCCGACGAGGGCCATCACCGTGATGGCGAGCAGGGAGGCGGCGGTGGCCTGACGCTCGTTCACCTCCGGCATGGCGAGTGCACCGGGAACGATGATCGAGCCGCCGCCCACTCCGAAGAGGCCCGAGAAGGCACCGGCGGCAACGCCGATGAGCGCACATCTCATCCGGGGCCGGCGCGCTGTCAAAGGGGATTTGGTGTGTTTGACAGAAAAGTTCATACGACACGTGGGTTCGTGGCGGGTGGGCATGAGGGTCATCACCCAGCTGAACGTCCTGGCCCACACCCCGACCGTCCTCGGCGCCCCCCATCGGCACGCGTCCGCGCACGGGTGCGTCGGCGACGACTGCGACCGGTGCCTTCGCGGGCCCTGGGAGTGTCCGCATGCCCCTCGCTGAGAGGTGGACAGGCTCAGAGGCAGCCTACAGATCCGCACCTGCAGCGAGGGCGACCCCCATGGGGCCGCCCTTTTATGGCCCGATCGGCTCGACCCCCCGCCCCCGACGCCCCCTCGAACACCAGCGCCAACGTCGCGATCATCAGGAGGAGACCGCAATGAACAACCACATCCGCCGCTAGGCGAGCCAGCCCGGCGCACCCGGCCCCGGGCCACCCGGTCACCGCCGAGTAGCTCCCGATCATCTACTCAGAACCGTGTCACTCAGAGGTCTCTCGGGACGCTGGTGAGAGCCTGTGCGCTGATGGCCAAGCGGTGACACTGTCAGACACTGGAAAGGAGGACGGTCGTGCTCGACCGTCCAGAGTCCTCTGCGGTGTTGCATGTACCGCTGGAGTGGTCAGCTCCGCAGCGGCGCCGGCACCGGCACCGGCACCGGCACCGGCATTGGCATTGGCATTGGCATTGGCATTGGCCACAGTTTCCCTGGAGGCTGCTGTGGCATGAGTATCACCGTTCTGCGGCTATCGCCGCACGCCGACGGGAGCTGCGCGCACGCCCTACGCGTGACCTCGATCTGCGCCACGGGCGATGAGCGCCCGCGCCTCAGCGCGTCGCGTTCCACGGGCGTCGGGCCCACAGCCCGGCGCCCGTACCGGGTCCGGTCCTGACGGTGGGTGGCGCGAGCGTGGCGGAACCCGGCGGGTCGGCGGACGGCGAGAATCCTCGTCATGGAGCCACCTGAGACGATCGAGTTCGGTGTCGACGGGCGCATCGCCCGGATCACCCTGAACCGCCCCGAGCGGGGCAACGGCCTGACCCCGCAGCTCATCCGAGAGCTGGCCGCCTGCGTCGAGGCGGCCGATCTCGATCCGCGCGTCCACGTGATGCTGTTGTCGGGACGGGGCAAGGGCTTCTGCGGCGGATATGACCTGGTCGACTCGGCCGAGCGGATGCTCGAGGGCGGATTCGGCGAGGCGGATGCCCCGGCGGGCTCCCCGGTCGATCCGCGCGTCCAGGCAGCCAACCACGACCCCGGCGCCGTCTGGGACCCGATGGTGGACTTCTCCGGCATGAGCCGCAACGTGCGGGCCTTCATGAGTCTCTTTCACGCCACCAAGCCGGTGCTCTGCAAAGTCCATGGCTTCTGCGTCGCCGGCGGCACTGATCTGGCGCTCTGCTCGGACTTGCTGCTGATCGCTGACGACGCGAAGATCGGCTACCCACCGGCCCGGGTCTGGGGCTCGCCGACCACTGCGCTGTGGGCCTACCGCATCGGACCCGAGCGGGCCAAGCGCCTGCTCTTCACGGGTGATTCGCTGTCGGGCCGGGAGGCTGTGGAGTGGGGGTTGGCCTCTGAGTGCGCTCCGGCGGCCGAGCTCGACGCCCGCGCCGACGCGCTCGCCCAGCGCATGGCCCGGCTGCCCGTGAACCAACTGCAGATGATGAAGCTGCTGGTCAACCAGACCCTCTACGCCCAGGGTCTCCACGGCACCCAGACCCTCGGGATCCTGCTGGATGGAATCACCCGCCATACCCCGGAGGGCTACGCCTTCCAGCAGCGCGCCGCCGAGGTCGGCTTCCGCCAGGCGGTGCGCGAGCGCGACGAACCCTTCGGTGACCCCGGGGCCTCGACCTTCCGCGGGTGAGGCGGCCGGGGCGAGGAGGCGGGGGCGGGGAGTGGGAGGGTCCCCGGCCTGTGGGGCCGGGGACCTGGGAACGCCTGACCTGCCGGCGGTGGCGCTAGGCCACGACGAACTGCTTGACCAGGTCCTCGAGCTCGTCGGCGGTCGCGGCGAGCTGCTGGGCGCTGGCGGCGATCTGCTGGGTCGACGCGCTCGTCTGTTCCGTGCTGGCCGAAACCTGCTCGGTGGCGGCACTGGACTGCTCGGCGACGGCGGCGACCGCGTCGATGCTCGACTGGACGTGGCTGCCGCTGGCGGCGATCTGCTCGATCGCCCCGGCGATGTCGCTCACCCGCAGCCCGACGTCCTCGACGCTGACGCCGATCTCCACGAAGGCGTTCCGGGCCTGCTCCACGGTGCGCACACCCGTATGGGTCTCGTTCGCGCCCCGCTCGACGACCTCGACCGCGCGGGCGGTGTCGTCTTGGATGTGGCGGATGAGCCCGGCGATGGTCGCGGCGGCGCCCTGAGACTCCTCGGCGAGCTTGCGAACCTCGTCGGCGACGACGGCAAAGCCCCGCCCCTGCTCTCCGGCCCGGGCGGCCTCGATCGCCGCATTCAGAGCCAGCAGGTTCGTCTGGGCCGCGATGCCGGTGATCGTCTCGACGATCGAGCCGATCCTGTTGCTCTTCTCGCCCAACGCACGGATGGCCTCGGTGACCTGCTGGCTGGCCTGCTGGACCGACTGCATCGCCGAGTTGGCCTCCTCCGCCGCCTGCACGCCGGCGCGGGCCAGGCCCCGAGCCTGCTCGGCCGCACGGGCGGCGTCCTGGGCGCCGCGGGCTGAGCCCTGGGAGGTGTCGGCAAGCTGAAGGGTGACGGCACGGACGTCCTCCACGGCACGGACCTGCTGCTCCGCTCCGGTCGCCACCGAACCGACGGCCTGGGCGATCTCCTCGACCGCGCGTCCCGTCTGGTCGGAGGTGGCAGCCATCTGCTGGGAGGCGCCGGCCAGGCTCTCTGAGCTCCGGGCGATCTCGCGGATCATCTCGCTGAGTTTCACGCGCATCGCGTTGTAGCTCGAGATCGAACTCTGCGCGGTGGACAGCATCCCGTTGAACACCTCGGCAAGGTGCCCCGCCGCGTGCCCGGAGGCCACCTCCAGCGGCAGGGTGACTGCCTCTGCGGAGACGTTGAGCTGTCCCTGCGCCATCGCCTCGAGGCCATGCTGAAGGTCGGTGAGGCAGTGACCGTGCAGTGATCCCAGCCGGTCACTGAGTTCCTCCAGGCAGGAGTGGTCCCCGAGGCTGGCGCGGAACTCCTCGCGCATCACGTTGTAGGAGACGATCGAGGCCTGGGCGGTGGCGAGCATGCCGTTGAAGGTTGAGGCGAGCTCACCGATGTTCATGCCCGCCGCCGCGTCGATCGGATGCGTCACCGCCGTCACGGCGACCGTCATGTCCCCGTCCTGCATGGCCGCGAGCCCGCCCCCGAGGTCGGTGAGGCAGCGGCCGTGCAATGACTGCAGGCGCTGGGTGAGGGCCTCCAGGCTCGACTGGTCCCCCAGGGCCCGCCGCAACGTCTCGCGCATCTCGTTGTAGGCCTCCAGGGACCCGCGAGCCTGGGTGAGCATCGCGTTGAAGTACTCGGCCAGGGCGCCGAGATCGGCGCCGGGACGGCCCTTGATCGGCTCGAGGTTCGTTGCGACGGTCATCGTGAGGTCGCCCGCGTTCATCGACTGCAGCCCCTGGCCGAGACCGTCGAGGCAGTCATTGAGCTGGGACATCCGCTGGGTGAGCTGGGCCAGGCAGGACTGCTGCCCGAGCGCCTCGCGCAGCGTCCGGGACATCTCCGCGAAGGCATGGCCCAGGCGGTCGCCCTCAGACTTGGGCTCGACGACGACGCCGAGGTTGCCCGCGGCGATCTCATCCGCGGCGTGGGCCATCTCGGCCAGGTGGTCGACCGAGGCGCGAAAGGCCGCAGCGACCTGAGCGATCTCGTCGTCGCCGGTGACGTCAAGGGTGATGTCGACATGACCCTGGGCGACCCGCCGGGCGGCGGCCGTGACCTTCTCCAGGGGCCGGGTGATCGAGCGCACGATCCAGAGCACGAGCGCGCCCGCCAGCGGAAGTGAGATGGCGGCGAGCAGGAGCAGGAGCAGGAGGGACTGGTTGACGGTGGCGCCCACGTCGCTCTTCACCGCCGTGGCCTGCGTCGAAAGCAGGGCGCCTACACGGTCGAAGTCCGCCTGGGTCGCGTTGGAGATCTGCAGGTTCGAGATCGACATGACGCGAATGGCTCCGCGGAAGTTGCCCGCGCTCACGTCTTGGTGGACCTCGTAGGTGAAGACCGTGTAAGCGCGCAGGTCCGCCGCCGTGTGGGTGATCAGCCGGTGGATCCGCGGATCCTGGGTGAGGGTGTCGACCTTTGCCAGCTGGGCGACGGCCTGGGCGTGACCGGCCAGCACCTGCTGCCAGGTCTGGTTCAGCAGGCCGGCCTGGGAGGCCTCGTGCAGCGAGGCGAGCGCCGAGTACATGTTCGACTGGTCATCCTGGGTCAGCCAGCCCTCGTAGGCGTTTCGCTCGGCCCGGAAAGCGCTGAAGACCTGTGCGGCGTTGTCCGCGCTCGAGCGGGTCGACAGCAGACCGCCGACGCTGACCGCAGCGGCGGCGATCCACATCACGAGGAGCACGCCGGCGAGGACGAACAGCCGCGTGCGGACAGGAGCTGACCCGAGCTTTCTCATGCCCCGGCTCATCGGTCGCGGTGACCAGAGGTTGAGGTTGGACGGTGGATCGGGTCATGACGCGGACCCGGTGCAGCTGCGTCTGGGACACTGAGTTCGATGCAGTCCGCCGCACCGCAGGGTCTCGAGATCACCCTGGGCGCCCGGGATGGTGAGCTCAGCGCGACGTTCCTGCCCTCCGCTGGCATGGTTTGCTGCTCGATCCGCCATCGCGGTGAGGAGATCCTCGCCCAGCGCGCCGGGCTGGGGGACTACCTCGCGCGCGGTTCGACCTTCGCCCTCCCGCTGCTCTATCCCTGGGCCAACCGCCTCAGCGGGTGGGACTATCGCGTGGGCGACATTGAGGTACATCTCGACCGCGACGATCCGCGCATCCACCGGGACCAGACGCTCGACCTGCCCATGCACGGGGTGCTGGGCGCATGCAGGGACTGGCGCGTGGTTGACCGAGGCCCGGATGTCCTGAGCGCTGAGCTGGATTACGGCGCAGACGCCCGACGGCTCGCCGCATTCCCGTTTCCCCACCGGCTCGCCCTCCACGCGGCCCTCAGCGGGTCAACCCTCACCCTCGAGTTGACGGTGCGGGTGACCGGCGCTCGAGCTGTCCCCGTGTGCTTTGGCTTCCACCCGTACCTCAACCCCGGTGGCCCCCGTGAGGATTGGGAGATTCGTGGGCCGGTCCCGGGCCTCGACGGCCGCCTGGGGGCTCGCAGCTTCGACGAGGGCCACCGCGTCCCCGCGCAGGCCAGCTTCACGGTCACGGGCGCCAGCCGGAGCGTCGCGTTGACCTTCGAAGCGGGCTATGGCCACGTGCAGGTGTTCGCCCCAACCGGCTCTGACTTCATCGCCCTGGAGCCGATGACGGCGCCCAAAGACGCACTGCGCAGCGGAACGGGACTGCGCCAGATCCCGCCCGGAGGGGAGTTCCATGCGTCTTTCAGCGTTGCGGTCGCCGGGCGGGCGCGATGATGGTGGCGGCCGTGCGTCACGCTCCCGGTCGCTCGTTGTGCGAGATGATGACAAGACACTGACGGCGGCCAGCTCTGCGTCGGGCCGGACCGGGGTGGGTAGGGGGCTGCCGACATCCGCTGGACGTGACCGGTGCGGATCAACCCGCCGGAAAGGAGATCTCGATGGAGTACGTGAACCTCGGCGCCACCGGGCTGCGGGTCTCGCGCCTGTGCCTGGGCATGATGAGCTACGGCACGCACGAGAGCCGCCCCTGGGCCCTGTCGGAGGAGCAGGCCGATCCGTTCGTGAAGGCGGCGGTGGAGGCCGGCATCACCTTCTTTGACACCGCTGACACCTACAACGGCGGTCGCTCGGAGGAGATCACCGGACGGTTGCTGCCGCGGTACTTCGGGATGCGGGAGGAGTACGTTCTGGCGACGAAGGTGTTCATGCCGACGATGCCCGGGGAGAACGGCCGGGGACTCTCACGCAAGCACATCCTCGCCTCCATCGACGCCTCGCTTCAGCGTCTCGGCCATGACTACGTCGACCTCTACCAGATCCATCGCTGGGACTACACGACGCCGATCGAGGAGACCATGGAGGCCCTCCACGAGGTGGTGAAATCCGGGAAGGCCCGCTACATCGGCGCCTCATCGATGTACGCCTGGCAGTTCGCCAAGGCCCAACGGGTCGCGCCGACACCCTTCATCTCGATGCAGAACCACCTCAACCTCATCTACCGGGAGGAGGAGCGCGAGATGATTCCCCAGTGCCTGGACATGGGCGTGGGCTGCATCCCCTGGAGCCCGCTGGCCCGCGGACTGCTGGCCGGCAACCGCGGCCGGGCCGGAGAGCAGCACACCACCCGCGCCCAGACTGACGCCTTTGCCGACAGCCTTTACCGGCCCGAGCTTGACTGGCCGGTCATCGAAGCGCTCAGCGAGGTCGCCGGGGCGCGTGGTCTCCCGGCAGCCCAGGTCGCCCTGGCCTGGCTGCTGCACAAGCCGGGGGTGACCGCACCGATCATCGGCGCGACGAAGCTTCAGCACCTCGAGGATGCGGTCGCCGCCGTCGATGTCGCCCTCGCGACCGAGGAGATCGAGGCGCTCGAGGCGCCCTACCAGCCCCATCCCGTCGCCGGGCTCCTCGAACCCGGCCAGAGGGCTCCTATCGTGAAAGGGCGATGAGCACCCGATCGCGACTGGACGAGCTCGCCATCTGGGCCGGCGAGCGGGGCCGTGAGCCGGATCTCTACGAGTACGGAGGTCGCGAGGACCAGGTCGCCGACCTGTGGGCGGCCGACAACGGCCGCTCGGACCGGATCGCGATCCTCATCCACGGGGGCTTCTGGCGCGAGGCCTATGACCGCAGCTCGCTCAACGCCCTGGCCAGCGCCCTGGCCGAGCGCGGCTGGGCAAGCTGGAACATCGAGTATCGACGGGGACCGGGCACGGCCACGGATGCCCTCGAGGACGTCTACTCCGCGGTGCTGCGGCTGCGCGAGCTGGTCATGCTCTCTGAGGTGATCGTCGTCGGTCATTCGGCCGGCGGGCAGCTCGCCCTCTGCACCGCGGGTCGGCTGCCAGCGGAGCTCACGGTGTCACTGGCCGGCGTGGCCGACCTCGTCACCGCTGCGGCGGAAAGGATCGGTGACGATGCCGTCCGCGAGTTCATCGGTGCCGACCCCGAGGAGGCCCAGGAGCTCTACTGGGCGCTGGACCCGCTGAGCCGGGTGCCCACCGCCGCCCCGACGCTGCTCGTTCACGGGGCCCAGGACGACCGTGTGCCGATCACTCAGAGTCGGCTCTACGCGGCGGCCGCCTCAGCCCGCAGCAGCCCCTGTGACCTGCTCGAGCTCAAGGGCGCGGACCACTTCGATCTCATCGACCCGCGCACCAAGGCGTGCCGGGCGTGGCTGAAGCGCCTGCCCGGTTAGGCGACGGTTAGGCGAGCGTGCCCTTGCTCGCGTCGCCGCCGGGCAGCGGCGCGTAGACGGTGATGTCACCACCGTCGATGAAGAGCTCGTCCGCTCGGGCGAGCGCGGCGGCGATGTGGTCGCTGCCCAGGTGGGCCTCCAGATCCTCCCGCGACGCCCAGCGTTCGATGAAGGTGAGCCGGGCCGGATTGTCGACGCCCCGGTGCAGGGCATAGAGGATGCAACCCGGCTCGGCGTGAGTCGGTACGAGCAGCGACTCGAACACGGCCTGGGCTTCGGCCTCCTGACCGGGGCGTGCGGTGAAGCTGCCGACGACGACGATCTCGGACATGAAGGCTCCTCTCTCTGGTGACGGTCCGGCTGGAACCGCAGGGTTATCGTACGGCTCGACCCGGCCCGACGAGGCGGAGGCCGGCGACGAGGAGGCGACGGTGTCCGTGCAGATCAACCATGTGAGCGTGAACGCGTTGGACCTCCGTGAGTCGGTGGAGTTCTACGTCGACCTTCTGGGGGCCGAGCCGATCCCGACCCCCAACTTCGGCCTCCCGGTCCAGTGGCTCGCCCTCGGCCGCACCCAGTTGCACCTCTTCGAGCGTGACCTCACGCCCACCAGCCACCACCACCTCGGCATCACCGTCGAGGCGATCGAGCCCGTCTATCGGGCGGCCGAGCGCCGCGACGCCTTTGACCGGGTGGCCTTCGGCAACCACCTCGTCCTGCTCCCCGGCGATGTCGTCCAACTCTATGTTCGCGACCCCGCACGCAACCTCGTCGAGCTCGACTGCCCTGGCTTGGACCGCCTGCCCGATGACCTGCGCTCCCAGGTGAAGGGCCTGTGGGACTTCCATCCCCAGGATGACGCGCAGATGGCCGGCCGGCTCTTCGTCCCGTAGCAAAGGCGCCCCTCGCCCGCGCCGAGCTACCGGGGCCCGCGGCGCTACCGGGGCCCGCGGCGCTACCGGGGCCCGGCAGGTGCCTCGATCCCGTCCTGGTCGGCCCACTCCAGCAGCGGGGTAATGTCGAAGACCGCGTCATCGATGCCCGCGTGGAGGTCTCCCCTCTCCGCGTAGCGGCGTGGGACGGTGGCGATCGTGAAGACGGTGGGGTCGACACCGTCCAGCTCCTCCCAGGTGAACGGGGTCGACACCGTGCCCGCGGCGTTGCCGCGCGCGCTGTAGGCGGCGGCGATCGTGTGGTCTCGGGCGTTCTGGTTGAAGTCGACGAACACCTTGGCGGGATCACGATCCTTGCGGAACCACACGGTGGTCGCGTCCTCGGGCACGCGACGCTCGATCTCCCGCGCGAAGGCGAGAGCCGCGCGCCTCAGCTGGGTGAAGGGATGCTCGGGTCGAACCCGCACGTACACGTGTAGGCCATTGCTCCCGGAGGTCTTGGGCCAGCCGACCGCGCCGAGTTCGTCGAGCACCTCGCGCACCGCATGGGCGACGGTCACGCAGCGCTCAAACGGGCAGGCGTCACCGGGATCGATGTCGATGCGCCACTCATCCGGGGCCTCGACGTCACTCCGGCGGGAATTCCACGGGTGGAACTCGACGGTCGACATCTGGACCGCCCAAACGATGTCAGCGAGCTTGGTGACGGTCAGCTCGTCGGCGGTCCGCCCAAAGCGCGGGAAGAAGATCTCGACCGTCTCGATCCAGTCCGGTGCACCTTTGGGCAACCGCTTCTGGTGGACCTTCTCGCCGGCGACGCCGGTGGGGTAGCGGTGCAGCATGCAGGGACGCTCGCGCAGGGCGTTGACGATCCCCTCCCCGACGGCCACGTAGTAGTTGATGAGGTCGAGCTTCGTCTCCCCGCGCTCAGGGAAATAGACGCGGTCCGGGTTGGAGACACGGACCGGATGCCCGTCGATCTCCAACATGAACTCTCTGCGCGGCGCCGCCATGGCTCTCGTAGTCTGCCCACCTGGGCAAGGCGATAACGCGAGACGCGCGGCGCTGGCCGGAGGTGGTGGAGATGGACCGAGATGAGCGAGCTGAGTGAGATGGCGGACAGGACGGAGCCGATCGAGATGACGGAGCGAGGGAAATGACGGAGAGGGCGCAGCCGAGCGAGGTGACGAAGCTGGCGGGAATGAGCGACGAGCAGCGGTACCTCGAAGCCCTGGTGGAGCTGGCGGTCGGCTTTGGTGCCGAAGTCCAGCCCGATCAGATCGTCATGGTCCTCGCCGAGACCGGACTGGAGGCCTACGCTCGGGCGGCCGCCCGACACGCCTACCGGCGCGGAGCGCGGTACGTGGATGTCGAATACTTTGATCCCCACGTCAAGCACGCACGGCTCGCCCACGCCGCCAAGGAGTCCCTCAGCTACCGCCCGCCGTGGATCGGTGAACGGATCCTCCAGGGCGGCGAGCACCACGCGGCCAAGATCTGGTTCTACGGCGACACCGCACCGGACCTGATGTCTGACATCGACCCGGAGCGACTCGGTCTGGATATGTCGCCGCGTCATCGCGAGAGCATCCAGGTGACCTCCGCGCGCCAGTGCAACTGGACGATCGTGCCGGCGGTGACGCCCGCGTGGGCCAGATCGGTCTTCGACGACCGAACCGAGCCGGAGGCGATCACGGCGATGTGGAAGACCATCGCCCACGTCTGTCGGCTCGGAGAGCCTGATCCGGTCGCCGCGTGGACTCAGCGTTTTGCGACGCTGAAGGCCGTGGCCCGCCGCTTGGACGCCCTGGATCTCGATGTGCTGCGCTTCCAGGGTCCGGGCACCGACCTCACCATCGGTCTGCTCCCGGGCTCACGGTTCATCGCCGCCGAGATGGAGACCGTCTGGGGCCAGCTCCACCACCCGAACCTGCCCTCGGAGGAGGTGTTCACCACGCCGGATCCCGAGCGCACCCAGGGGTACGTGACCGCGACCCGGCCGCTGCTGGTGCCAGGGGCCGCGCCGGTGACCGGGCTCCGCGTTCACTTCGAACACGGACGGGCAGTGCGATTTGACTCGGACTCCGGCGGTGGCGTGCTCGAGGCCCAGGCCAACCGTGACGACGGCGGCCGACGCTTGGGTGAGGTCGCCCTGGTCGATCGTGAGAGTCGGGTGGGCCAGGCCGGCAAGGTGTTCCACAACATCCTGCTGGACGAGAACGCCGCCAGCCACATCGCGCTCGGGAACGGCTATCCGATGGCCCTTGCCGATGAAGCGTCCCGGGAGCGGATGAACAGGAGCGAGATCCACGTCGACTTCATGATCGGCTCGGACGAGGTCGACGTCACCGGCGTCACCCGCGGCGGTGAGACGCGTCCGCTGCTGCGCGGCGGCGCCTGGCAGATCTAGGCCGCTGCAGGATCTGGGCTCGGGTTACAGCGATCCCCCTAGTCGGCGCGAAATCTGCGCGCTGCGCTGTCCTCGCCGGCGCCAGCGCCCAGGGCGACGCCGACGGCGGCGAGGACGTCGGCGCGTGAGCGGGCCTTGACGGTGTGAGAGCGCTGTCTTTGTGATCGGATCTGAACCTGCAACAGTTGCGAGACGTTTGTAACGGCGGAGTCACGCATGCATCTCGGAGCGTTCACGGGGAGACGCAGTCGTCGGCCTTCTGTGATCGAGATGTTGCGAAGGATCCGAACCTGTTGGTGGTTCATGGTTGCGGGACGGCAGGTGCCGATAGTGCGGTGGCCCGCGAGTGGAAAGCGCGTGGGAAGGGATTGCGCGGAGAAGGGCTCAGCGAAGAGCGGCTGTGCGAAGAGGGGCTGTGCGAAGGCGGCGCCTGGTTCGGCGCGCCTTGGGCTGTATGGCGATGTGCTTGACGTGCCGGTACGCTGACGTACCATGAGCGTCACGATCGAGAAGTCCGCCCCGGGGGCAGCCGAGGGGGCCACGCCCGCGTCCGGTGAGACCATGCCGAGCCAGCCGCGGTACGCGGCGTCGCCGTGTCATCCCGTGGAGGAGAACACGCCGGTGCGGCTGCCGCCTGGAACGTCGACAAGCAAGCTGGCTCAGACGCTGCGCTTCCTGCGAGACCCCTTCAACTCGGCGCTCACCGACCAGGCGACGCTGGGCAGCCCGTGGACGATGCGGCTGCTGGCCAACCGCGACGACTTCCTGGCCACCTCACACCCCGACCACATCCGAGCGATCTTCACGGCCGCCAAGGACGCTCCGGCGATCAACCATGAATCCCCACTGCGGCTCCTGCTGGGCAAGAACAGCGTGCTCACCCTGTCGGGGCCGCGGCACATGCAACAGCGCAAGCTCCTGCTCCCGCCCTTCCACGGTGACGCGATCGCCAACTACATGGGGATGATCGAGGAGGTCACGGCACGCGAGATCGACACCTGGACGCCGGGAACCGAGTTCGCGCTGGCTCCGCGGATGCAGGCGGTCACCCTCGAGGTGATCATGCGCGGCGTGCTCGGCATCCACGAGCTCGGAGGCTGGAACACGCCGGAGCGACGCTTCCGTGAGGTCGTCCGTACGTTCCTGCAGATGTCGACGACCCGGCTCTACCCGTTCGTCGAGATGACGAATTTCCGCTCCGAAAGCGCCACGGGCCCGATCAAGTGGATGATGGATCTCACCGACCGGGAGATCTACGCGCTGATCCGCAAGCGGCGGGCCGAGGGTGAGGACACGGGGCGCAACGACGTCTTCTCCCTGCTGCTCGCCGCGCGGGACGAGGAGGGACGGCCGATGTCTGACGTCGAGCTGCGGGACGAGCTGATGACACTCATCCTCGCCGGACACGAGACGACAGCCAATTCGCTCGCGTGGACCTTCGAGCGACTCATCCGGAACCCCGGCGCCTACGAGCGCCTCCGCGAGACGGTGCGGGGCGAAGACGATGAGCTGTCCCGGCACATGATCGAGGCGACCGTGCACGAGGGGATGCGCCAGCGCCCGGTGATCGCCTTCGTCGTGCGGCGGGTGCGCCGACCTTGGCGCTTCGGCGAGTTCGTCGTGCCCGCGAACACCCCTGTCGCCCTGTCCATCATCGGGGTCCACCACCGCCCCGACGTCTACGCCGACCCGTTCGTCTTCGCCCCTGAGCGCTTCCTCGACGCCGGCGGGGTCTTCCAGAAGCCGGGAACGTACGAGTGGATCCCCTTCGGCGGCGGGATCCGGCGCTGCTTGGGCGCGACGCTGGCCATGGCCGAGCAGCGCGTCGTTCTGGGTGCGATCGCGCGTCGGGTCGATTTCGCCGTCACGGATGCGCCGGGGGAGCGGGCCCGCCAGCGCAACGTCACCTCGATTCCCGCCGACGGTGGCCGCGTCCGCGTCCTCCGCCGCGACTGAGACCCCGCGGGCGCGTCTCATCGACGCGCTCGCGGAGGCCATCCGCGCCAAGGGATATCGCGAGACGACCGTGGCCGACATCGTCGCCGGGGCACGCACGAGCCGGCGCACCTTCTACCAGCACTTCGCCGACCGTGGCGAGTGCTTCCTCGCGCTGTTCGAGCAGGAGACCCAGCACAAGCTCGAGCTCATCGCCGCGGCGGTCGATCCCGCCCGCCCCCTGGAGGACCAGATCGAGGCGGCGATCGACGCCTACATCGACGGTGTCAAGGCCGAGCCGGCGCTGCAGGCGAGCTTCGCCCGCGAGCTCCCCGGCCTCGCCGAGGCGGGGGCCGACGCCGTTCATGCGGTGACCGACCGCTACGCCGCATTGCTCGTGGCCCTCACCGAGCAGGCCCGGGCCCAGCATCCCGAGGCGGGCCTGGCGCCGCTGGGGCGTGACATCGCGGTCATCCTCGTCGGCGGGTTGCGGGAGCTGCTGGTGATGGCCATCGGCCAGCGCCGCGATCTCGACGAGCTGCGCGGCCCCTCAGCCGAGGTCGTCGCCGCGATCCTCGGCACGCTACGGGCGTAGCGCCGCGGCGCTCATGCTGCTGCGGAGCCCACAGCCCGCAGCAGCACCGCTAGCGTCGGCGCGCCGCCGCTCGGGCGCCGCCGGCCAGCGGGGTGTCGACGCCGGTGTCGCCGGCGACCGCGCGCAGGTGGCGGAAGGGCTGGCCGTCACGCAGCTCCCGGATGACGCCCTCGACGAGTCCGCCGTCCGGGAGTGCGCGACCGTCGGTGATGGCGTCGACGACCTCGCGCTTGCGCTGGATGAGGCGGGCCATGGTCTCGTCGATGGTCTCGGCCGCCAGCAGGTACCAGGCCGAGACGGAGTCGCGCTGGCCGATGCGGTGAACACGGTCCTCGGCCTGGTCGTGGATCGCCGGGGTCCATTCGAGTTCGAGAAAGCAGACGTTCGAGGCTCGGGTGAGCGTGATCCCCTGGGCGGCCACCCGGGTCGCGCAGACGATGAGCTGGGGACCATCGGGGCGCTGGAAGGCCTCGATCGCGCCCTGTCGGGCGGCGGCTGAATCCTCGCCGAGGAGATGGACGGCGTGAGGGAAGCGGGTGACGACGGCCTCCTGGATCTCGCGGTGGCGCGCAAAGACGACCAGGGGCTCACCTGAGGCGAGGAAATCGTGGATCCAGGCCATCGCCGCGGCGAGCTTGCCGCGTGCGGCGAGACGCTGCAGGGCCGTGAGCTGGGCCAGGCGTTCGGCGCGCAGCGTGGCGGCGATCTTCGCGTCGAGCTGGGCGAGATCGAGCGGCTGAGTCTTCAGCCACTCGATGACGTCGTCCTCGGCGAGGCGGTACTCGCTGAGGTTGGTGAGGGACACCGGGACGACGATCTGGCGCTTGGCCGGGAGCTGGGGTAGGACCTCAGACTTGAGCCGGCGGATGAAGCAGGTGCGACGCAGGTGCCAGTGCAGGCGCTCCTCGGAGAGCTCGCCCTCGAACTGGCGGGAGAAGGAGGCGCCCGAGCCGAATTCCGAGAGCCGGCCGATGACCCGCAGCTGGGCGATGAGCTCGTCGGCGTGGTTGAGCACCGGCGTGCCGGTAAGGGCGAGGCGCAGGCCGTCGTCGGCAACGGACTCGGCGAGACGTCGCACCGAGCGGGTGCGCTTGGCCTGGGGGTTCTTGCAGAGGTGGGACTCGTCGGCGACGAGAGCGCGCAGGCCGCGACGTTGCAGGGCCTCACGGTGGGCCTCGACGATCTCGTAGTTGAGCACCGTGATGTCGACACGCGGAGGCGTGCCCGAGCGTCCTTGGACGATCGTGCTGGAGCGGTGGGGAAGCCAGTGGGCGATCTCACGCGCCCAGGTGAGCTTCATCGCGGCGGGGCAGATGACGACGGCGGGGAAGGCCTTGTCGGCCTCGAGCGTGGCGAGGGCCTCGACGGTCTTGCCCAGACCCTGCTCGTCGGCGAGGAAGGTGCGCCGGGCGTCGAGGGCGTAGCGGACAGCCGCCCACTGGAAAGGCTGCAGCTCACCGCCGAGCCGGTCGGCCACCTCGGGGAGGGGGTCGGCGCGGGTGGCGCGGGAGCGGGCGACATCGGCGACGGCCGCGCGGTGGATGGCGGCGAGCTCGGCGAGCTTCTCGGCCGCCGCCGTGCTCAGGGTGACGCCGTGGACGGCGACGAACTCATCGAGCTGGTCGGCGATCCACGGGTCGATCTTCAGCTCACCCGCACGAGCGCCGGGCAGGGTCTCGAAGGCGCTGGCGATGTCCGGATCCCAGAGGATCTCCAGCGCGAAGCGCTCGCCGGCGACGCTGCGGGTGAGGATGAGCCGGGCCGGGGGCGGGGTCTCGCCAGCCTGCACGGCCTCGAGGCAGCGCAGCGCACCCAGGGAGAAGCGCGGGTCGCGCAGTTCCAGGAGCTGATCGGCCGCCTCGCGGGTGAGGGGGACGAGCCAGCGCGACGGGGTGCCCGACAGCTCCAGCGCGAGCGCGCGCAGCTCGGCGGGCGGCTCACCGGCGAGGGTGTCGAGCGCCCACCAGCCCCGGCCGTCGTGACGCACGGTGCGCACGTGGCCGACCCAGCGCCGCTCCGCACCGGCGAACCAGCCGTCGAACTCCGCCGAGCGCGTGAGCTCGGGGTAGCTCTTGAGGATCTCTCCGAGCCGCGCGGCCACCCAGTCATTGGCGGGGGCGATCCATTCGCGGGCATCCCAGTCAAAACGGCGGTCTGGCAGCGTCCGCACGGCGGCGACGAGGTGGCCGTTGTAGGGGAAGGCCAGCACGATCTCGTGGTCCCCGGTCGCGGTCTCGCGAATCTGGACGTTGGGTTCGGGCGGCAGGGCGCGCAGCTGCTCGGACACGGTCATGCTGACGTTAGCTCCCGAACGCGACGGGTCCTTGGCATTTTCTTCGGTGCAGGCGCGTTACTTCATCGTGTTAGGGCAACGACTCAGGGGTAGGTGACCGACATGATCAGCCGGCTCACGCGCGCGATCGCCGTCGCGGTGATGGTCGCCCTGCCCTTGGCCGCACTCTTTGGCGGAGCCGCGCGGCTCGTGCCCTTTCTCGCCATGCCGCTGGTCGTGCTCGGCGGCCCGTTGGCCCTCGCCCGCTGGCGCGGTGACACCTCCGCCGAGGACAGTGCCGACGATGACGGTGGCTCCGACGGCGGCGGTGGTGGCGGTGGCGGTAGCCACCGTCCTGGACGGGGTCCGGAGCAGCCTTCGGGCCCGCGGGGGGAACTGCCGCTGGAGCGCAGTCAGCCGGGCCGCTGGCGCGTGCGCGGCCCCGAGCGCCAGCATGTGAGCGACCCGGGCCGGCGTCGGACCCCGCACCGCGCGCCATTGCGCCCACGCGTGCCCACGCGGCATCCCTGACGCAACGGGCGGCGTCGCGCAAGGTGGCTGGCGCGCTGGGCGCTGCGCGCGCTTCCTGGCGGCGCCCAACCCCAGCGAGTCGATCCATAAAGGGGACGGCCGTTGCGGCGTCCGGGCCCATAGATTGGTGCAGGTGAGCCGCTATGACTCGCCCCAGCCGAATCTCACGGGCCTCGGCATCATCGCCTCGCTTGGCGCGCGCTTCTGGGCGCTTGTGCTCGCCATCGGGGTCATCACCGGCCTCGGCGCCTCGGCGCTCACCTGGCTTCTGCACCGGGCCGAGCACCTCACCTACGGCGGTCATGCCGGCACGCTGCTCGGCGCCGTCGAGGCGGCGCCCGGGTGGCGCCGGATCGTCGCGCTGTTCGTCGCTGCGGTGATCGTCGTCGGGGGACTGGCCCTGCTCGGGCGCCGCTCCACCGGGGGCACCGAGGTCTCGGAGGGCATCTGGCTGCGCTCGGGGCGCCTGGACTTCCCGCGGTCGGTGTCTCGCGGGATCATCTCGATCGTCACCGTGGGGATGGGCGTCTCCCTCGGCCGTGAGGCCGCGCCGCAGCTGTTCGGTGCGGCCACGGCGAGCCGCCTGGCCGTGTGGGCCGAGCTGCCCACCTGGCAGCGGCGCCTGCTCGTGGCCTGCGGCGCCGGCGCGGGCTTTGCGGCGATCTACAACGTTCCCCTGGGCGGCGCCCTGATGGCTCTGGAGGTGCTCCTGGGCACCCTCGCCCTGCCGCTGGTGCTGCCCGCGCTGTTGTGTGCGGTGAGCGCCACCGCCGTCGCCTGGATCTTCCTGGGGGACCGCCCCCTCTATCACGTCCTGCCCTACGCCTTCCACCCCTCCCAGCTCGCCTTCGCCGTCGTCGCCGGCCCGGTGATCGGGCTCGTCGCGGTCGGCTGGGCCCGGCTCATCTCGGCCGCCAATCACGTGCGGCCCACGGGCTGGGGCCGCTGGTTGGCCCCGTTCGCCGTGTTCCTCGCGCTCGCCGCAATCGCGCTGGCCTACCCCCAGCTGCTCGGCAACGGGCGCGGCATCATCCAGCTCGCCGTCCT
Organism: Solirubrobacteraceae bacterium; assembly: GCA_035702765.1. GTDB lineage: Bacteria > Actinomycetota > Thermoleophilia > Solirubrobacterales > Solirubrobacteraceae > Palsa-465. Next base: position 22,262 of record DASSZV010000093.1, read on the forward strand.
GGATCGTCTCTCGCTCGGCGTGCTCGTGGCGTTGTTCCTGCTCAAGCCGCTGGTCACCGCCGCCTGCGTCGCCTCGGGCGCCCCCGGCGGGCTGTTCACGCCGACCTTCGCCCTCGGCGTGCTGCTCGCCAGCGTCGGAGGAACGCTGTGGAACCACGTCTGGCCCGGGGCGCCGGAACCAAGCCTCGCGCTGGTCGGGGGAGGCGCCTTCCTCGCGGCGGCCATGCAGGGCCCGATCGCCGGGGTGGTGCTCGTGCTGGAGCTCACCGGTCATTTCCAGGCCCTGCTCGTGCCCACGATCATCGCCGTCGTGGAGGCCACCGTGCTCTCCCGACGCTTCGGGGCCGCATCGATCTACTCGGCGCGGCTCGGTCGCGGGGACACGCCTGCGCTCACGCCCACGGGCAACGCCGCCGCGGTGTCGGCCATCTACGCCCTCGACGAGACCCTGGTGCAGCCCCAGCGGGTGGATGCGGACCGCGCAGGGGGCGCGGCCGACACGGACCGGACCGGGGATGCGGACCCCAAGACGGACTAGTCTTTCCTCAGCGGCTCGGCCGTCATCAACACGAGCGGGACTCGGTGGCTGATCTGCCGGCGCTCGCCGCGAGGCGCTAGGGTGGACGCAGGTCCGGCGGATCGCCCACCTGACCATGGACCCCTGGGTCCGGCCGGCGCCACGCGCCCTTCGGGGCGGCCAGTCCCGGCGGTCGGGAGTGTCAAGCTGCCCAGCCTGACACGTTCCTCGAGACCGCCTCGCGCGGTCCCGGGGTGAGGGGAGCTCTCGGGTTCCTCAATAGCGCTGGGACAAGTAGTTCAGTGGTGATCTCTGACCGGACTCGCGGGGGCTGGGTTCAATTCCCGGCCCCCGCGCCCTTCATCGCCGCGGCGGAGCGGTCCTCGGCGGGGAGCGAGCCTCATCTGACTGTGGCGCGCGTCCGCCGCTCCAGGCCGGCTGCGGTCATCGCGATGAGCAGGCCGACCAGGGCGAAGCCCGCCGCGGCGAGGTTTGGCGCCGCGTAGCCCAGGCCCGCGGCGATCACCGCGCCGCCGACCCAGGCACCGAGCGAGTTGGCAATGTTGAAGGCGGCATGGATGGAGGCTGCGGCGAGGTTCGGCGCGCCGCCGGCCAGGCTGATGATCCGGTTCTGCAGCGCGGGCAGGATGGCTAGCGCGCAGAAGGGGAGACCGAAGAGGCCGAGCAGCGCGGTGATCTCGTTGTGGGCGGCGAAGAAGAAGACGACGGCGACGACCGACTCGCCCGCGAGCGCGAGGGAGATCGTCCCCATCAGCGAGCGGTCCGCGAACCGCGCGCCGACCAGGTTGCCGCCCGTCATCCCCAGCCCGAAGAGGACGAGCAGCCCGGTGATGGCCGATGGGGGATAGCCGGCGACGCGGATCATCATCGGCGTGATGTAGGAGAACGTGCAGAACAGCGCTCCGCCGCCGATCATCGCGATCGCCAGGGCCAGCCAGATCTGGCGCTGGCGAAAGGCGCCGAGCTCGTGGCGCAGGCGGACCCGCTCCTCACCGTCGTGCGCGTCGGCGACGGCGCGGGGGACCGCGAGCACGATGGCGGCGATCGCGGCCAGCTCGATAGCGGCGACGAGTCCGTAGGTGATCCGCCACCCGAGATGCTGTCCTACCAGGGTGGTGAGCGGGACCCCGACGACGTTGGCGAGGGTGAGACCGGCGAAGACCACCGCCATCGCCGTGGACCGACGGTGCTCGGCCACGAGTCGTCCGGCCACGACCGAGGCGACCCCGAAGTAGGCGCCGTGGGGGAGACCGGCGAGGAAGCGGACGACGAGCAGCACCCCGTAGTCAGGGGCAAGGGCCGAGGCGAGGTTGCCCGCCGCGAGCACGGCGGCGGCGAGGAGCAGAAAGCGACGCCGCGGCATCCACACCGACACCGGGGTGAGCAGCGGCGCGCCGATGACCACCCCCAGGGCATAGGCGGCGATGAGGTCACCGGCCTGGGGGATCGAGGCGTGCAGGCTCGTCGCCACGTTGGGCAGCAGGCCGAGCATGACGAACTCCCCGGTGCCGATCCCGAACCCGCCCAGGGCGAGGGCAAACAGGGCGCGGCGAGCAGGGGTCACCGGGGCCATGGTGGCAGCCGCAGCTGCCGTCCCCGGGCCGGGGCGGAGGGGCTAGGCGCGGGCTAGGCGGCCTTGGTGTGCTGCGCGCAGCGCCCGCAGATGCAGTGGCGGCCGTGGACCGGGGAGACGTCGAGTCCGCGCATCGCGGGGTGGCGTTCCGTCGCGGGCTGGGAGGGACCCACCTTGGCGGCGGGACCGGAGGTGCGCGGGGCGGTGCTGGAGCGCCGGAAGAGCTGGCGGGCGTGGAACATGAAGCTCACCTTAGTACGGGTATCGGCGGGACGCTTCCCCGTCATGAGTACCCCAGAGACGCTCACTCAATCCGGTGGCGCGCTGGACGGGGCGGGCGACCGCCGCGGCCAGCGCCGCGGGTGAGCCGAGGACGAGCAGGCGCTCACGCGCGCGGGTCACGGCGGTGTACAGCAGCTCGCGGCTGAGCAGCCGCGATTCGGGCTCGGGGAGGATGACCAGGGCGGTGTCGAACTGGGAGCCCTGGCTCTTGTGAATCGTCGACGCATAAGCGGTCTGGGCGCCGGCCAGCCGCGCCGGGGCGACCGCCACCACGCCCGGCTCGTGGTCAAAGACGGCTACCGGGGTCGCGACGCTCTCACGGTCCAGCACGACGACGCCGCTATCACCATTGAAGAGGCGCAGCTCGTAGTCGTTCTCGGTGAGCAGCAGCGGCCGGCCCGGGTACTCGCCCTCCAGGCTCAGGCCCGAGGCGGCGGCGAGCCACTCCTCGACCAGCCGGGTCCACACGCGCACGCCGTAGCGGCCCTCGCGGTGGGCGCAGAGAATCCGTAGGCGGCCCAGGCGGCTCAACGCGGCGGCGGCGTCCCCGGCCCGGGCGGCCTCGAGCAACGGGAGAAACGCCTCCGCCACGACCGAGGCGAGTTCCCGGCCGGCGTCCGGTCGTTCAGCGAGTTCCGCCGCGTCGAGGTCGAGCCAGCGGACGGTCGATTCGGGGCCCTCTCCGGTCTCCAGGGCCGCCTGCGCGGCCGTGGCGTCGCCGTCTCGGATCGCCGAGGCGACGGCGGTGATCGGCGCGCCGAAACGGTGGCCTCGGCGCAGGACGACGACGCCGCTGCCGAAGCTCGACGCGACGGCCGCAGGACCGGGATCCCGGCCGGTCACCCGGGTGAGGATCGCGCGCATGCCCGCCCCGAAGCACGGAGCCTGAGCCGCGGGGCCGACGATGTCGCGCAGCACCGCGCCGGCCTCGATGGCCGACAGCTGGTCCGGGTCGCCCACAAGCACCAGACGGGCGTCGCTGCGCACGGCGGCGAGGAGGCGGGAGATGAGCGACAGCGAGACCATCGAGGTCTCGTCGACGATCACGACGTCATGGGCCAGCGGGTTGTTGCGATGGTGGGTGAAGCGGCCCTCGCCCCGGGCCCCCAGCAGGCGGTGGATCGTCGAGGCGCCCAGCGTGTCGAGCGCCGCCCGGGCGGCCGGGCTGAGCTCGAGCGGGGCCGTCTCGGCGAGGACGGCCTGGGCGAGACGGGCCGCCGCACGGCCGGTCGGCGCACACAGGGCGATGAGCGGCGCGGGCTCCCCGGCCCGGGCGGCGAGCTCGGCGAGCACGGCGACCGTCCGGGCGACCGTGGTCGTCTTCCCCGTTCCCGGACCCCCGGCTACGACGCTGAGCCCGCGCAGGGCCGCGCACGCCGCCGCCGCGCGCTGAGCGTGATCCTCGGGGTCCGGGAAGAACCGGGACAACAGGTCGGCCACCGCGCTCAGGGAGTCGGCGCGCCGGACCGGTTGGGCGTCGAGGCCGCGCAGCGTCGCAGCCAGATCCCGCTCCTGGCGCCAGTAGCGATCCAGACAGAGGCGGGTGCCGACCAGACGCAGGGGGCGCAGGGGACCGACTGCGGTATCGGCCCCGGCATCGGGGTCGGGTTCACCGGTGGCGACGAGGGTGTCGGCCGCCTCCAGGGCACGGAGCCACGCGGGCGGCTCGGGCCAAGGCAGGGCCTCGGGCAGACCCAGGTCCCCCGCGGGTACGGCTCCCCGCGCGACCTCGGCGAGATCGACGACGACGTGGCCCAGACGCGGTGCCCGGACGGCGAGGGCGGTGCCCAGCGCAACCGCCCCGGCGTCGACGTCGACACCGGCCCCCTCCAGGGAGATCCCCGCCAGCTCAAGCAGGGTTCGCGCGACGTGGATGTCCGCCGCGGTGAGGATCCCCGCCCGGTTGAAGACGTCGAGGGGGGCGGGGGCTCGCAGGGCCCGGGAGACGGTGAGCGCCTCGCCGACGGACCCGGAGGGGGATTCCGGACCGATCATGCCGGGGGTTCTCCGCGGTCGAGGAGGTCACTGAGCGCGGGCACGAGGCCGGCCGGCGGCTGCCACGAGAAGATCCCGGCACCCGGCCCGCCGCTCATCCCGCGCAGGAACAGGTAGTGGATGCCCGCCAGATCGCGCGCCGGCTCATATCCCACCTGGCGCCAGCGCAGGAACCGGTGCAGGGCCACGCAATAGAGCAACCCCTGCAGGAGGTAGTGGGAGCGCTGCATCTCGGCGGCGAGCGCCACGGGGCGGTAGTCGGCCAGAGCCAGAGGCTCGCCCGGACGGGCCAGCCAGTTGGTCTTGTAATCGACCACCGCAAAGCGTGGGCGCCCGTCGGCGGCCGGGAGCCGCAGGACGAGGTCGATTGAACCGGTGAGATAGCCGCGCAGGAGCCCGGAGAGCAGCGGATCCTCGAGGCGGTCCGCATACCCGGCCAGCGGATCCGTCGGATCGAGCCACTCGCGCAGCAGACACGCGACGTGCGCGAGCGTGACGACCTCTGCATGGGGACGGTCGCCGCCGCCCAGGGGCAGCTCGAAGGTGAGCTCGTCGAGGCGGTCGCTGCGGGTGACCCCGGCGAGGCTGCGGTCGGCCAGGGCGGGGATGGGTGTGGACAGGGCATCGGCGAGGCCGTTGGCGACCTCGGCCACGGGCGCGCCGAGCAGGCCGACGCCCCGGGGCCCGCCAGCCTCGGCGAGCCGCAGCGCGAGCTCTCCGCGCAGGGATGCCGCGGCAAAGTCACTGAGATCCAGAGCCCGGTGGACAAGCGTGCCCACGGCGGGGCCGAACGCCATGCCGGCCAGCGGCGGAGGTGACAGCGCCGCCTCCCGATCCGCTGTGGCCCTGGCTCCTCCGTCCGGGCGGCTGAGCCCGAGCACACCGGCCGCCGGCACCTCCGGGACCGGTTCGTCCCCGAGTAGGCCGGCCTCGGGTTCTGAGCCGACCACGCGGCTGCCGTGGGCGGCCGCGGTGAGCGCCGAATAGGAGGTGCGCCGCCACCGCCGGTCGATCGCCCGGCCCAGGCGCGCGGCGGCCAGGGTGTCCCCGGCCGCGGGCGTGGCGCTCCAGCTCGCCGGCATGCCGGCCGGGCGGGCCCATTCAACGCCCATGCCGGCGGGGTCGCCACTGATCGCGGCGATCGCCGTGAAGGCCGCGAAGGTATCGCTGTCGGACGGGGTGCGGGGGCCGTCGACGGCGACGGAGCCGTCGGGCCGACGGGCGAAGAGCATGCGCGTGAGCGGGGCGTTGCCCGCGTCATAGCTGCCCGCCCAGTGCAGGACGACCCGGTGGCGCGCGCGGGTGAGGGCGACGTAGGCGAGGCGCAGGTCCTCGCCCCGCTCCTCGGCCCGGTGAGTCCGCCGGTTTGCCTCATATCCGGCCCCCTCGAGCGTGACGTCGACGGCGCGCAGGCCGTCCCGGTGGAAGGACACCGGTTCCTGGTGATCGGGGATCCGGCCCGTGTCCCACAGGTACGGGCAGTACACCACCGGCCACTCCAGGCCCTTGCTGCGGTGGATGGTGAGGACCTGCACGGCCGCGGCGTCGGTGTCCAGGCGGCGGGTGCGCTCGTCGCCGTGCGCCCCCTCACGGCCCGCGGCCTCGATGCGCGCCCGCAGCCACGCCGTGAGCGCGGCCAGGCCGAGCTGCTCCTCGATGCTCGCCCGGTGCAGCAGCTCGGCGACGTGGACCAGGTCGGTGACCAGGCGTTCCCCGCCCCGCCAGCCGAGCAGGCGAACCGCCACCTCGCCGTCGACGAGCACGGCCTGGGTCATGGCCGCCATGCCCGCCTCGGCGAAGGTGCGGCTCCAGCGGTAGAGCCGGCCGTGGAGCGACTCGACGTCGCTCTGTCCGGCCTCGGCGAGCCGGGCGGCGTCCCAGCCGATGAGCGGACCCAGCGCCGCGGTCCGGGCCCGGACCGCCGAGGCGGGCCGCTCCAGGGCCTCCAGCAGCGAGAGCCAGTGATCGGCGGCGGGCGTGGCCAGCACGCTTCCGGCGCCGCCGATCACCGCAGGGACTGACGCGGCGGCGAGCTCGCGCTCGACCGCTGCGGCGTTGCGATGGGTCGGCACGAGCACGGCGATGTCCCCTGGACCCACCGGGGTGAGGCCGGTGACCGCGCCGCTGCGGTCCCGTGCCTCGATCCGGGCCCCCGAGTCGAGCAGGGCGACGATGTCCGCGGCGACGTCGGCGGCCACCGCCGCGCGCGCCGCGGACACGTTGGCGAACCCCGTCGGGGTGAGCGCGATCGCGTCTCGGGACAGCACCCGGACGCGCAGCGCGCCCAGGCCGGGGGCTCCGCGGAGGCGGGCTCCGTGATGATCGGGGCAGGCGTGCACGCGCCGGTAGCGGATCTCGGGATGCCCGAGCTGCATCCCGGCGAACAGCGCGTCGAGCCCGCTGAGCAGCGGGGCGTCGGAGCGGAAGTTGACGTCGAGGCTCGCCCGGCGGGTAGCCGCGCGGGCGGCGTGGAGGTAGGCGTGGACATCCGCCCCGCGAAAGGCGTAGATCGCCTGCTTGGGGTCGGCGATGAGCACGAGGCGAATCCCTCCGTCCCCGAACGCGCGCGAGACGATCTGCCACTGGACGGGATCAGTGTCCTGGAACTCGTCGATGAGGACGACCCGGAAGCGCTCCCGCAGGCGCGCGACCGCCACGTCCCCGTGGGGACCGCTGAGGGTCCCCAGCAGGCGCCCGAGAAGATCGTCGTAGGTGATCACGCCCCGGGCTCGCTTGCGGTCGGCGAGTTCGCTGCGGACACGATGGGCGAAGCGCCAGCGCATAGCCGCATCCGCGTCCGGAGGCTCGGTGATGGGATGGATGACGGCGTCGATGTTGCGCACCGCCTCGCGGGCGATGTGTCCGGCCTGGTCGCGATCGAGGCCGGGGGGGCCGGTGTGGGTGATGAAGCGACGGATATAGAGGTCGTCGACGACCTCACCGAGCAGGTCGTCGACGTGCTCGGTGAGGGTGACGTCGGGGTCGAGGTCGGCCACGGTGCCCAGCTCGGTGAGCACCTCACGGCAGAACGAGTGCGTCGTCTCGATCGTCGCGGCGTCGAAATCGGCGAGCGCCCGGGCGAGGTGTTCGCGGCGTTGTCGCACCGCAGCGGGGTCCCCGGTGCCGAGCATCACATCGAGCGCGTCGCGGCCCCGCTGGGGATCCGCCCCGGCGAGGCAGGCCCGCAGATGACGCTCGCTAGAGCTGAGCCGCTCACGGACCCGCTCGCGCAGCTCGCCAGTCGCCATCCGCGTGAAGGTGACCAGGAGCATGTGCTCCAGCGGCACCCCCTCGGCGGCCAGCCGGGTGGCCAGGGCGGCGATCGCGTAGGTCTTCCCCGTCCCCGCGCTTGCCTCGAGCACGGTGATGCCGGGCGGGATCTCGGCGAGCAGGTCAAAGGCGTCAGGCTCTGGCTTCATGACCACTCCATCCGCTCCCGGGGCCGCAAGCCGGCCCAGATCCGGGCGGCGTCCCGGGCCAGCCGCTCGATGTCCAGGTCGGCGCCGTAGAGCAGTCGGTGTTCGGGTTCGGCGTCCTCGCGCTCGATGAATTCGGACCGCCCCCAGCCCGAGACCCATTCGGTCCGGGCCGCCGCGGCGGGGTCCTCCCCCTCGGCGAGCGCGCGGACGTGCGCCTCAGCGGTGCGTGATGGAGCGAGCAGCGGCTCGCTGAGTCCCTCGTCGCGGAGCTCGAGCAGGCGTTCGAGCTCGTCTCGCGCGAACATCGCGCGGCCTTCGGCGGTTCCGGCCAGCGGCGGGATGCGCGCCACCGCGACGGTCGCACCGCGGACGCCCGCGCGGCCGATGGTCACCGCCTCCCAGGGGACCTCGGGATGCGCGGCGCTGAGCGCGAGCAGGCGCACCCACGCGGCGAGACGCTGGCGGGGGTTGAGCCGCGAGAAGGCAACTCCGAGCAGGACCCGGTCCCGCACCCCGCTGACGGTCCCGGTGAGGCGCCGACCCGAGGGCAGCGTGAGGTTCGTCTCGAAGGTGCGCGGCTCCGCGGCGGCGACGGTGAGCGCCTGCTCGGCGACCTCCCGGGCGGTCCGGTAGACGGCGCTCATGATGGGACGCCCCAGCTCTCCCGGAGGCAGCGTGCCTCGGGCCAGCTCCGCCTCGACGGCCGCGGTCCAGTCCGCCCCCGCGAGCACCGCCTCAAGCAGGCGCTGGCCGACGCCGTAGCGCTCCAAGCCGCCGAACCCCACGGGCAGGCCGTCCTCGATCTCCTCGTCCCAGCGGGTGACGGCGACACCCAGGCGCTGGCGCAGGAACGCCCGGGCGGGTCGTTCGAGAAAGGCGATCAGGTCGGTGAGGGCGACCAACGCGTCAGCTCGTGCCGGGGGCAACGGCCGCGTCAGCGGTCCGGGGGGCTCGGGACCCGCTCCGGCTCCGGCTCCGGCGGACAACGCCCGGGCCCCGGCGAGGGCAACGGTGTCGAAGCTCCAGGGCCCGGGCACCCCGAGCTCGCCGGCGCGGAAGTTGCGCGGGTCAAAGGCCTGCAGGGGGTGGCGCACCAGTACGGCCGCCGAGGCGGGCGCCGGTTCCCCCTCCGAGGGGACCCGGGCGGTCGCGTCGATCGCGTCGAGCAGCTCCCCGACCGGCACCGCCGGTGGGAGCGGGGCGTTGGTGCGCTCGTCATTGCCGCTGTAGGTGATGAGCAGCGCCTCCTCGGCGGCCATCAGCGCGTCCAGCAGCAGCTGGCGGTCCTCGGCCCGCCCATCACGGTCGCCCACCCAGGGGTCCTGGGAGAGCACGTCGTCCCCGTCCCGGACCGCGGCGCGGGGGAAGGCACGGTCATCGAGGCCGAGCAGGCAGACGACCCGGTGGGGGATCGACCGCATCGGGTGCAGGGTGCAGACGGTGAGGTGGCCCGTGCGGAAGTTGGCCCGGGTGGGACGCCCGCGCAGGCGGTCGGTGAGCAGGGCGCGGGCCTCGGCCTGGTTGAGCCGGATGCCGGCACGGCCGCCGCCGTCGGCGAGGACGTCCTCCAGCAGGCCGGCGAGCTCCTGACGCTGCCAGCCCTCGTCCGGGGCGGCCACTCCCAGTAGGTCGACCGCGTCCGAAAGTGCCGCGACCCAGCCGGCGAGCGTGTGGGGTCCGCCCAGCCCCTGCACCGCGACATCGAGGCGGTCCACGAGTTCGGCGAGGGCGCCGACGAGCGTGATGTCGGAGGAGTCGATCTCAGCCGCCGCGAGCGTGTGGCCAAAGCGCTCGGTGCCGCCCCCGCAGACGGCGACGCCGAGCAGGAGGCGCGTGAGTCCGCGCGCCCAGGTCCCCGCTGCCACGCCTTCGAGCTTCCACGCTCGCCGGTGGGGCGCGTCGAGGCCCCAGTGGATGCGCGCGTCGACCACCCAGCGGCGCAGCCGCGAGACCTCGTCGTCACCGAAGCCGAAGCGTCGTCGCACGACCGGCGCGTCAAGGAGATCGAGCACCTCGGAGGCGGTGAGCCGGGCCGAGGCGAGCTCGAGCAGCCGCGCGGCCAGCCCGAGCAACGGGTTGGTCTGGCGCAAGCTGCGGTCGGCCAGGCGGACGTGCAGTTCGCCGTCAGCCGTCCCCGCGCTGCCGAAGGCGGCCTGGATGAGCGGGGCGAACTCCTCCACGTCGGGGCACATGACGATGATGTCCCGCGGTTCGAGCGTCGCGTCCGCGGCGAGCCGGTGCATGATCGCCTCACGCAGGACGGCGACCTGGCGGGCGCGCCCGTGGCAGGCGTGGATGCGGATGGAGGCGTCGTCGGCGGGCACGACGATGCGCGTGTCAGCGGCGTCGGGCATGAGTGGGGCACCCGGCGGGGAGCGGTCGGCGCGGATGTCGGCCTGGATCCGCTCCAGCAACGTCTCCGGCCCATCACCCGGCTCCGCCGTCCCGAGCTTGCCGGCCGCCACGACCCCGCCGTCTCCGTCCCGAGCCCCGGCTCCGGCGATCACGAGCTGCAGCTCGCGGGCGTCACGACCCCAGGAGGCGAGCAGCCGGTGGTGGACGAGCTCCCCGGACGTGTCCTCGGCCCGGCGCAGCGGCGCCGAGGCGCCACTGGCCGCCAGCGCGCGCCACAGTGCCGGGGAGGGATGCAGGAGCATCAGGTGGACCTCACGGGCATGGGCCAGGGTGGCGAGCAGCTCGAGGTGGGTGGCAGCCAGGCGCGTGAGGCCGAAGAAGCTCATCCGCGCGGGCAGCTCGACCAGATCCGGCTGGGCGCGCAGGCGCTCCCGCGCGACGGCGAGACGCTCGGGTGGGCTGGGCACCTCCAGCCGATCCCGCAGGCGCCGCCACAGCTCGGGCTGCCAGCCTGGGCCCCCGCCTGCGGCCCAGTCGAGGATCATTCCCGGGCGGTGGAGCGCGTAGTGCTCGAACAGGCCGGCGAGGTGACGCAGGCGCAGGTAGCGCCGTCCCGCGCCCGCGGCCAGATGACTGGTGAGAGCGGCGAGCCAGGGTTCCTCCGCGAGGTCATCGGTCACCTCGATGAGCGGCCACACAAGCCGCTCGGCACTCCAGGGGTCGCGGTCGGGCTCGACCCCGCTCCCGGCGGCGAGCACCTCGAGCAGGAGTCGCCCGGGGGCGGGGAAGTCGAGCGCGGCACAGACTCCGTCACGGCGGTCGGGACGCGCGCCCAAGCGGCCCGAGAGCTGCTGGGTGAGCCAGCGCTCCATGCCCCGCGTCGGCACGGCGACGAGCTCACGGGCGAAGGGATCCGCCGGCGGGTCGGCCAGCAACGCCGCGAGCTCGCGGACGAGCGCGTCGGCACGGTGGGATCGGTGAACGTGGAGCATCGGGGAGGGACGGTGGGGTGCGAACGCATGTTCGACGCTGGGGCGGACGGATTCGAGTGTCCCAGAGCAACCTGCGCAGGTGACCCGGTCGTCACAGCCGGGCGGATCCTGACGCACCGTCGGACCCCTCATTACCCTCATCCGCATGCGGCTCGAAGGAATCGAGGCGGGGGACATCGTCGAGGTCGACCGCCTCGGGCGCCGCTTCCACGCCCTCGTTTCGGGCAACGCGCCGGGCGGGCTGGCCATCCAGCCGCTGGACCGCAAGATCTCCTACCGCACCTGCCGCTCGCGTGAGGTCCTCGTCCACTGGTCCAAGCGCGGGCGTCCGCGGACGAGCACCGAGCCGCTCAAGCCCGAGGTGCTCCAGCTCGAGCTCGACCTCACCCGGCGCGACGCGTGACGGGCCCGTCGGTCTAGCGAGGTGCTGCTCGAGGCTCTCAGGCAGGCCTGGCCACCCTTCGTCCTCGTCGCGTCGCTGCTCGTCATCGGAGCGGTTGCCCACCGCGACGGGCTCTTCGACCGCCTCGGCGCTGGACTGGAGAACCTTCCCGGTCCGCCCGCGGTGCTCTTCGCCGCCGCCTGTGGGCTGCTCGCGGTCGTCACCGCCCTGCTCAACCTCGACACCGCCGTCGTCTTCGTCATGCCCGTGGTGGTGCTTGCCGCACGGCGCCGCGGCGTTGAAGCGACTGCCTTCGTCTACGCCTCGCTGTTCATGGTCAACGCCTCGTCGCTCTATCTTCCGGGCTCGAACCTCACCAACCTGCTGGTGCTCGCCGGTCAGCCCCCGGCCGGTTCCTTCGCCGGGCGGATGCTCGCCCCGGCGCTGGCGGCGACGCTCGTCACGGCGGTCGGCCTGGGCGTCGTCTTCCGGAGCGGTCTCATCGCCGCCGGGGAGCCCACAGCCCCCGGCGGCGCCGGACGGCTGGGCGGCGCGGGGGCCCTCGGGGCGCTCGCAGCAGCCGTTCTCATGGTCCTCTTTGCCAACCCGGCGCTCCCGGTCGCCGCTGTCGCGGGGATCGTCGCCGCGCTGGCCATCCGCCGCGGTGAGTTGACGGCGCGTGACGCCCTCGAGGCCATCTCGCCTCAGGTACTCGTGCTGCTGCTCGGGGTCGCCGTCGCCCTCGGGGTGCTCGCCCGGGTCTGGCACGGGCCCCAGCAGCTGCTCGCCCACGCCGGCAGCGCCGAGACCGCCGCCCTCGCGGCAACGTCGACCGTGCTGGTGAACAACCTGCCCGCGGCGGTGCTGCTCTCCGCCCACGCGGTGCCCCATCCCCGTGCGCTCATCATCGGCCTCAACCTCGGGCCGAACCTGGCGGTCACCGGATCACTCGCCGCGTTCCTGTGGATCCGCACCGCCGCCCAGCTCGACGTCGCCACCTCGGTGGCGCGCCTGAGCCGGATCGGGATCATGCTCGCTCCGCTGGCCATCGCCGCTGCGCTGCTCGCCGCCGGCGCCTGAGGCCCGTCCCAGCGACGCCCGGAGCCCGGGGGCCGGCACCCAGAGGTCGGACCAGACCCCGTCAGGAGGCCGGACCGGGCCCCGCCCGGAACGGCTACAGCGTGAAGACGATCTTGCCGTTGACCCCGCCGGCCTGCAGTGCGGCGAAACCCTCGCGCGCCTCGGTGAGGGGCAGGACGCGGTCGACCGCGGGCCGGATGTCGCGCTCGATGCAGAAGCGCATCAGCCGGGCGAGCTCCTCACGCGTGCCCATGGTCGAGCCGACGACCGACATCTGCTGGAAGAAGATCCGGGTCAGCTCGGCCGGCGTGGCGTCCCCGGTCGTGGCACCGGAGATGACCAGGATGCCCCCGGGCTTGAGCGAGCGGATCGAGTGGCTCCAGGTCGCCTTGCCCGTCGTCTCCATGACGAGGTCGACCCGCTCGGGCAGGCGGGCGCCGCTCTCGAAGGCCGCGTCGGCGCCGAGCGACAGGGCCAGCTCACGGCCGCCGTCGGACCGGCTGGTCACCCAGACGCGCAGCCCGGCGCGGGAGGCGAGCACGACCAGGGCGGTGGCGACGCCCCCGGAGGCGCCCTGCACGAGCACCGTCTGGCCGGGCACAGCGCCCCCGCGCGTGAAGAGCATCCGGTAGGCGGTGAGCCAGGCCGTGGGCAAGCAGCAGGCGTCGGTGAAGGAGAGCTGCTCGGGCTTGGGGATGAGGTTCGCCCGCGGCACGACGACGCGCTCGGCGAAGGTGCCCATGTGGATCTCGGAGAGCAGCGAGCGGCGCGGGTCGAAGGTCTCATCCCCGCTCCAGCCGGGCGAGGAGATGACCGCGTGGACGATCACCTCGTTGCCGTCCTCGTCCAGCCCCGCGGCGTCACAGCCCAGCGTCATGGGCAGGCGCTCGGCGGGCAGGCCGACGCCCCGTAGGGACCAGAGGTCGTGGTGGTTGAGCGAGGCGGCCTTCACGGTCACCGTCGCCCAGCCCTCGGGGGCGTCGGGCTCGGGGCGCTCTCCGATGACGAGGCCGCTGAGCGGGTCCTCCTGGCTGATCGACTCTGCGTAGACGGCAAGCATGGCCGGGACGCTAGCGGAGCTGATCGCGGCACGCGACGGGGCCCCGGTGGCGCGGCGGAGCGCCGGTGCCCAGAGGCGCCCCGGTGCGCGGAGGGGCCCTCATCCTCTAGCGTGGCGCCATGTCCACGCTCCGCAACCTGTGTGGTCCGGTCTTCGTCTTCGCCGGGCTCAACCACTTCGCGAACCCGAAGCCGTACGAGGCGATCATGCCGCGCTACCTGCCCGCCCACCGCGAGCTCGTCTACGCCAGCGGCGTCGCCGAGGCGGTTGGCGGCCTCGGGCTGATGATCCCCGGCACGCGCCGCCGGGCCGCGAACTTCCTCATCGCCACGCTCCTGGGGGTGTTCCCGGCGAACCTCGAGATGGCCCTGCACCCCGAGCGCTTTCCGATGATCCCCGGCGGGCGGCGGACGCTGATGGCGCGCCTGCCCCTGCAGCTCGCCTTCATCGCCTGGGTGCTCTGGGCGGCCCAGGCCGACGTCGAGGGGCGGTAGGCGTCGATGCCCGACTCGCGGTCCCCCCAGTTCCGTGACCGCGTCTGCGTCATCACCGGCGCCGGCTCGGGGATCGGACGGGCGCTGGCCCTCCAGCTCGCGTCACAGGGCGGCCGGTTGGCCCTGTCGGACATCGACCGCTCCGGCGTCGAGGAGACCGCGCGCCTCGCCACGGCGGCGGGTGCGGCCGACTGTGACGTCGAGGAGCTCGACGTCGCGGACAAGGCGGCGGTCTTCGCCCACGCCGAGCGGGTGGCCCGCCACTTCGGCGACGTCCACCTCATGGTCAACAACGCCGGGGTCGCGGTCTCCAAGAACGTGCTCGACATGCCCCTGGAGGACTTCGAGTGGCTGATGGGCATCAACTTCTGGGGTGTCGTCTACGGCACCTACGCGTTCCTGCCCAAGCTGATCGCCTCCGGGGATGGGCACCTGGTGAACATCTCCAGCCTCTTCGGCCTGCTCGCCGTGCCGACCCAGTCGGCCTACAACGCGGCGAAGTTCGGCGTCCGCGGCTTCACCGAGGCGCTGCGCCAGGAGATGCTGATCGCGCGGGCCCCGGTCGAGGTCCACTGCGTTCACCCCGGCGGCGTGAAGACGAACATCGCCCGCTCGGCCCGGGCCGCCGAGGGCGTCGCCGGTGAGACGCTCGCCCGCCGCTTTGACCGTATCGCCAGCCTCACCCCCGACCAGGCCGCCGCGATCATCCTCCGGGGCGTGGGGAGGGGCAGTCCGCGGATTCTCGTCGGCAACGATGCGCGCGCGCTGGATCTCGTCGTGCGCCTGCTCGGCCCGGGCTATCAGAAGCTTCTCAGCACTCGCGCGGCGAAGCTCACCTCGTGAGCGTCAGCGCGTGAGCGGCAGCGCGTGAGCGGCGGCCTGGCGCGGCGCATCGCCGTCGACGTCACGCCGATCCGCGTCTCCCGCGACTTCCGCCACCTCGAGCTGGGCGGCGTGGTGAGCGCCCTGGGCTCCCAGGCGGCGCTTGTCGCCCTGCCCTTCGAGATCTTCCGGGTGTCGCACTCGGCGACGCTCGTGGGTCTCCTCGGCGCCTTCGAGCTGGGCCCGATGACCGTCATCTCGCTCGTCGGTGGGGCGTTCCTGGACCGCCATGACCGACGGCCGATCCTCATCGGCGCCCAGGGGCTGCTCGTGGCGGTCCTGCTCGGCCTGGCCGCGCTCGTGCTCGCCAGCGGGCGGCCGCCGGTGCTCGCCCTGCTGCTGCTCGGAGGCCTGCTCGCGGGGGCCTCCTCGCTCTCACAGGTCGCCGCGGCGGCGATCGCCCCGGCGCTGCTGGGGCCCGAGCTGCTCACCAGCGGGATGGCCTTCTCCTTCGGTGCCTACCAGGCCGCCTCGGTCGTCGGACCGGGCCTGGGCGGCCTGCTCATCGGCGCCACGGGCGTCGGCGGCGTGTTCCTCATCGATGCCGCTTCGTGTCTGGCGCTCGTCTGGGCCGGGCTGGTCATCCCGGCGCAACCCCCGGTGGGCGGGGTGGGGACGCCGGCCTATGGGGCCGGCGACGGAGACCGGGTCAAGGGTTCCCCGGGGGCCGCGCCGGTCCCGGTGCGCCGGGCGATCTCCGAGGGTCTTGGCTTCGTCGCGCGCACCCGGGCGTTGGCCGGCTCCTTTGTCGTCGACCTCAACGCGATGACCTTCGGCATGCCCCGGGCGCTCTTCGCCGTGCTCGCCCTCACGGTCTTTCACGCGGGGGCCGGGGGCACCGGCCTGCTCTATGCGGCCATCGCCGTGGGCGGAACCCTGTCGGTGCTCACCTCGGGCTGGGTCGCCCACGCGCGGCGGCTCGGCCGGATCGTCCTGTGGTGCGTCGCGCTCTGGGGGCTGGCCATCGTCGGGGTTGGCCTCGTCGGCTCGCTCGCCGCGGCGGCGGGGCTGCTCGCGCTCGCCGGCTGGGCGGACGGGATCTCGGCCATCTGCCGCACGACGATCGCCCAGTCGCTCACCCCCGAGCCGATGCGCGGGCGCATGAGCGCGGTCTACTCGCTCGTCGTCGCCGGGGGTCCCCGGCTCGGCGACATCGAGTCCGGACTCGTCGCCGGGCTCTCCGGTGCGCTCGCCTCCGTGTGGATCGGAGGCGCGGCCTGCGTCCTCGGCGTGGGGGCGGTGATGGTCGCCTATCCGGAGCTGACCGCCTATGACGCCGAGGCGGTGCGGGCCCGTGGGGAGGATGCCCCCCGGCCACCGAGATGACCTAGGATCCGCGCCGATGAAGGACCTCAGCGCATCCGTCAGTGGGGTTGCCCTCCGCCGCCCGAGCGAGGTGTACGCCTTCCTCGCCGACTTCTCCGGCTACCCGTCCTGGTATCCCGACGGGGTCAAGCGCGCGGTGCTCCTCGACGACAGCCGTGGCCATACCGTGCTCGCCCTCAACCAGGGTCCGATCCAGCGGGACTTCGAGATGGACATGGCGATCGAGCGCGTGCCCGAGACCGAGATCACCCTGCGCCGGCTGCCCAAGAGCCCGGGGGACAAGGAGCAGTTGGCGGTGCGCTGGCGCCTGGCGCCCGATGTCGGGGACGGGAGGACCGCGGTGACCGCGCAGTTCACGGCGACGCTGTCAATCCCCGGCTGGCTCCCCCTGGGGGGCATCGAGAAGGCCATCCCCCAGGGTTTCCTCGACGCCGCGCTGGCCCGGCTCAACGCCTGAGGCGCGGGCCCCGGGCGGCGGGCCGGGGAGAAGCAGCGACCTGGCCTCAGATCAGCGCGAGTCGCCCGGCCTCGAGGTCCAGCAGCCGCCGCTTGGCCTCCAGCCCGCCCGCAAAACCGGTGAGCGATCCGTCGGCCCCGATCACCCGGTGGCAGGGCACGATGATCGCCACCGGGTTGTGGTGGTTGGCGCGGCCCACCGCCCGCGCGGCTCGCGCCCCGGTGCGTTCACAGGCCGCGGCGGCGATCTGGGCATAGGTGCGGGTCTCGCCGTAGGGGATCTGGGTCAGCTGCGACCACACGCGTCGCTCCCAGTCGCTGCCCGTGAGCGCGAGCGCGACCGTGAAGCCGCGCCGGGTCCCGGCGAAGTACTCCGCGAGCTGGGCGCGGACGGCGGCGAAGGCCTGCGGTTGGGGTTCTCCGAGGGCGGCTTCCCCGAAGTGGAGGCGCGCGAGCGTCTCCGGGTCGGGGCCGGCGAGCGTGAGGACTCCCAGCGGGGAGTCCATGACGGTCTGGATCATGCTCTCAGAACGCGGCGGCGCCGGAGCCTGTGAGGCGCGGCCCGAGGTCGCAGACCTCGGCGAGCAGCTCGTAGGAGCGCATCCGCGCGGCGTGGTCGTGGGTGATCGTCACGACCATCACCTCCTCGGCCCCGTACGCGGCGGCGGCGGCCTCGAGTCCGGAGCGGACCTGCTCCGGGGTGCCGATGAGAGCCCGGCGTCCGGGGATCCAGCTCTCCCGGGCCTGGCCGACCTTGGCCAGGTAGTCCAGCGCGGTCTCCGGGGACGGGACCTTGATGAGCTGACCTTGACGCAGCAGCCGGAAGCTCATCCGCGCCGGCGCGGCGAGGTAACGGGCCTCCTCCTCGGTCTCGGCGACGATCGCCCAGAGCGCGACGCCCATGCGCGCGCTCCGATGTCCCGGGTGCCCAGCGGCCGCGAAGTGCTCGCGGTAGGAGGCGCCCAGCGGCTCTGAGAACGGGGCGATGAAGTCCGCGAACATGTACGGCAGGCCGAGCTGTCCGGCCCAGATCGCGCTCTGGGCCGAGGAGCCCAGCAGCCAGGGCTCGGGCCGCTGGGGTTGACCCGGCAGCGTGTCGCCCAGGCGCCGGAAGGGATGGTCCTCGGGCAGGGTGCCGTCGAGGTAACCGAGCAGCTCGGTCAGCTGGTCGGGGAAGTCGTCGGGGGCGGCCTGGCGGCGGTCGCGCTGGAGCGCGTAGGTGGTGAGCGGGTCGGTGCCCGCGGCTCGGCCCAGGCCCAGGTCGACGCGCCCAGGGTAGAGCCCGGCCAGCAGCGTGAAGGTCTCGGCGACCTTGAGCGGGCTGTAGTGGGGCAGCATCACGCCGCCGGAGCCGATACGGATCTCCTGGGTGTGGGAGCCGATCGCCCCGAGCAGCACCTCGGGCGCGGCCCCGGCGAGCATCGGGCCGCCGTGATGCTCGGCCACCCAGAAGCGGTGGAAGCCGAGCCGCTCGGCGAGCCGGGCGAGCTCGAGCGTATGCGCGAGCGCGTCTGGGCCGCTCTGGCCCTCGGAGATGGGGGACTGGTCGAGGACGGAGACGCGCACGTACGAAACATTAGTGAATGCCCCCCCCGACCGGTGGGTTTTGACCGGTTCCAGGTGGAACCTCGGGGGGTCGGCAGAGAACTTAAGGGCGTACATGGCAGTCATCGAGGTCACTCAGCTCACTCCGCTCCAGCGTCTCGAGGCCCTCTGCGACCCCGGCACCCTCGAGCTCATCCGGACCGAGGTCGTCTCCGCAAAGCTGGGCGAGCGCGCGATCCCCGGCGACGGGGTACTCGGCGGCGCCGGGCTCATCGACGGTCGTCCCGTCTTCTGCTACGCCCAGGATCAGAGCTTTCTCGGGGGCTCTCTCGGCCGGGCCCACGCCGACACGATCGTGCGCGTGCTCGAACTCGCCGGGCGGGCCGGCGCGCCGGTGGTCGGCTTCGTCGGCTCGGGCGGCGCGCGGATGCAGGAGGGGGTCTCGGCCCTGGGTGGGTACGGGCGCATCTTTCGCGCCACGGTCGCGCTGACGGGCAAGGTGCCCCAGATCTCGGTCATCTCCGGTCTCTCGGCGGGCGGCGGGGCCTACTCGCCCGCGCTGACGGACTGGATCATCATGACCCGCACCTCGAGCATGTTCCTCACCGGTCCGGGCGTCGTGCGTGAGGCCCTGGGCGAGGACGTCACCACCGCCGAGCTCGGCGGTCCGCGCGTGCACGAGCGCAACGGCGTGGCTCAGTTCGTCGTCGACGACGAACTCGCCGCCGCCGGCACCGCCCGTGAGCTCATCGGCCTACTCGGCCACCGCTCCGTGGGATCGGCCGCCGCGGTTGGTCTCGGCGGGTTCGGGTTCGGGAGCTTCGGAGCCGGTTCGGCCGATCTGCCCGGCGAGCACAGCGACCCCAGCGTCCACGTCCCCGCGGTCCCCCGCCAGGTCTATGACGTGCGCTCGGTGCTGGCCGACGTCGTCGACGACGGCGAGCTGCTCGAGGTCTCGGCCGGCTGGGCGCGCAACATCGTCACCGCCTTCGCGCGCATCGACGGGACAACCGTGGGCATCGTGGCCAACCAGCCCCGGTACCTCGGCGGCGTCCTGGACGCCACCTCCTCGGAGAAGGGGGCGCGCTTTGTCAACCAGTGCAACGCCTTCGGGGTCCCGCTCGTCGTCTTCGTCGACACTCCCGGCTTCATGCCCGGGACCAAGCAGGAGTCCGCCGGGGTCATTCGCCATGGCGCGACGCTCGTGCGCGCCTTCGCCGCGGCGACCGTCCCCCGGGTCACCGTCGTGTTGCGCAAGTCCTTCGGCGGCGCCTACATCACCATGAACTCCAAGGAGCTCGGAGCCGACTACGTCTTCGCCTGGCCTCAGGCCGAGCTGGGCGTCATGGGGGCCCGGCCCGCCGTGGGCATCATCCACCGCCGGGCGCTCGCCGCCGCCGATGACCCCGAGGCCCTGCGGGACGAGCTCGCCGCCGAGTACGCCAGCGAACACCTCGCGCCGACCACCGCGGCGGCGATGGGCGAGATCGACGAGATCATCGCCCCGGCCCAGACCCGCCGCCGTCTGGCCTGGGCGCTGCGCACCCTCGGTGTGCGCTGAGGCCGCCCGGATGGCTGCGGTCCCACAGACCGCAGCCCGCTGCCCGCTCTGGGTCGTTCACGGAGGCTGAGCTGAATCGACCGGATCGAGGAGTGTCAAAAGGTCGTCGCATAGCTGTCTTTTCGACCTCGCTCACCCCCCGGCCGGAACCCGCCGAGGTCGCACGCTCTAGGATCGCCGCCCATGTCCGCGTCCGCGAGCTCCGCACCGCCTGACTCCCTGCGCCGTCGCATCTTCGCGACGGTGATCTTCCTCTCGCTCGGGCCGGTGATCTACGTTCAGCGTGATCTGCGGCGCCGGTCCCGCCAGGAGGTCCGGGGACCGAAGCTGCTCTGGCGGATCGGATCGACCAACGCACTCGTGGCCGTCGCCTATCTGCGCTGGGGCCGGCGCATCCAGGAGGACTGACCATGGCCGACCGCGCCGCACTCATCACCGGAGCCTCACGGGGGATCGGCCTGGCCGTCGCCCGGGGACTGGCCCAGGACGGATATGCCCTCACCCTCACCGCACGCAAGCCCGAGGGCCTGGCCAGCGTCGCCGAGCAGCTGGCCGCCGAGGGACATGAGGTCGTCCAGCTCGCGACCAACGTCGCTGACGAGGACGGCCTGCGCGCCGTCGTGGACCTGCACCGGCGCAGCTACGGCCGCCTTGACGTGCTCGTGAACAACGCGGGCGTGGGGATCGGCGCGGGCGCGGGCGAGCACCAGACGAGGATGATCGACCTCCAGCTCGACGTGAACCTGCGGTCGATCATCATCCTCTACCGCGAATGCCTGGAGATGCTCCGCGCCGACGGGGGCGCGACCGTCATCAACCTGGCCTCCATCGCCGGCAAGCGACCCCAGGCCTGGCTCTCGGTGTACTCGGCGACCAAGGCCGCGGTGGTCGCCTACACCGAGGCGATGAACAAGGAGCTGGCCGGTGACGGCGTGCGCTCCACCGCGTTCTGTCCCGGGTTCGTCGACACGGACATGACCGCCTTCATCCAGGAGCAGATCCCCGCCGAGGAGATGCTCACCACCGCCGACATCGTCGCCGGCGTTCGCTTCCTGCTCGCGCTGTCCCCGGCCGCGCTCATCCCCGAGATCGTCTTCTCCCGGCCCGGCGAGCCGCTCTAGGTGCCGGTCGAGCTGGTCATCTTCGACTGCGACGGGGTGCTTATCGAGTCTGAGCGCCTCGCCGTCGAGCTGGACGTGCTGATGCTCGCCGAGATCGGCTGGACCCTCCCCCGGGAGGAGATCGTCGAGCGCTTCATGGGTCGCTCCTACGCCCACATGATCGAACAGATCGGCGAGTTCCTCGGACATCCGGTCCCGCCGGAGTGGACCGAGCGCTGGGACCGCTCCTACCGTGAGCTGCTCGCGGCTGAGCTGGAGCCCGTCGACGGGGTCGCCGAGACCCTCGACGCCCTCCACGCCGCCGGCTACCGGACCTGCGTGGCGTCCTCCTCGGGCCATGACAAGCTCGCCGCGAACCTCACCACCACCCAGCTGCACGAGCGCCTGCGTGGTCGCATCTTCTCCGCCAGCGAGGTGGCGAACGGGAAGCCCGCTCCCGACCTGTTCCTCCACGCGGCCGCACGGATGGGCGTCGCCCCCGAGGACTGCGTCGTCGTCGAGGACTCCCGCTACGGCGTTCAGGCCGCGCGCGCGGCCGGCATGCCCGTGTTCGCCTTCGCCGCCGGGGGCATGACGCCACTGGTCCACCTCGAGGGGCCGGGCACGATCGTCTTCCACGATATGCGGGAGCTACCGCGGCTCATCGTCGCCCTGGACGCCCCGCCCGGGGTGCCCTCAGACGTGCCGGCCGAGGGCTGAGCCGCGTCGTCGACGTCTGAGGTGCCGCCTCAGCGCCAGCTGTTGGTGCCGGGATTACCCCGCGGCCGTTGGGCCTCGTCGGCGCGGATGACGTGCATCACCGCGTTGATGAGCGCGAGGTGGGTGAAGGCCTGGGGGAAGTTGCCCAGGTGCCGGCCCGTGCGCGGGTCGACCTCCTCCGCGTAGAGGCCCAGCGGCGAGGCGTAGCCGAGCAGGCGCTCGCACAGCTCGCGGGCGCGCTGGAGCTCGCCGATCTCGACGAAGGCGGAGACGAGCCAGAAGGAGCAGATGAGGAACGTGCCCTCCTCGCCCGAGAGCCCGTCGTCGGTCTCATCCACGCGGTAGCGCAGCACCAGCCCGTTCTCGGTGAGCTCGTCGGCGATGGCGAAGATCGTCGCCCGGACGCGCGGATCGTCGGGGGGGAGGAAGCGCAGCAGCGGCAGCAGCAGCATCGACGCGTCGAGTGCCGCGGAGTCGTAGTGCTGGACGAACACGCCGCGGTGATCGACCCCGTGCTCGCAGATGTCGGCATGGATCTCGTCGGCGGCGGACTGCCAGCGCTCGACCTTCTCCCAGTCCTCGCGGATCTCGGCCAGGCGGGCCCCGCGGTCACAGGCGACCCAGCAGAACATCTTCGAGGACGTGAAGTGCTTGGGCTCGCCCCGCACCTCCCAGATCCCGCGGTCGGGCTCGCGCCAGTGGGCGATCGCCTCCTCGACCTGCTTGGAGAGGATCGGCCAGACACGCTCGTCGAGGGAGTCGCGGCTGCGGGTGTGCAGCCACACCGAGTCCAGCAGGGCCCCCCAGACGTCATGCTGCTTCTGGGTGAAGGCGCCGTTGCCGATGCGCACCGGCCGCGCGGACTCGTATCCGGAGAGGTGGTCCAGCTCGTATTCCTCGAGGTTGCGCTCCCCGTCGACGCCGTACATCACCTGCAGGTCCTCCTGCCCGCCGGCCACGTCCGCGATGAAGTAGAAGAAGTCGTTGGCCTCCCAGTCGAAGCCGAGCGAGTACAGCGCCCACAGCATGAAGGTCGAGTCGCGGATCCACGAGTAGCGGTAATCCCAGTTGCGCTCACCCTGGGGGGTCTCGGGCAGGGAGGTCGTGGCGGCGGCGAGCAGCGCGCCGGTGGGGGCGTAGGTGAGGCCCTTAAGGGTGAGGGCCGAGCGCTGCAGGTACGTCCGCCAGGGATGGTCCGGGAAGGTGCCGCGGTCGAGCCAGTGCTGCCAGTGATGGGCGGTCCAGACGAGCCGTGAGTAGGCCGAGTCGTAGTCCATGGGCGGCGGGTGCGTCGACCAGTAGAGGGCGACAAACGCCGTCTCGCCCTGCTTCATGCGGTGGCGTGCGGTGGCCCGGGCGCCCTCGAATCCGATCCGCAGGTCGGTCTTGATGTGCAGACGCAGGTCGTTGCCCGGAGCGGTGGCCACACCGTCGGTGTAGCCGGGGCCCGTGTACTCCCAGTGGACGCGCTGGCGGCCGTAGTCGAAGACGGGCTCACAGTCCATGGTCAGCTCGACCTCGCCGTTGACGCAGCGCACCGTGCGCAGCAGCACGTGGTCGGCGTCGTAGTCGGTGGGGGCACGCCGGTGGGTGCCCGAGCGGTCGTGCTCGTGATGCCAGCCACCGATGAGCAGCACATCGCGCACGATGATCCAGCCCGAGCCGGTGCCCCAGGAGGTCTCCAGGACCATCGTGCCCGGGAGGTAGCGCCGGGCGGCGGGCACGCTCACGCCGCTGGGGCCCAGGCGGAAGGAGCCCGCGTCACGGTCCAGGAGGGCACCGAAGATCGACGGTGAGTCCACCCGCGGCAGGCACATCCATTCGATCGAGCCCGAGGGCGCGACGAGTGCGACCGTCTCGCAGTCGGACAGGAATGCGTACTCGGCGATCGGCGGGAACGGGCTCTGACCCAGCAGCCCGCCGGTGGCCAGGCGCTGCAGTTCGGCGACCTGGGGCAACGCCGGCATCAGCGGGCCCCCTACCTGATTCGGGTCCAACGGCTCCATGTCGTGAGGTCGATGGTGGCAAAGAACGCGGCCGGAGCAAAGGGCCGCAACCGCGATGGCGGCGCCGCGAGGGCCGTATCCGGATGATCGGCGGCGGACCCGCCATCATTGAGGGGGACGTGAGATCCCATCCCAACCCCACCTCAGCCGTTCCGGAGACCTCGCGATGATGGGGATGGGTGCTCAGGCGGGGACGCCCGGCACCGGCGCCATGCGTGCGATGCGCGGCGGCTCCGGCACGCCGCCTCCGCCGCTGTTGGACCCCAGCCGCCAACGCGACGGTCGCCGCATCGCCGGCCTGTTCCGGCCCTACCGCTGGCGGCTCATCTGGGTGTGCCTGCTCATCATGCTGTCGGCCGGCCTGAGCATGGCCAACCCGTTCCTGCTGCGCAGCGCCCTGGACACGGGGATCTTCAAGCACAACCTCACCGTGCTCAGCCTCACCACGGCCGGGATGGTCCTCGTCGCCTTCGTGTCCAACGCCTTCAGCGTCTGGCAGACCTACGTCTCCAACGTCGTCGGCCAGCGGGTCATGCACGACCTGCGTGCCGGGGTCTACCGGCGCCTCCAGCAGATGTCGCTGGCCTTCTTCACGCGCACCCGGACCGGCGAGGTCCAGTCCCGGATCGCCAACGACATCGGTTCGCTCGACACCGTCGTCACCACGACGGCGACGACCATCGCGGCGAACGTCACCACGGTCATCGCGGCGATCGTCGCCATGTGCCTGCTCAACTGGAAGCTCGCGCTCATCTCGCTCGTCTTCGTCCCGCCGAGCGTCTGGATGACCCGGCGGGTGGGCAAGATCCGCCGGCGCATCACCTCCGAGCAGCAGCGGCGCCTGGCCGACCTCTCCGCTCTGGTGGCCGAGTCGCTGTCGGTCTCGGGGATCATGCTCGGCAAGACGATGGGCCGCGGCGACGACCTGGCCGGGCGCTTCACCGGCGAGTCCCGTGACATCGCCGACCTCGAGGTCCGCTCGCGGATGGCCGGCCGCTGGATGATGGGCACGATCCAGTTCGTCTTCGCCGCCCAGCCGGCGATCATCTACTGGCTGGCCGGCCAGAGCTTCGTCGGCGCTTCGATCCAGATCGGCACCGTGGTGGCCTTCACGACGCTGCAGACGCGCCTGCTCTTCCCGATCAACTCGCTCCTCGGGGTCGGTGCGGACTGGGAGGCCTCCCTCGCCCTCTTTGACCGGATCTTCGAATACCTCGACCTGCCCATCGACATCGTCGAGGCCGAGCATCCGGTGACGCTCGACCCCGCGGCCGTCGTCGGCGAGGTCCGCTTCGAGAAGGTCTCCTTCGCCTACACCGGGGTGCCCGGCGTCCCGCCCGCCGGGACGACCGAGCCCACTCCGGCCTGGACGGTGCAGGACATCGACGTGGTCATCCCCGCGGGCACGCGCACCGCGGTGGTCGGGGAGACCGGTGCGGGCAAGACGACCCTCGGCTACCTGCTCGCCCGGCTCTATGAGCCCCAGCGGGGGCGAGTCACCGTCGACGGGGTGGACATCCGCGATGTGTCGCTCGCCTCACTCGCCGCGACCGTCGGGGTCGTCTCCCAGGAGACCTACCTCTTCCACGCCAGCGTGCGCGAGAACCTGCGTTTCGCCAAGCCCGAGGCGACCGACGCGGAGGTCGAGGCGGCGGCTCGCGCGGCCCGCGTGCACGAGCTGATCGCCGCGCTCCCGGACGGCTACGACACGGTCGTGGGAGAGCGTGGCTACCGCTTCTCCGGTGGGGAGAAGCAGCGGATGGCCATCGCCCGCACGATCCTGCGCAACCCGCCCGTGCTCGTTCTCGATGAGGCCACCTCCGCGCTGGACACCCAGACCGAGGCCGCCGTCCAGGCCGAACTGGAGCGGCTGTCGGAGGGCCGCACGACGCTCACCATCGCGCACCGCCTCTCCACGGTGCGCGACGCCGACCAGATCCTCGTGCTCGATCGGGGCGGGATCGTCGAACGGGGCAGCCACGACGAGCTCATGGCCCTCGGGGGGCACTACGCCGCGCTCGTGGCACGCGATGTCACCGACCCGGTGACCTGATCAGCGCACCCGCAGGTAGGTGACGCTCACGGAGCCCAGACGGATGACGTCCCCGCTGGTCAGGTCCGTGGCGACGGTGCGCATCCCGTTGACGAACGTGCCCGCCGTGCTGCGGTCGTCGAGGACCCGCACGCGGTGCCCGTCACGCACGATGATCGCGTGGCGGCGGGAGACGTGGACGTCGTCGAAGCGGATGTCCGCTGCGCTCGCCCGGCCCACATGGATGATCGCGTCCTCGAGCGCAATGAGGTGGGCGCCGGCGCCGGCGTCGGCAACGCTGAGGTAGTGGCCCGGAAGGGCGTCCGCGGGGCGCAGGGTTCGCGCGGCGATCCGGTGGTCGAGGACCGCATAGGGGTCCGGGCGCAGGCCCGTGGTGTCGCCGCGGACCGCGGTGTCGCGGTCGTCGGCGGAAGGTATGGAGGCGATGCTCTGGGGTGCCATGGTGTCGAGACTCCCGCACTGAGACGAGAGCCGGCCCAAGCGCAGTGAAGAGTTGTGGCACGGGCCTGACGGGGAACTGATCAGCTGACGAAGTAGGTCCTGTCATGTCCCAGCGCGGCTTGGCACACTTCAGGACCATGGCGGCGACCCCTCGACCGACCGTGCGACACCACCTCGTCTCCGACGATGCCGCCCGTCGCGGCTGGCCTGAGGCGGGCGGGATCTGGCTCGCCGAACTCGACGAGCGGGTGCGGGGCGCGCTCGTGCCCACCTTCGAGGTCGAGCATTCCGGCTGGCGTGACGACGGTGCGCCGGTGTCGCTCCAGCACTTGGTGGCCCGGATCTAGATGGCTGCGCTGAGCGCCGGGATCCTGCTCCACCGCGTCGGCGACGCAGGTCTCGAGGTGCTCATCGTCCATCCCGGCGGCCCGTTCTGGGCCCGGCGCGATCTGGGCGCCTGGTCGATCCCCAAGGGCGAGATCGAGCCCGGTGAGGATCCGCTGGCCGCGGCGCGCCGTGAGTTCCGCGAGGAGCTGGGCAGCGACCCTCCGGACGGCAAGCCGGTGTCGCTGGGCGAGGTGCGCCAGCGTTCGGGCAAGCGGATCCTCGCCTGGTCCCTGGAGGGCGACCTCGACCCGGCCGGCGTCGTCTCCAACACAGTCGAGGTCACCGTGCGCGGCCGCAGGGTCGTCGTGCCCGAAGTCGACCGGGCGGAGTGGTTCGCCCCGGCCACGGCGCGCGAGAAGCTCAACCCGGGTCAGGTGCCGCTGCTCGACCGGCTCGAGGCGCTGCTGGGCAGGCGCGAGCCGGCGTCCTGACCGCACCCCCAGCCTTGACGCGTTATCCTTGAGCTATCAACGACTCGGCTCACATCTCCGTCACGCTGTTCAGCGACCCCGCCTGTCCGTGGGGATACTCCGAGAACCCCGCCCTGCGCGTCATCGAGTGGCGGTACGGCGCCCAGCTCGACTGGCGCCTCGTGCTCGTCGGGCTGTCGGAGAACCTCGAGCGCTACGACCGCATGGGATACACGCCGCTGCGCGGCTCCCAAGGCAGCGTCAGCTTCCGCAACCGCTACGGCATGCCTTTCGCGCCCGGGGTGAAGACCTCACGGGCGGCCTCCACCCGGGCCTGCCGTGCGGTGATCGCCGCCCGCCGCGAGTATCCCGGAAGTGAGTGGGCGGTCTTCCGCGCGCTGCAGCTGGCCAACTTCACCACCCCGCTGCTCTTCGACGACGACGCTCAGATGGTCGAGGTAATCTCGGCTGTGCCCGACGTCGACGCCGACCGGGTCGTCGCGCTCATCGACGACCCTGAGGTCGTTGCCGAGTACGAGTCCGACAAGGCCGAGACCCGCACCGCCGCCGGCTCGGCGACCGAGCTCCAGGGCAAGGCCGGCAACAGCGATGGGGCGGTGCGCTACACCGCGCCATCGGTCATCTTCACCCGCCGCTTGGACGGGCTCACCCTCGAGGCCGGCGGCTTCCAGCCCGTGGAGGCCTATGACGTGCTCGTGGCCAACCTCGACCCGGCCCTGGAGCGCCGCACCCCGCCGGAGGATCTGGGGGAGCTGCTGGACTTCTTCCCCCACGGCCTGTCGACCCAGGAAGTCGCCGCCGTGTGCACCGCCGGCAACGACCCGGTCGACCGGGCGCGCGCCGAGCTCGCATTGCTCGAGCTGCTGCACGAGGGGCGCGCCGAGCGTCACTCCCTCGGAGACGACGCCATCTGGACGCGCCCGGGCGGGCCGCGCCCGCCCCAGGTGAGCAGCGTCGCCGCCGCCCGCGCCGCCTAGCACCTCGGTATCTCAGCTCAGCCAGGGGTTGGTGGCCAGCTCGCGGGCGACCAGCTCGCAGACGAGAATCGTGTGGGCGATGGTGCGCCAGTGGAGGTTCTCGGGCACGTCGCTGAGCTTGTGGTAGTGCGTGAGGGCCTTGGCCCGGTTCACCGAGGTGAGCGTCGCGGTGGGGAACCCGGCCCGACTGGGGATGACCGCGTCGGTGGAGTTGCGCGCCCGCAGTCCGCGACGCAGCGGCGCCCCCGCCCCGTCGCTCACCCGTGCGATGAGCTCGCGGAACGGCCTGTGGTGGTAGTCCTCCATGAGCAGCGCGCCCTCGCCCTCGAGCATGACCAGCTCGGGTGAACCGACCGTGTCGAGGTTGAGCACCCAGGTGCTGTGGGGGTCGAGCTCGGCGAGGTGACGGCGGACGAAGGTGTTGATCCCGCCCTGGATGACCTCCTCGGCGCCGCAGGAGACCAACAGCACGCGCAGGCCCGGGATCGGCGAGTCCGCCAGCCGCCGGGCGACCCCCAGCTCGGCCCCGAGCGCGCTGAGGTTGTCGTTGGCCCCGGGCACGGTCGGGCTGGCGGCGATGTCGAGGAAGGCCGCCGAATCGATGGCGCTCCACAGGGTCCCCGCGAGCTGGAGCGACCTCTGGCCCCGCCACGCCCCGAGGCCGAGCAGCAGTGGGCCGAGGATGACCGCCCACCACAGGGGCAGGCCCGTATCCATCCGCTCGATGAGACCGGGGCAACGGCGCCCGGCCCACATCTGCAGATCGTCGGAGAAGATCAGCCCGGTGGGTGCGGCGTCGTGGTGGCCGAGGATGACCAGGGTCCGTGGCGCGGCGGGGTCGCCGATCTCGGCCACGACGTTCTGGGTCGGGCGCGGGCCCGCGAGCCGGCGCACCAGGCGCAGCGCGTTGGACACGTCGTCGGCGATGGCCAACGCGATCAGTGTGGCCAGCGCGGCGGCCCCGGGCTGGCGCACAGCGGTCCCCGTGGTGGGGGTCCCGCGCCGTCTGCGTCCCCGTCCACGCCGCCCCCCCCGGAGCACGGTTGCGAGCCCCGTGAGGGTGGCGAGGCCGCAGAGCGCCCCGATCGGCGCGGCGTAGCCGGGCAGGTACGTCGCCGGCTGGACCTCGGCCCGGGCTCCCGCCTCGCGCAGGGCCGCGGCGAAGAGCTCGGCCGCCTTGGCCTCACCGGGGGAGCCCGGGGCTCGCGGCAGGGCGGCCAGACGGTCGATCAGCTCGCGGACCTCCGCGGAGACGTCCGGGGCGTCGTCGGCGCTGGGAGGGTCGGGAGGCGGGGCGGCCATCGCCAGGGACGCTACCCCACGCCGCCGCGTCGGGGCGCGCCGGGGCCGGCCGCCGCCGGACGCACCGCTGTCGGCCGCCGGCGGGGCGCCGGTGCCGGCCGCCGGCGGAGGGCTGCATGGCCCGGCAACTCCCCGGGTAGCCTCCCCGACATGGCTTCATCCGACGGGGGCTCCTCCTCCAACCACGGTCTCTATTTGCAACTCGCCGGCCGCATGGCCCAGCGGATGCCCGTCCTGCGGGCGATCCCCGTCGTCCGCCTGATCATGGCCGGTGAGGTCCTGCTCATGGGCAAGCATCACCTCGACCGCCTCACCCCGGAGGAGCGTGGCGACCTCGTCCGTCTCGTCGCCAAGGGCCGCGGGCGCCCCAAGAAGCTCACCGCCAGCGAGCAGGAGCGGCTCGGCGCGATGATCGAGAAGCTCGAACCGCGGATGTTCCTCGCTGACGCGGCGGACCGAATGTCCCCGTTGGGGGTGCCCTCGCCGCTGCGGGACCGCCTGGCCGGTGTGCGCCACGGTGGCCGCGGCGGGGCGAACGGCGCACGCGACGGATCGAACCCCCCCGGGCCGAGCTGAGCGCCGCCCCGCCCCGTAGGTCCGGCGGGCGCCGAGGCGGGCGCTCAGGTGGCGTCGATGGTGATGTGACCGGGCTGGGCGGCGACGCGGGCGAGCCAGCCGCTGACGGCCACGGTAGATTGGAAGGCGATGCCGGGCGAGCGGAACGAGGATCCCCGCGTGCGCGCGTACGAGCGTGCCCAGACGGTGATCGGAACCGAGCGGGCCAGGACTCTGCGCGACGCCTCGCTGCGCGCCGCCGCGCTGACGCGCCGCGGGTTGAGCGAGGCCCGCGCGCTGACCGTGCTGCGCCAGGCCGGGATGATCGACCTCAACCCAGCCACCGCCGGCGCGGAGCTGCGGGCCTTCTCCGAACTCGGCCAGCTCGGGGCGCCGGTGAAGATCGCCGCTCTCAAGCATGGCCACCGCATCGGGCTCATCGACGAGCTGGGCTCGCTCTCCTTCGCCGAGCTCAACGCCCGGGCCGAGTCGCTCGCCGCCACGCTCGCACGCCGCGGGATCGACCACAGCTCCTGCGTGGGGATCCTGTGTCGCAACCATCGCGGCTTCCTCGACATCACCTTCGCCGGGGCGCGCCTGGGTGCGCGGCTGCTCTACCTCAACACCGACTTCAGCGGGCCCCAGCTGCGCGACGTCTGCGCCCGGGAGGGGGTGAGCCTGCTCGTCCATGACGAGGAGTACGCCGAGGTGCTCGAGGGGATCGATCTGCCCCAGGGCCGCGTCCTGGCCTGGTCCGACCAACCCGCCGCCGACCCCGGCGACACCCTGGAGGACCTCATCCGCGCGGGCCAGGGCCTGCCCACCCCGCCGCCGCCCCGCCGTCACGCCAAGGTCGTGCTGCTCACCTCGGGGACGACGGGCACCCCCAAGGGTGCCCCTCGCAGCTCCTCCCGCAGTCTCGCCCCGGTCGGCGCGATGCTCTCCAAGGTGCCCTACCGCGCCGAGGAGGTCACCTACCTCGCGCCGCCGATGTTCCATGGCGTCGGCTATTCCCAGATGCTGCTGTCGGTGTCGCTGGGCTGCACGCTGATCACCGAGCGCCGCTTCGACGCCGAGCGCGTGCTCGCTGCGATCACCGCCCACCACCCGACCGCGCTGGTCGTCGTGCCCGTGATGCTGCGCCGGATCCTCGGTGTGCTCGAGCGCAGTCTCAACCGCTACGACCTCAGCTCGCTGCGCATCGTCTTCGTCTCGGGGTCCGCGCTGGAGCCCGAACTCGTGCGCCGCGCCCAGGTGAGCATCGGGCACGTGCTCTACAACTTCTACGGCTCGACGGAGGTCGCCTACGCGACCTTCGCCACGCCGGCGGACCTCGCCGCCGCCCCGGGCTGTGCCGGACGGCCCCCCTTCGGCACGATCGTGCGCCTCTACGACGCCGATGACCGTCCGGTCCGGGGCGCCGGCCGCGTCGGGCGCATCTTCGTGGGCAACTCCTTCCAGTTCGAGGGCTACACCGGCGGCGGCCACAAGGACGTGATCGATGGCCTGATGAGCACCGGGGACCTCGGCCACTTCGACGTCGACGGACGCCTGTGGGTCGACGGCCGGGACGACGACATGATCGTCTCCGGTGGGGAGAACCTGTTCCCGGGTGAGATCGAGGAGCTGCTGGCCACTCACCCGGCGGTCGAGGAGGCGGCGGCGGTCGGCGTCGAGGACCCCGAGTACGGCAAGCGTCTTGCCGTCTTCGTCGTCCTGCGCCCCGAAGGCCAGATCAGCGAGGACGGGGTGCGCGCCTTCGTGAAGGCGAACCTTGCCCGTTTCAAGGTGCCCCGCGACGTGATCTTCCTCGGGGAGCTGCCGCGCAATCCCACGGGCAAGGTGCTCAAACGGCGCCTGCGCGAGCTCCACGACGAGCGCATCGGCGGCTGAGTTCCCCGGGGCGGGCCGCAGCCGCGCCGCCGGTGTGCCTAGAGCGCGTCGGGAAGGGCGATGGCGTGGAGGGGGCGGGGATCTTCTGGCGGCTGCCCCAGGTCCGCATCGTCGTGGAGCTCGAGGGCGAGGAACGCGACGTCCCGCCAGGCTCCGGCCTTGAAGCCGATCCGCTCGAAGATTCCCACCGAAGTGAAGCCGCACGCTTCGTGCAGGGCCATGCTCGCCGGGTTGGGCTGGGTGATCCCGGCGATCGCCGTACGCAGCCCCTGACGGCGCATGAGGTCGAGCAGAACGTCATAGAGGCGACGGCCAACCCCGCGGCCGCGGTAGTCGGCATGGACGTAGACCGACACCTCGGCCGACCAGCGGTAGGCGGCCCGCTCGCGGTACGGCGCCGAGTAGGCGTACCCGGCGACGGTGCCGTCGTCGTCAGCGACAAGGAAGGCATGGGTCTGCGACACCCGCGCGATCTTCTCGGCGAACTCCTCCGGCGTCGGCGGGGTGATGTCGAACGAGACCGCGCTGTCGACGACAAAGGGCCGGTAGATCTCCACGCAGGCGGCGGCGTCGCGGGCGGGGTCGGCACGGCGGATCTGCATGGCCGCTCAGGGTAGAGTGCCCGCCATGGCTGAGGAACGCGACCACGACATCGTCCTGTTCGGGGCCACCGGTTTCACCGGCGGTCTGGTGGCCGACTATCTCGCTGCCCACGCGCCCGCCGGGGCCCGGATCGCCTTCGCCGGGCGTCACCTGGCCAAGCTCGAATCCGTGCGGGAGCGGGTCCGCCCGCACCTCAGCGCCGGTGTCGCCGAACCCGCGCTGCTGCAGGCCGACTCCGGGGACGCTGCGAGCCTCGCCGCGCTCGCCGCCTCCACGCGTGTTGTGGCCACGACGGTCGGACCGTATCTGAAGTACGGCGCGCCGCTGGTCGCGGCCTGTGCGACTGCAGGCACCGGGTACCTCGATCTCACCGGCGAGCCCGAGTTTGTCGACCGCATGTACCTCAGCCACCACGCTGAGGCGCTCGCCTCCGGTGCGCGGCTCATCCACGCCGCCGGGTTCGATTCGATCCCCCACGACCTCGGGGTCCTCTACACGGTTGATCAGATGCCCGCGGACGAGCCCCTGAGCGTGAACGGGTACGTGTGGGCCCGCGGCCTGTTCTCTGGGGGGACCTACCACTCCGCGGTCGGTGCGATGGCCCGGCTGCGCCAGGGCGTGGCGGCGGCGCGGGAACGCAATGCGGCGGAGCGGGCGGTCTGGGACGCCCAGGGACGCCGCGTCCGCGGCAGCACCCGGCCTCCGCACCGGGAGGCCGTCGCCCGAGGCTGGGTCGTCTCCCTGCCGCTCATCGACGCCCAGATCGTCCTGCGCTCGGCGCGCGCGCTGCCCGAGTACGGCCCGGACTTCACCTATGGCCACTACCTCGCCGCCGGCTCGCTGAAGAACACCGCGCTGATCCTGGGGGCGGTGAGCGGGGTGGTGCTCGCCGCCCAGACCCGGCCGACGCGGGAGCTCGCGCTGAAGCTGCGCGCCCCGGGGGAGGGCCCGGACGCGGCGACCCGGGCCAAGGGGAGGTTCAAGGTCACCTTCACCGCCCAGAGCGGTGCGGGCCGTCGCATCGTCACCAGCGTCTCCGGGGGCGACCCCGGGTACGGGGAGACCGCAAAGATGCTTGCCGAAGCCGCTCTGTGCCTCGCCTACGACGACCTGCCTGTCTGCGCCGGTCAGGTGACGACCGCCCAGGCCCTCGGTCGCCCGCTCATCACGCGGCTGGGGGCGGCCGGAATCGCCTTCCGCGTCGAAACCGCCTGATTCGCGCGCGCCCGGGGGTGGGTGGGGTCGCCGGGCTGTGGGCCCGGCGGTGTGGGGTGGGTGGGCTGGCGCCCGGGTTCTGGGCGCTTGCGTTCTCGTGTGCGGGCGTGGGCCTGGCGCCCGCCCCCTGTGGACGGGCTTGGGCCTGCCCCCCCGCCTTCTGGCGCCCGCCCCCGATTGTGGGCGTGGGCGTGGGCGTGGGCCGGGCCCCCGGGTCGGGCCGGGCCCCTGGGCCCCCGCGCCCCCCCGGGCCCCCGGGCCCCCGGGCCCCCGAAGTGTCCATCGTGGCGCGCGTCCCGTGGGTGGTGCGCGTCAGGTGTTCCTCAGCGACATCGCACGCGCATCGTCCCGGTGAGCTGGTGCACGGTGGAGGATTTGGGTGGGCTGGTCCCGCAGGGCGGGTTGCGGGGGTGTGCGGATCGGGGGGCAGGACCCGCACGGCTGGGTGATCGCCAACATCCCCACCTGGGTACGCGAGATCGTGCTCGTCGACGGACTTTCCGTCAACGGCACCCAAGTGGTCGTCTCAGACCGTCGCTGCGACGTTGCCACCGTCCATCTCAGGCTGTGGAGCGGGGCTCAGCGGACCGGCAGGCGCCCGAGCCACACGGCCTGGGCCCCGAGGTCGCCCACGCGGTACACGTAGAACGCGCAGATGAGCGAGAACAGGACCACGCCGGCCCTGAGTAGCAGCCGAATCTGGGGCTGAGCCAGGATCGAATCGGCGACGGCCAGACCGGTGGGGCGTCCGTCGCCGATGCGGGTGGCGGAGAACGTCAGGATGAGCAGCGCGGTGAGGGCGGTGAAGGCGATGGCAAGGATCTTTGCGGCCGTCGCGTGCTCGGCGATGAGCTGGGAGGCGCGACCGCTGAGGTGCAGGGCACCGGTGAGGGCGGCGCCGGCCTGCATGGCCAGGAACGTGGAGGACATGGCCACGATCGCGCACAGGCACAGAGCGATGCCCCAGCGCTCGAGCCACGCGGGTCGGTAGGTGACTGCGAGAGCGCCGATCACCGACACGGGGATGAGAATCACCGGAACGTGGATGAAGAGCGGATGGGCGGGCAGACCGCTGGAGATCGTGGTGATCCGGATGCCGAGGGTGAGAAAGCCGAGGAAGGCGAGGCCGGTGAGCACGAACTCGGCCCGGCGCCACTCGACACGGGCTGGGCGCACCGGGGCGGAGGAGGAGGTTGCGGTCATGGCATCCGAGTCTTGAAGAGGGCCGTAAGAGCGGACTATGCGCGTTCTGAGAGACCTCTTAACGGCTCGAGGGGGCTCAGAACCGTGGTCTGAGCCCCCTCGAATGACCGTGTGGCTGGGCGCCGACTCCGGCTGGCCGGCCTACTTCAGCTCGGCCGAGCTCTTGCCCAGCAGGTTGCGGGCGATGACGAGCTGTTGGATCTGTTGGGTGCCCTCGAAGATGTCGAGGATCTTCACATCCCGGGCCCACTTCTCGAGCAGCTCGTGCTCGGCGTAGCCCACCGCGCCGGCGAGCTTCACCACGCGCAGGCAGATGTCGGTGGCCACCCGGCCGGCCTTGGCTTTGGACATCGACGCTTCGACGGTGTTCGGCTTCTTGTTGTCGGCCATCCACGCCGCGCGCAGGGCGAGCAGGCGGGCGGCCTCCCACTCAGCCTCGAGTTCGATGAACTCAGCCGCGGCGCCGCTCTGGGCGTGGAGCGGACGGTCGTAGTCGAGCGCCAGACCGGCGTCGGTGAACAGCTCGCGGGCGCGCTGCAGGGCCGCCTTGGCCACCCCGACGGCCATCGCGGCGACCAGCGGACGCGTGTTGTCGAAGGTCTTCATCACACCGGAGAAACCCTCGCGGGCGGTCTGGATCTCCGGTGAGCCGAGCAGGTTCTCCTTGGGGACGCGCACGTCCTTGAGGTGGAACGCCGCGGTGTCGGAGGCCTTGCAGCCCAGCTTCTCCTCGAGACGCTCGAGGTGCAGCCCCGGGGTGTCGCGCTCGACCACGAAGGACTTGATCGCCCCGCGGCCCTTGGAGCGATCCAGCGTGGCCCACACGACGATCAGCTCGGCGCGGTGGCCGGAGGTGACGTAGATCTTCTCCCCGTTGAGCACCCACTCCTGGGTCTCCTCGTCAAAGCGCGCACTCGTCTTGATCGCGGCAGAGTCCGAGCCGGCCTCGGGCTCGGTGATCGCCATGGCCGCCCAGCGGCCGCCGAAGCGCTCGAGCTGCTCGGGCGTGGCGACCGCGGCGATCGCCGCCTGGCCCAACCCCTGGCGGGGCATGGCCAGCAGGAGGCCCACGTCGCCCCAGCTCATCTCGGTGACGGCGAGGACGGAGGCGAGGTTGCCCCCGTTCTTCACCGCGTCGCCGTCCGCCTTCTTCTTCTTCGCGCTGCCGTTGCCGTTCGCGGCGGCGGCACCGTTGCCGTTGCTCACCCCGCTGGTCGCGCCGGCCCCCGCTGCCGCGGCTCGCGGGTCGCCCGCGGCGATGCCGTTGAGCAACGCGGCGAGCGCGTCGAGCTCCTTGGGGTTCTCGTGTTCGGCCAGGTCGTACTTGCGGCTGTTGGGACGCAGGATGTGGGCGGCTGCCTGATTGGCCTGGTAAACGAGTGCGTCGAACTGCTTGGGAACTTCGAGACTGATGGGCATTACGGAACCAGCACTCCCTCGATCAGACCCGTCGCGCGCAGGTCGCGGTACCAGCGCTCCACCGGGTGCTCCTTTGTGAATCCATGGCCGCCGAGCAGCTGGACGCCGTCCGAGCCGATCTGCATGCCGTACTTGGTCGCGAGCGTGCGGGCGAGGGCGACCTGCTTGGTGTAGTCCTTGCCGGCGTCGATGAGCGCGGCGGCGCGGAGGGTGACCAGCCGCAGGCCGTCGAGCTCGATCGCGATGTCGGCGACCTTGAAGGCCACGGCCTGGCGGTTGGAGATCGGTTCGCCGAAGGCGACCCGATCGTTCACATACGGGGTGACGTAGTCGAGGACGGCGCGACCCGTGCCCATGGCCAGGGCCGCCCACCCCAGACGGCCCAGGGCGATCAGTTCGCGGTAGACATCGGGATCTCCGTCGCCGAGCAGGGCGCTCGGCGGCACAGTCACCCCGTCCAGGATCACCCGCCCAGTGGCGGCGGCCCGCAGGCCCATGGCCGGCTCGGCCTCGGTGCTCAGCCCCGGGGTGCGGGATTCGACGATGAACAGCGCCGGTCCGGCGCCGTCGAGGTCGGCGGCGATGATGAACAGCTCGTCCTCGGCCGCGCGCGGCACGAGGGACTTGACTCCGTTGAGCACATAGCCATCGGCGGTCCGCGTCGCGGTGGTGCTGAGCGCGAAGGGGTCGAACAGCGGGCGCGGTTCGGTCACCGCGACGGCCGCGGCCGGTGGGTTCTCGCCGACGAACTCTGGCAGGTACGTGGCCTGCTGGTCCGCGTCGCCCCAGAGCGACAGCGCCGTGGCCACCCCGGCCGGTGCGAGCACTCCGACGGCGAACCCGAGGTCGCCCTGGGCGAAGGCCTCCGCGAGCAGCACCGAGGTGACGGCGGAACGTTCCTCGAACATCCCCCCGAGGGATTCGGGCACGCCCACGGCAGCGAGCCCGAGCTCGTTGGCCTGGGCGTAGAGCTCTACGGGGGCGGAGAGGTCCCGGTCGGCCTGGCGGGCGGCCGGGCGGACGAACTCGAGCGCGAAGTCACGCACCGAGTCGGCCATGAGCCGTTGCTCCCGGGTCGGGGTGAGGTCGAAGAGCTCGCGGGTTCGGGCCGGCCGGCCCTGGCGCTGCGGGCCGGCGAGCTTGGTCGACGCCTTGAAGGCGCGTCCCGCCGCGCCGGCGGCGCGGACCGACCGCTTGGAACCGGTGAAGAGGATCTTCTCGGCCGTCTCGCGGATGCCGAGACGATCGAGCAGCTCCGATGAGGCGAGCGTGTTGACGGCCTGGAGACCCCAGGCGACGCCGCGTTCAGCCAAGGTGGGTGCTGAAGGCTGGGGCATGAAAGAACGATATCCCTGTTTGGTGTTACGTCAGTTGATGTAATCCTGGCCCGACAAGGCTACCGCATGCGTCCCCGCGGCCCGCCGCTGGCTACTGGGCTGTGACATCTGTCGGCTCGTTGAGGCCCGCGGCACGGCGTCTATTACGCAGTTCTTATGGCGGACGGGTCAAGCTTCGCTGATGCGAGTACTCGTCGCCGAGGATGAGCAGCGTCTGGCCGAGGCCATCGCCCGGGGCCTGCGCCGTGAGGGCATGGCCGTGGACCTGGCCGGGGATGGGGACGAGGCCCTCCACAAGGCGCGCGTCGTCCGCTACGACGTCCTGGTGCTCGACCGGGACCTGCCCGGCACCCACGGCGACGATGTCTGTCGAGCGGTGCGTGGGGAACGGCCGGAGACGGGGATCATCATGGTCACGGCGGCAGGCGAGCTCGACGACCTCGTCGATGGCCTGTCGCTCGGCGCCGATGACTACCTGCCCAAGCCGTTCCGCTTCGCCGAGCTCGTCGCGCGGATCCGCGCGCTGTCGCGCCGCTCGGCTCCGAGCCGGCCCCCCGTGCTCGTCCGCGGGGACATCGAGCTCGACCCGGCCCGCCGTTCGGTGGCCCGGGCCGGTCGGCCGATCGATCTCGCGCGAAAGGAGCTCGCCGTCCTTGAGACACTGATGGCCGCCGACGGAGCCACCGTGTCGGCCGAGGAACTGCTGGAGCGCGTGTGGGACGAGCACACGGACCCATTCACCAACGTGGTGCGGATGACGATCATGACCCTGCGGCGGAAGCTGAGCGAGGCCGGCCCGGAGCCGGTGATCGAGACGGTGATCGGCGTGGGCTACCGCATGGCCTGATGACGCAGATCGCCGGCTCCGGTCCCCGCGGCCACCCCGGCCCGGATGCGGCGCCCGGCCGCCCAGGCGCCGGCTCCGGTCATGGCGCGGGCGGCGGTCGTGGCGCCGGCAGCGGTCGTGGCGCCGAAAGCGGTCCGGGCCTGTCGCCGTGGACGATCCGGGCCCGGCTCACCACGCTCTATGGAGGGGTCTTCCTGCTCAGCGGGACGGCGCTGCTGTCGATCGGCTACGTCCTGGTCCGCGAGAACCTCGAGCGACGCATCCGCCTGCAGCAGTCGCTGCACCTGCTGGGCCGCAGCGTCGACCTGGCCTACTACCGCATGATGCGGAACCAGTGGATCCACGAGACCCTCCACCAGCTGCTCTTCACCTACCTGCTCGCGCTCGTGGCGATGACCGGCGTCTCCGTGCTCGCCGGGTGGCTCCTGGCCGGTCGCGCCCTCGCTCCGCTGCGGCGCATCACCACCACGGCCCGCCGGGTGTCGGGGGAGAACCTGGGGGAGCGGATCGCCCTGGGCGGACCGCCGGACGAACTCAAGGAGCTCGCCGACACCTTCGACGGAATGCTCGAGCGCCTGGACGCCGCCTTCGCCAGTCAGCGCCACTTTGTCGCCAACGCCAGCCACGAGCTGCGCACGCCCCTGGCGATCATGCGCACCGAGGTCGACGTGGCGCTGGCCGACCCCGAGGCGAGCGTCGCGGAGCTGCGTGAGATGGGAGAGGCCCTGCGCGAGAGCATCGACCGCTCCGAGGGGCTCATCTCCGCACTGCTGGCGCTCGCGCGCTCCGAGGCGGTGCGCGGGGCGGACCAGAGCGTCGATCTGGAGGTCCTCGCCGGGGATTGCGTCACCGATCTCATGCGGCGGGCCAGCCAGGCCGACGTCGTCATCGACACCTCGGGCCTGCGCGCCGCGGTGGTCCGCGGTGACCCCGCGCTGCTCGAGCGCTTGTTGGCGAACCTGATCGACAACGGGATCCGCTACAACGCCCCTGGCGGGTGCCTGTGGCTCGCGACGAGCACCCGTGGGGACGCCGTGGAGCTCGTCGTGGCGAACACCGGCGCGCGGATCGACCCCGCGGCGCTGACCACGCTCACCGAGCCCTTCCGGCGCCTCTCCCGCCAGACGACGGGCTTCGGCCTCGGCTTGTCGATCGTCGACTCCGTGGTGACCGCCCACGGGGGTTCCCTCCAGCTGACGGCGCGGCGCGAGGGCGGCCTGGAGGTGCGGGTGCGCCTCCGCGCCGACCGGGCGCCCCGCCCGCTCCGCGGTCGCGCGCTGCCCGCCCGCTGAGCCGCACCCGCTGGGCCGCACCCGCGCTGCCCGCCCGCTGGGCCGCACCCGCGCTGCCCGCCCGCTGAGCCGCACCCGCTGGGCCCGTCCCGCTGAGCACCGACCTCGAGGCCCCGCCTGCTGGCGCCGCCCCGCCGAGGCCCGACCGCCGCGGGCGGCGCGACGGTTTCGGCCTGCTCCACATGGATAACTCCCAGGCCGGGAATCCGCGACCTTTGGCGCTGTCGGGGACCCCGGCCCGCTGGCACGATCGCGTGCATCGCAAGGTCAGGGACGTGGTGAGCGTCCCCTTGGGGTGACCGTGATGGTGGGGTGATCCGGGGGTTGGTCGCGCTGAGGGCGGCGCGGCCAACCCCCACACCCGCCCACCCTCGCATCCGTGCGGCGCGGAATACTCCCGCTGATGAGCGAGGTTCTCTGGACCCCATCCCCCGACGCCGTCGCCGCCGCGACGCTCACCCGCTATGCGGACTGGCTCCGGGACCGCCACGGCGTCGACACCGCCGACTACGCGGAGCTGTGGCGCTGGTCGACCCGGGACCCCCCGGCGTTCTGGGCCTCGATCGTCGAGTTCTGCGAGGTCCGCTTCGACCGCGCGCCCGATGCGGTGCTGGAGGACCCGGTGATGCCCGGCGCCCGCTGGTTCCCGGGGGCGGAGCTGAACCTTGCCGCGTCGATCTTCGCCGGACGCGACCCCGACACGGTGGCCATCCACTTCGCCTCCGAGCGCGCCGCCCCGGCCCGCTGGACCTGGGGTCGGCTCGCCGCCGAGACCCGCCGGATCCGGTCCGGGCTGGTCGCGCTCGGGGTGGGCCGGGGCGACCGCGTCGCCGCGCTCATGCCGAACCTCCCCGAGACGGTCGCGGCGTTCCTGGCCACCGCGTCCCTCGGCGCGATCTGGAGCAGCGCCGCGCCCGAGTTCGGTGCCCGGACGGTGATCGACCGCTTCTCCCAGATCGACCCGGTGGTCCTGCTCGTCGTCGACGGCTACCGCTACGGCGGCCGCGACTTCGACCGCGCCGCGGTGATCGAGCAGATCACCACCGCGCTTCCGCGCGCCCGCGTCGTGCGCTTCGGGCTGCTCGACGGCCGCGGGTGGGGGCCTGATCTCCCGGAGGCCTCCGGCGGGGGTGGTGCACCCACAGGCACCACCCCCGAAACCCCCCCCGAGCCCACCCTCGGAGACCGCCTCGGTCCCGACACCGTCCCCGTCCCCTTCGACCACCCGCTGTGGATCCTCTACAGCTCGGGCACGACCGGGCTGCCCAAGGCGATCGTCCACTCCCAGGGCGGGATCCTGCTCGAGCTCACCAAGATGGCCCGCCTGCACCTCGACGCGCGCCCCCAGGACAACGTCTTCTGGTTCACCACCACGGGCTGGATGATGTGGAACTTCCTCATCGGGGTGCTGCTCAGTGACGCGGCGATCGTCCTCTATGACGGGAACCCGGGCTACCCGGACCTCAACCGGCTCTGGGATCTCGCCGCGGAGGTGCCGATCACCATCTTCGGGACCAGCGCCGCCTACATCTCCTCGTGCCTGAAGGCGGGGATCGAGCCGGCCCGTGGCCGCGACCTCTCGGCGCTGCGCGGGCTCGGCTCCACCGGCTCGCCGCTCTCCCGGGACGGCTTCCGCTGGGTCTACGAGCACGTCGGCGCCGACCTCTGGCTGTTCTCGACCTCGGGGGGCACGGACGTCTGCACAGCCTTCGTCGGCGGCGTGCCGACGCTGCCGGTGCGCGTCGGCGAGCTCCAGGCCCGCGCGCTCGGCGCGGCGATCGAGGCGTGGGATCCCCAGGGACGCCCGCTGGTGGGGGAGATGGGTGAGCTCGTGCTCACCCAGCCGATGCCGTCGATGCCGGTGGGCTTCTGGGGGGACGTGGACGGCTCGCGCCTGCGCGAGGCGTACTTCTCCACCTTTCCGGGGATATGGCGCCACGGCGACTGGATCGAGATCACCCCGGAGGGCGGGGCGATCATCCACGGACGCTCGGACTCGACGATCA
The DNA here is from genome assembly GCA_035702765.1 of Solirubrobacteraceae bacterium. Taxonomy (GTDB): domain Bacteria; phylum Actinomycetota; class Thermoleophilia; order Solirubrobacterales; family Solirubrobacteraceae; genus Palsa-465. The sequence goes on from DASSZV010000093.1 coordinate 63,989, forward strand.
ACCGCGGCGGCGTGCGGATCGGGACGGGGGAGATCTACGCCGCGGTGCTCGCCCTCCCGGCGATCCTCGACGCGCTCGTCGTCGACCTGCCCCGGGAGGAGGGGGAGACGGCGATCGAGCTGTTCGTCGTGCTCGCCCCCGGCGCCCGCCTCGACGCCGACCAGGCGGCGGAGATCCGGCGCCGCATCCGCGAGGACTGCTCCCCCCGCCATGTCCCCGACCGCATCCGTGCCGTGCCCGAGGTGCCGCGCACGCTGTCGGGCAAGCTGCTGGAGGTTCCCGTCAAGCGGATCCTGTGCGGGGCGGACCCTGACCAGGTGGTCAGCCGGGGCTCCCTGGCCAACCCTCACGCGCTCGACACCTTCATCCAGCTCGCCGGCGAGCCGTCGACCGGTTCCGCGGTCGATGGCGGCTGAGGATCGGCCGCTCCAGCAGGCCGCCGGTCGCGCCGCCGGGCTGATCGCCCGCTTCCTCTCGGAGCGGGACACCCAGCCGCTGGCCGAGGCGCTGTCGCCGCTCACCCAGCGCCTCGGGCTCACCCCAGAGCTCGAGGGCGTCGCCACCGAGACGACGCTGCTGTTCTCCGACCTCGACGGGTTCGCCTCCTGGGTGCTGGAGGCGGGCGACGACCGCGCGCTGGAGCTGCTGCGCGAGCTCGGCGTGCGCACTGAACCGCTCATCGCCGACTTCCGGGGCCGGCTGGTCAAGCGCCTGGGCTCCGGGCACATGGCGGCCTTCCGTCGGCCCCGCGACGGGCTCGCCGCAGCGGTGGCGATGCTCGAGCGGACGACCGGGCTCGACATGGATGGCACCGGCCCGGTCCTGCGCATCGGTCTGCACCTGGGGATGCCCCAGCGCGTGGGGCGCGATTACCTCGGGGCTGACGTGAACATCGCCGCCCGGCTCGCCGAGGCGGCGGCGCCCGGGGAGATCCTCGCCAGCCGGCAGCTGCTCGCCTCCGTCGGCTCCGACACGCTCGCCGGTCTCCTGGTGCGTCACCGGCGCGGCTTCCGGGCCAAGGGGGTTCCGGCGGACCTCGAGGTCTACGCGGTCACCAACCCGCTCATCTGACGTCTTACGCAGCTCTCAAGCTGCGCTGCTGTGATGACTGGGCCACCGAATGGATGAAAGGCCGGTAGCCATGCGACGCACCATCATGATCTTGCCCCTGCTCGCCGGAGCTCTCGCCGGCGCGATCGTCGCGCTCGTCATCGGCAGCTCGAGCAGCACCCGGACGGTGACGCTCGAGTCCGCCGCCCCGGGCGCGCCGGCCCCCGCGGCCAGCGCGGTCCCCACGTCCCAGTCGCGGACGAGCGCCAGCGGGCTGTCGGTGAACCAGATTTACAAGAAGGACTCCGCCGGGGTCGTCGACATCACGGTCACCTCGACCACGTCGAACTCAGGGTCCAACGGCTTCGGGTTCGGCTTCGGCGGCGGCACCCAGCAGCAGGAGGACGAGGGCGCCGGCGTCGTCTATGACACCAAAGGCGACATCCTCACCGACGAGCACGTCGTCGCCGGGGCCAACCCCAAGGTCGAGGTGCACTTCCAGAACGGAGTCAACGCGCCCGCCACGATCGTTGGCACCGACGCGTCGACGGACGTCGCGGTGATCCACGTGAACGTGCCCAGCTCTCAGCTGCACCCGATCGCCTTCGCCAACTCGAGCACCGCCCAGGTCGGTGACCCGGTCGTGGCCATCGGCAGCCCCTTCAGCTTGCCCGAGACGGTCACCGCGGGCATCGTCTCCGCCGTCGGCCGCGCGATCCAGGCCCCGAACAACTACACGATCACGGGCGCGATCCAGACCGACGCCGCGATCAACCCGGGCAACTCAGGCGGTCCTCTGCTCGACGCCAACGGCGACGTCCTGGGCCTCAACGATCAGATCCAGACCTCCTCGGGCAGTTCCGCGGGAATCGGTTTCGCCACCCCCGGCAACACCGACGTCCAGGTCGCCGACGAGATGATCAATCACCAGACCGTCGAACACGCCTATGTCGGGGTGTGCGTGGCCAACCCGATCTCCGGCGCCGGCGCCGAGGTCGCCTCGGGGTCGAGCTGTCCCTCCGCGGTGGTCGCCGGCTCCCCGGCGGCGAAGGCGGGGCTCGCCCAGGGTGATGTCATCACGGCGATCAACGGTCGGTCGGTGGCCAGCTCCGACGCCTTCGTGGCGGTGATCTCCAACTACAAACCCGGTGACACGATCACCATGACGATCCACCGGGTCCACTCCTCCAAGACACGCACCGTCAAGGTGACGCTCGGTAACCGTCCGGCGTCCGCGCCGACCACAGGGTGAGCCCCGGCGCACGTTCTCGGTACAGATTTCCGCGCCCACGCCACCCCCTGCCCCGGGCGCGGAAGAGGCGACCCCCGCGGTCGCTCCGGGCCGGTCCGATCGCCCCATCGGGCCGGCCCCTCCTCTTGTCGGGACTTCCGCCGTCTCTGCCTCTGCGTGACGCGGGGCCCTTGGGGGGCCTACACAGGGGCGGCCGCCGGGCGGAGCCGGCCGCGGCGCCGAGTCGCCCCCAGCGCGGCCGCGCCGCCGCTCACCGCGAGCAGGAGCACGAGCAGCGGGCCCAGGATCCCGGATCCGCAGAGCACGGTGACCCCGTAGAGAAGCGCAGCGAGGCAGCCGGCGGCCGGCACCGTGAGAACCCAGCCGAGGACGATCGTCGAGGCGACCCCCCAGCGCACTGCCGAGGTGCGCTTGCCCGCGCCGGCGCCGGCGATCGCTCCGGAGATGACGTGGGTCGAGGAGAGCGGGTACCCCAGGGCTGAGGAGAGCAGGATCGTCACCGCCCCCGCGACCTGGGCGCAGAAGCCCTGGGCGGGATCCATGCGGATGATCCGCGACCCCACGGTGCGGATGATCCGCCAACCGCCGGCGTAGGTGCCCAGGCCCATGGTCGCCGCGCTGGCGAGCACGACCCAGAGCGGCACGCCGAACCGATGATGGCCCCCGTCATGGGCGAGGAGCGCGACGCCGATGACGCCCATCGTCTTCTGGGCGTCGTTGGTGCCATGGGCCAGTGCGAGCGCCGAGCCCGAGAGCAGCTCGCCCCCGCGGAAGGTCCGGTTGACGCCCCCCGGCCGCCGCCCCCCGACCGCCCGGTAGACGAGCCCGATCGCCGCCGCGGCGATCGCGAAGGCGGCCAGCGGCGCGATCAGCGCGGGGATGACGACCTTGTCCAGGACGCCCAGCCAGTGGATGCCGCCGCCACCGACGGCGGCGAGCAGGGCGCCGATGAGACCGCCGATGAGGGCGTGGGAGGAGCTCGAGGGCAGACCGGCGGCCCAGGTGAGAAGGTTCCAGCCGATCGCCCCGGTGAGCCCGGCGAAGATGACCGTCTCGGTCATCTGCCCGGTGGCGAGGATGCCGGTGGCGATGGTCGCCGCGACCTTCAGCGACAGCAGGGCCCCGGCGAAGTTGAGCCCGGAGGCGAGCGCGACGGCGCGGCGCGGCGAGATGGCCCGGGTCGAGATGACCGAGGCGACAACGTTGGCGGTGTCGTGAAAGCCGTTGGTGAAGTCGAAGAGCAGCGCGACGGCGACGACGATGACGAGCAGAGCCAAGGGCTCTATGCGCCCGCGCCTGCGCCGCTGGCCTGCCCGGTCGTCCGCTCCATCAGCTCGGCGTGCACCGAGCGCGTGCCCCGCGGGCGCCGGGACCAGGTGCCGTCGGCGGCGAGTACCCAGGCGTTGGTGTCATCGGCGAAGCAGCGGTCGAGGGTGTCCTCGAGCTCGGCCTTCAGCGCCGGGGACTCGACCGGGGTGAGCAGCTCGACGCGGGCGTCGAGGTTCCGCGGCATCAGGTCCGCGGAGCCGATCAGCACGGTGTGCTTCTCCCCAGCGTGGAAGGCGAAGATCCGGCTGTGCTCGAGGAAGCGCCCGACGACCGAGAGCACGGAGATGTTCTCCGACACCCCCGCGACGCCCGGTCGCAGACAGCAGATGCCGCGCGTGTTGATGGCGATCTCCACTCCGGCCTGAGAGGCGCGGTAGAGCGCCTCGATGCAGCGCTGATCCACGAGCGAGTTCATCTTCAGGCGGATGCGTGCGGGCTCCCCCGCCCGGCGCGCGGCGATCGTCTCCTCAATCAGCTCGAGCAGCGGCCCGCGCATCGCGTCCGGGGCGACGAGCACCTTACGCTGGCGACTCGGGTGGGCGTAGCCGGTGAGCGCGTTGAACAGCCCGGCGACCTCTGAGCCGATCTGCGGGTCGGTGGTGAACAGCGCGACATCCTCGTACAGCTTCGCGTTCTTGGCGTGGAAGTTGCCCGTGCCGATCATCACGTAGTTGCGCACCCGGTCCCGCTCGCGGCGCACGACGAGGATGAGCTTGGCGTGGGTCTTCAGGCCCGGGATGCCGTGGACGACGTGGGCGCCGACCTCCTCGAGCTTGCGGGACCAGCGGATGTTGCGCCGCTCGTCGAAGCGGGCCTTCAGCTCGACCATGCACACCGCCTGCTTGCCCCGCTCGGCCGCGGCGATCAGCCCCGGTACGAGCGCAGAGTCATCCGAGGTCCGGTACACGGTCATCTTGATCGCGAGCACGTCAGGATCGTCGACGGCCTGGGTGACGAAGCGCTCCACGCTGGAGGAGAAGGAGTGGTACGGGAAGTGCACGAGCACGTCGGCGCTGCGCATCGCCTCGAGCACGTCGGGCTGCTCGTCGCTCTCGTCGGCGCGCGGGCGGAAGGCGGGGTGCGACAGAGGCGTCCACGGGGTCTCACGCAGAGCGTCGTGACCCTCGATGCCGACGATCTGCCAGAGGTCGTTCTGGGCCAGCAGCCCGTCGGACTCGTAGACCTGGTTGGGGTGCAGGCCGAGCCAATCCACGAGCTGGGCGAGCATCTCGGGCTCGATCCCCGTGGCGACCTCGAGGCGGATGACCTCGCCGAAGCGCCGACGCCGCAGCTCGGTCTCCACGGCGGAGACGAGGTCGTCGGCCTCGTCGGAGATCTCGAAGTCGGCGTCCCGGGTGACCCGGAAGAGGCTGTGGGAGACGACCTCCATGCCGGGGAACAGCTGGTCGAGGTGCCGGGCGATGATCTGCTCGAGTGGGATGAAGGTGTCGGCGTCGATCTCCACGAAGCGGCTCACCACCTCACGGGGCACCTTCACCCGGGCGTAGACCTCGATGTCGAGCGCCGGGTCGTGGAGGTGGACGATGAGGCTGAGGCTGAGGTTGGAGATGTAGGGGAACGGCCGCCCGTGACCGAAGGCCAGCGGGGTGAGCACGGGGTAGATCTGCTCCCGAAAGCGCTCGGCGATGCGTCCGGCATCCACGGAGGGGTCGTCGATGTCGACGATGGCGACCCCGTGTTCGGCGAGCCCGGGGTGGACCTCATGGCTGAAGACGGCGCCGTGGCGGGCGTCGAGCTCACGCACCTTCTCGGCGATGAGCCCCATCAGCCGGGTGGGCGGGGTCGCATCGGCGCCCGAGTGCATCGTGCGCCCGGCGATGTGCTCCTGGACCCCGGCGACGCGGATCATGAAGAACTCGTCGAGGTTCGCGGTGTAGATGGCCAGAAACTTCGCCCGCTCGAGCAGGGGCAGGCTGCGATCTTCGGCGAGCTCGAGCACCCGCTCGTTGAAGTCGAGCCAGGACAGCTCGCGGTTGATGTACAGGGAGGGGTCGAGGTGACTCGAGGTGACGGGCTGCTCGGTGGTCGCCATCGTCCCCGGGAGACTACGGGCAGGCGCGGGATTTGTGTGACGGCCCCGTGAAAGGTGGCGGTGGGGACCGGTCTGTGGGACCGGTCCCGTCCGGGGCGGGTGACCGGGGGGTGACCGGTCCGCGCGACCGTCGACGTCCGGGACGCTAGCGACCGGGGGGGTGACCGGTCCGCGCGACCGTCGACGTCCGGGACGCTAGTGACCGGGACCGTCGCCGCTGGCGCCCTGGGGCGCCTCGGCGAGGGCTCGGGCCGCGGTGAGCGCCTGCTCGGGCGTCACCCCGGCGCGGGCGGCGAGCCACGTCGAGATCGGCGCGGCCTGGCGCGCGGAGGCGTGGGCGGCGACACCGGCGAGGGCCAGCAGCTGTTCGACCTCCGCGGCACTCGGCGGCTCGAGGCCGAGGCGGGCGGCGTAGCGCTGGGTCCAGTCCTCGGCGGACAGGGGCTCCTGGGTGCTCATGATGGTCGCCAGTCTAGGCCCAGGGCGTCGAGGTCGGCGGGGGTGTCGGCGTCCTCGAGGGGACGCGGGTCGGGCAGGTTGACGAGCGCGACGTCGGGTCGGCGCAGCAGCGGCGCCAGCGCGCGTTCACCGCGCCTGAGCAGGTCGGGGATCACGGCCAGGTCGGCGGGGGACCAGCGGGCGCACAGCGGCTGGGGGCGGCCGCCGTGGCGGGGCACGACGCTGCCGGGAGCCGGCCAATCCCGCAGGGCGACCAGTGTTGCCGCGTCGATGAGCGGCAGGTCGGTGGCGAGCACGAGCACATCGCCGACGTGTCCGCGGGCCAGCAGCGCACGGTGGCCGTCGGCCAGGGCGGCCAGGGGCCCCTGCCCGGACGTGGCCTCCGGGGCGGTGGGCAGTCCGCTGTGACCCGGGCCGACCTCGAGCACGGGAGCGGCGACCTGATTCAGGATGGCCGCCACGTGCTCGGCCAGCGGGATCCCGGACACACGGATGCGCGCCTTGTCAGTCCCCATACGTCGGCTCGCCCCGCCGGTGAGAAGCAGCCCCGCCACGGGCCTATCCTGATGAGGTGATGGCACCGCACGAGTATGCGCCCGGCAGCGTGATGGCGATCGAACGCGACGCCGCGCGCGACTGGGTCGCCGTCGAGGAGCCCCTGGAGATCCGGGTCGACGCCGAACCGGTGGCGGTGACCATGCGCACCCCGGGCCATGACGAGGAGCTCGCGCTGGGCTTCCTCTTCGGGGAGGGCCTCATCCGCGAGCCACGTCCGGTCGGGCTCACCGAGGACCTGGCCGTCAACACGGTCGTCGTCGGCGGAGCTCTGGAGCGCGAGCTGCCCTCCCGGCGCTTCTACACGACCTCATCCTGCGGGGTCTGCGGCAAGGGGGCGATCGAGCAGATCGCCGTCGCCGCCACGCCGTTGGCGCCCGGCTGGTCGGGGCGCCCGCTGACGCGGGAGCTGCTGGCCGGCCTGCCCGACCAGCTCATCCAGCCGGGCTTCGCCCGCACCGGCGGGCTGCATGCCACGGGCCTGTTCTCCCCGCGGGGGGAGCTGCTCTGCGTGCGCGAGGACGTCGGTCGTCACAACGCGATGGACAAGGTCGTCGGCTGGGCGCTCGGGGAGGGCATGCTGCCGTTCTCGGACCTGCTGCTGTGCGTGAGTGGACGGCTGTCCTTCGAGCTCGTGCAGAAGGCGGTCGTCGCCGGCGCACGCGTTCTCGTCGGGGTCGGAGCCCCGACGTCCCTGGCCGTGTCCCTTGCCCGGGAGTACGGTCTCACCCTGGGCGGATTCGCACGCCGTGGGTCCATCAATGTCTATAGCGGTGCCGAACGCCTCGATGACCCGGACCGGGGCGAGCCTGAAGGAGGCCTCCCATGAGCAGAATGACCAAGGGACACGACCACGGCGACGACCTGCCCCGCCGCGTGAGCCGACCCAAGCACGAGGCGGTGGGCCTGCCCGCGGTCGCCTCCTCGATGCAGAAGGGTCTGGCTCAGATGGGCGCCGGACGCACGGCCCGCACGCTGCTGGCTCTCAACCAGCGCGAGGGCTTTGACTGCCCGAGTTGCGCCTGGCCCGACCCCGATCATCGGCACGCGGCCGAGTTCTGTGAGAACGGGGCCAAGGCGGTCGCGGAGGAGGCCACGCGCCGCCGCGCCACGCCCGAGCTCTTCGCCCGCTACTCGATCGCCGAGATGCTCGAGCGCTCCGACCATTGGATCGGCAAGCTCGGCCGGCTCACCCAGCCGCTGTACGTCGGTCCGGGGGAGAGCCACTACCGGGCCATCTCCTGGGAGGACGCGCTGGGCTTGGTCGCCGAGCGCCTGGGTGAGCTCGACTCGCCGGACGAGGCGATCTTCTACACGTCCGGTCGCACCTCCAACGAGGCGGCCTTCCTCTACCAGGCCTTCGTCCGAGCGCTGGGCACGAATAACCTGCCGGACTGCTCGAACATGTGCCACGAGTCCAGCGGGACCGCTCTGGGCCAGACCATCGGGATCGGCAAGGGGTCGGTCACGCTCGATGACCTGCACGCGGCCGACCTGATCGTCGTCGCCGGCCAGAACCCGGGCACGAACCACCCGCGCATGCTCTCGGCGCTGGAGACGGCCAAGCGCAACGGGGCGAAGATCGTCTCGATCAACCCGCTGCCCGAGGCCGGGCTCATCAAGTTCAACAACCCCCAGAAGGCCCGAGGGATGCTCGGCGTCGGCACCTCCCTGTCTGATCTGCATCTGCCCATCCGGGTGAACGGGGACCTCGCCCTCTTCCAGGCGGTCAACCGCGAGCTCATCCGCCGCGACGCGATCGACCGGGAGTTCATCGCCGAGTACTGCAACGGCCTGGATGCGCTGGCTGGCCACCTGACCGAGCTCGACGACGCGACCGTCGCCGCGGCCACCGGCCTGAGCGCCGAGCAGATCGGCGCCTTCGTCGAACTGGCCGCCGCCTCCGAGCGCACGATCGTCTGCTGGGCCATGGGGCTCACCCAGCACAAGAACTCGGTGCCGACGATCCGCGAGGTGGTCAACTTCCTCCTGCTGCGCGGGAACATCGGCCGCCCCGGCGCCGGGGTCTGCCCGGTCCGCGGGCACTCCAACGTCCAGGGTGACCGGACCATGGGCATCTTCGAGCGCCCGTCGGAGGGGCTGCTGGACTCGCTCGAGGCGACGCTCGGCTTTCCGATGCCCCGTGAGCACGGGGTCGACGTGGTGCGCGCCATCCGTGCGATGCGTGACGGCGAGGCCAGGGTCTTCATGGGCATGGGCGGTAACTTCCTCTCCGCCGCCCCGGACACCGCGGTGACCGCGGCGGCGCTGCGCAACTGCGAGCTCACCGTCCATGTGGCGACCAAACCCAACCGCGGGCACCTCGTCCACGGCCGCGAAGGGCTGATCCTGCCGACCCTCGGCCGCACCGAGATCGACCGCCAGGCCGGCGTGCCCCAGTTCGTCACCGTCGAGGACTCGATGAGCGCCGTGCACGCCACCCGCGGGAGCCTCGAGCCAGCCTCGGATCAGCTGCGCTCGGAGGTGCGGATCGTCGCCGAGCTCGCGGCGCTCACCGTCGGGGACCGCGGCCGGCTGCACTGGCGTGAGCTGGCCGATGATTACGGGGCGATCCGAGAGCTCATCGCCGAGGCGATCCCGGGTTTTCATGACTTCAACGACCGGATCACTGACGGCTTCACCCTGCCCCATCCGCCGCGGGACGAGCGCCGCTTTGAGACCGCCTCGGGCCGCGCCGAGCTGACCGTGAACGAGATCAACGTGCTGCAGGTGCCCGAGGACGCCCTGCTGCTGCAGACCCTTCGTTCCCACGACCAGTACAACACGACGATCTACGCGCTGAACGACCGCTACCGCGGCATCCACGCGGGTCGCCGGGTCGTGATGGTCCACCCCGACGACATGGCCGCGCTCGGGTTTGCGGAGGGTGACACCGTCGACCTCGTGGGTGTCGCCGATGACGGCATCGAGCGGCGCGCGCCCCGCTTCCGGGTCCACGCTTACCCCACCGCACGGGGTTGCGCGGCCGCCTACTACCCGGAGACCAACGCGCTGGTCCCGCTCGACTCGGTGGCGGATGAGAGCGGCACCCCGACCTCGAAGTCCGTCATCGTCCGGCTGATCCCCTCCGCGGTGGACGCGGAGCTCACGGGTTCCGAGCTCGCCCGCGAGCTTCATCCCGAGCTGGTCGGCATGGCTGCTGCAGATGGCGGAGCGTGGAGGGACTGAGGCCCGGTCAGACGGCGCTGCTGCAGTTCGCGCCGCCGCTGGGGGCGGCCTCGGCGCCCGTTGAGGCCGACGCGGGCGGTGCGAGCGCCCCACCGTCCCGTCAGGCGGCGATCCCCTGCCGGCTTGAGTCCGTGCACGGCCCGTTGAGCACCTTCGCGCCGGAGGCGGGGCTTGACCTCAGCCTTCGGCTGCGGTTGGAGCTGGGCGCTCAGTGCTTTCTCCTCTACGACGACGGCGCCGGTCGCGTCGCCGTGCGAGGGGTCGCTCTCGGCAGCGAGGCCACTGAGCTGATCGAGTTCATCCCCGTCGACGGCGTCGGTGCCGCCGACCGGCGCAGCGTTCCGCGGGTGCCGATCATCGCCGGCGTGTCCCTGAGCCGGATACCCCCCGGCGGACGCGAGCGCCCCCTCGACACGGTGACGGCGAATCTGAGTGCCGGGGGCGCCCTGCTCGTGCGCCCCCGCGATCTGGAGCCCGCCCCGCGCTGGCAGCTCCGGCTGCGCCTCCCCGACGCCGAGGCGCCGATCGTCTGCGAGGCCGCGCTCACTCGCGTCACCGCCTCTCATCTGGGCGTGCACTTCAGCACGATCGCGGAGACGGATCAGGTCCGCATCGTACGGCTGCTGGCGAGCCGCCTACGTGCTCCCCACGGGACCTAGCCGATGACCAGCGGGCGGCCGAAGACCCGCGCGAAGGCCTCATCGTCGCCGTAGCGCTCGACGCTCCAGCGTGGGAGGGTGAGGTCCCCCGCGGCATGGAGGTGCAGGGCCACACCGTCGCCGTCGGTCTGCAACCGCGCCTCGCGCACGGACTGATCGCGCCCGCGCTCGAGGTGCTCGGCCAAGCGCAGGATGAGCGCGCAGCGCTCCAACAGCCTGTCATCGCCGGGCTCGGCCAGGGGCGCCCATTCCCCGAGCTTGGGCAGCCCCTTGCGGTGATAGCGGGTGATCTGGGCGATGAGCGCCCGTTCCCGCGGGTCGAAGCCGGGCAGGTCGGCGGCGAGGATCAGGTACCGGGAGTGCTTGTGATGGTCGTCATAGGAGATCGTCGCCCCGACGTCATGGAGCATCGCGGCGGCCCACAGGAGTTCGGACTCGCCCGGGCGGGCCTCCAGTAGCCCGCCGGCGACGAGCGAGCGATGCATCTGCAGCGCGAGCCGAGCCACGTGCTCGGTGTGCTGCAGGTCGGACTCGTACTGGATGGCGAGGTTGCGCACCCCGGCCTCGCGCACGTCCGGGAACAGGGGATCGACCTCAGAGAGGATCGTCCGAGCGAGGAAGATCCCGTCCCGCAGGCCCGCCTCGGTCGCCTCCATGCCGGTGAACTCGCCGACGCGCATCACCGTCTGCAGGGTGAGCGCGGCCGCGAGGATGATGTCGGCGCGGCCGGGCTTGATTCCGGGGACGGCGCGCCGCTGGGCCGTCGTCATCGCCGTGAGCTCGGCGGTGATCTGCTCGAGCGCCTCAGCGGTGATGACGAAGCCCTGCACGCCGAGGTCGATCCCTCCGCTGGCGGTGGGATAGCGGGCCCGCTGCACGGCGGCAGCGAGGTTGCGCACCGCCCCGCCGGTGGCCACCAGCCGACCGCTGCGACCGCGCAGCCAGTCCAGGCCCCAGAGCTGCTTCTCGACATGGGCGCGGAGGCGCTGGACGTCGCGTTTGCGGGGTCGTCCCGAGCGTCCGGGGTCGGCGTCGGCGAGGAACCGCTCGGTCATCCGCACCGCGCCCAGGGGGAAGGAGACCAGCGCGCGCGGCCGCCGACCGGCCACCTCCACCAGCTGCATGCTCCCTCCGCCGATGTCGAGCACGGTGCCGTCTGTGAGCGTCGTCGAGTTCACCGCCGCGACGTAGCCGTAGTGGGCCTCCTGGGCGGCGGAGAGCAGTTCGACCTCATAGCCCGTCTGGGCACTCACCTGCGCCCGGAAGGCCGCCGAATTGGCCGCGTCGCGGATGGCCGAGGTGGCGAACACGTGAACGTCCCGCGCGCTCAGGGCGTTCGCCTGGCAGAAGCGCTCGAACACGGTGAGCGTCTCCAGGCCGCGGGCCATCGCCGCGTCGGTGAGCGCCGCCGGGCCCGCGTCACCCCGCTCCAGGCCCGCGCCGATCCTGACCGCCTCATAGAGCTCGTCGCTGCGCTTCCACCAGGTTCCCGCCGCCTCGGTGCCGTAGGTGTAGACGACCAGGCGCCAGGAGTTCGACCCCAGGTCGATGACCGCGGTCTGGGCGGGGCGCCGGCCCGCGCTCGCCCGGGTGCTGCGCCAGCTCATGATGGCTCCACCGCGCCTGACATCGTGGGGCGATCATCCGGATCGCTCCGGACGACAGGCCACCCCGGGCTCGGGTGAGCCCGCAACGTGCGGGAATCCGGGGGTGGGGGGCGACGCCGGCCGGCGGTGCAGGCGCGCGGTGCGGGCGCTTACCGGCGGGCGGCGAACAGGTCATCGAGGCTGAGCGCGGTGCGCTCACCGGCCCGGTGCAGCAGCAGCTCCAGCGCCCGGACACCTTCGCGGCGGTCGAAGCTCCCGGCACGAAGATCCACGCGCAGCAGTGAGGCACGCGCCGGGGAGATGCCGGGCAGGGCGGGCATGGACCACAGCGGCCCCGCGGCGGGGCCGATCATGTGGGCCGGGGCGTGCAGCAGCGCCGGGGCGCCCTCCGCGTCCCGGCCAGTGACCCGGCGACGTTCGGCGTACCAGTCGAACCGGCCGGCCAGCACGCGACGCAGCTCCGGGGTGTAGCCGTAGGCCGGGGCGATAAATCCGCGTGGGTCGAGCTCGACCTCGCGCAGGAGGGCGAGACCGGCGCTCACGCGCCGGTCGGCGTCGGCCCCGTCGAGGCGGCGGAATTCTGCGCGGCCGCTGGCCGCCTGCAGGCCGTGCTGGGCCACTGCATCCCCGCGGGCGACCTGTCCGCGCAACCAGGCGGTGAATCCGGGAGCGCGGGTGCCGACCGGGTGCAGGTCCGGAGCCGGGGTCACCGCGAAGGTGACGCGGCTCACCCCCCGGTGGGCGAGCCAGGACCGGATCTCACGGATCCTCGTGAAGCTCCGCGGTTCGACCGCCGCCAGCGTGACCACGAGGACACGGCTCCCGTCGGACCTGCCCGGCTCACCGGCGCGCCCCCCGCCGGGCTGAGGGCTCAGGCGGCCCACACCATCGTGCTGTGAGTGGAAGCCAGCGCTGCGATCCAGGCCTCAGTGAGCTGGCCCAGGGACCGCTCCCAGGTCCGCGGGCGCACCGCCGCGAGCCCGCCCACGATGAGCCGCTCGCGCAGGCACGCCCGGCGGCCCAGGCTCACCAGAGCCTGAGCCAGGGCGCCGGGGGCGTCGGGGACGAGCACGCCGCTGCGGCCGTCCTCGATCACCTCGGCGGCACCACCGCGAGCCCGGGCGAGCACGGGCAGCCCCGAGGCCTGGGCCTCGATCACCGCGAGCGGGAAGCCGGCGGAGGGGGAGAGGTGGACCAGCAGGTCGGCACTGGCGAGCAGTCGCGGCAGTACCGCCTCATCACGGACGATCGTGAGCTGGAGCCGCGGCTCGAGCTCGGTGGCCGCCGCCAGTTCGGGGAGCAGCTCCTCCGGACTGTCCGGATCGCCCACGTGGAGCACATGAATGGGATCATCCTGCCGCGGCAGGGCGGAGGCGCAGTAGTACCCGGGCCCGAAGGACTCGGGGTCGACGCCGGGTTGCCAGCGGTGCAGCTGCTCGGGGTGGGCGCCGGCGGCGAGCAGTTCGCGATCGGCCGCTGCCGTGGGGGAGAGGATCGCGTGAAACGTCCCGGGACCGAGGCCAGCGGGCAGCGGGAAGGCCCCGACGAGGCCCAGGCCGTGCTCGTGGGCGATCGCGGCCGTCGCCGCGGCCGGGCCCGGGCCAAGGATCTGGATGAGGTCGAGCAGCGGGCCCAGCGCGGCGTCGCCGCGCGCCAGCCCCACCTGGAAGCCGCGTGGCTGGGCCCGGGCGAGGGCCGACAGGAGTCGCCGCTGCACCGCGCCGAGGTGGCGATCCTCGGCGATGACCGCCACCCGCGCCACCTCACCGAAGCTCGTCATGAGGACAGCATCGCTCCGGGCCGG